>JABEVB010000236.1 GCA_013044165.1 Phycisphaerales bacterium
CACATCCATCAGCTCCGCAGCCGCCATCACCGTTACCTCGTTACGTTCAACCCTATGCAGCGCATCCAGTCGAACACGTTCCTTAGCCGACATTCTTAGGTCTTCCATTCTGAATGGTATACACCAGACTTCCACCTGACACTTCTACTTCGGCTAAGGGGTGACAATTCTACTCCGGTACAACCCGTACCGACAGCGCGAACTTGCCATTCGCCACTCGTGAGCTTAGGCCGGCAAAAATAAAAAAGGGGCGATGCACTTCGCGTGCATCGCCCCAGGTGTTGGGAGGTTGTGGGAAGCGAAGGAGTATGATTCGTTAACCGTTATCAGGCGCTCTTGCGGCGGCGACCCAGCAGCAGGCCCACCCCGCCAATTGCCAGCATACCAATAGTAGCTGGTTCCGGTGCGGGCGAGCCGGTGCTGACGCTGAGCGTCGAAAGCAGAATGGACTTATCCAGGCCGGCCTGGTCGTTGGCCGTGATGGTGAGGTATGGATTAGCCAAGCTGAAATCGCTAAGCAGGAACGTGTTGGGCGTCGTCGTCGAATGGTCAATAATCTCATTGGTGCCAATGGTGCCCAACGTACTCGATGCATAGGCATCGTAGGTGCCGTTCTGCAAGCTTCCGATGGTGATGGTGGCAAACGGATCCACGTTCGGAATTTTCAGGAGGTTGCTAAGGTCCACCTGCACGAAGCCTTCATACGTTGTGGTGCCCCCACCTCCATTATCGCAGTTATTGCCATCATTATTCTGGCCGTCGTTGTTATTGCCATCGTTGTTCTGGCCATCATTATTCTGACCGTCATTGTTTTGATTGTTATAATTCTGGCCATCATTGTTCTGATTGTTATAGTTCTGGCCATCATTATTCTGGCCGTCATTGTTCTGGCCATCATTATTCTGGCCGCCCTGGTTTTGTGTCACGAGAAAACCGATCTCCTGATACGGATAATTCTTCAGGCCCAGCCCGTTTTCTGTGCCACTTCCCTGATTACCATAGAGATGAATGGCACTTCCGGTTTGCGTGTTGGATGCGGACGGGTTGCTGGGGTCGTATGTAACCTGAAAGCCATACGCAGTGACATCCACTGGCGAAGGCCCACTGGGCGTTACAGCGCTGGTATAGACCTGCGTGGTTCCCAAAGCGCCTTGCGGGCTAGAGAAATCCCATGTGTATGTTTCAGGTACGGCCTGCGCCACAGCGCCCATCGAAGCGGCAACGGCGGCGGCAAGCACAAACGATTGGATCGAGATTTTCATAATAAGACTCCCTTAAAAAACAAAATGTAACTAAACTAACTATATTGATACCTACACAGCATCAATAACGTTTCATGGGTGCCGCGGGCGTGCAACATGCACAGCCACAATCGCGGCCAAGCTGGTGGATCATCGCTGGACGAACCGGGCCCGGTCCGGCGGCTTTCACCGCAGGCGACGCTCGCCGACCGATTACGTCGGCCGACAAACTTCCACTAACTTACGTGTCGGTGTAACAAACTGAAATCTCCCGCACGACAGACCGATGCACTCACCGCACCGTACCACCCTACCCAAGAATTGAACCGGGTGGCCTGTCATTCGGAGACTCGCTCTCCCGAACACGCTAAATAATAGCGCGAGGCAAGCGCGAGTCAAGAACTTTTTGCTGGACTTTCTAAAAAACAGACCTATTATAAATCGCACAGCGTCTGCGAACGCGTTTTCCAATCGCCATAAGTCATTGCCACACAATAATTTAAAACAACTTAAACGGTGGAATATGCGATCCCAAAGCAACGTATCTTTTAAAATCTTAAACGTAGCGACCGCGCAATAAATAGTCCCATAACTCGTCCTAAGGCGCCGCTTTTTGCGACCGCAGGCTCTAAAAAAGTCAACGACATATTTTATAAAAACAACTTGGGCCTTGGAACACCCGCGTACAGCCAACCCTGCGGCAGTTCTCGGACGTTGTCCACATCACCGTCAGCGGCCAGTCACTTTGCAGATACCTGACGCCCGGGCCTGGCTTCGGCGGTTCCATAACCCAATCGTGGCCCCTAAACGCAACGACGCGCTCCGTATAATCTCGGCATAGCCCGCAAGGCCACCAACCACTACAATTCAGCCAGCACAATGGAGTTAACTGTCCCGTGAAATCTATTTTGGAAACCGTAGCTCATGGTCAATCGAAACATTATCAGGCTTGGCACCCGCGGCAGTTTGCTGGCTGTTACACAATCCAAAGCCGTCGCCACCATGCTTGCGCCCCTGCTCGCTGGTAAAACCATCGAACTTCTCACCATCACCACCTCCGGTGATAAGCAAACGGACAAGCCGCTCGCAGCCTCCGGCGGCAAGGGCCTGTTCGTAAAGGAAATTGAGGAACAGCTTCTTGATGGCCGCATAGACCTTGCGGTTCATTCCGCCAAAGATCTCCCGATCGAAATCCCCGCAGACCTCCAAATTATTGCCACCCCCCCACGCGAAACGCCCAATGATGTCTGGATTGGCCACCAGACATGCACCATCCAAAACTTGCCTCAAGGTGCCTGCGTTGGCACCTCCTCCATGCGACGCCAGGCGCAACTGCTGGCCATGCGGCAAGACCTGAGCGTTATACCCCTGCGAGGCAACATTGATACCAGGCTCCGCAAAGTAAGCGACGGAGTGGTAGCGGGCACCTTTCTCGCAGCGGCCGGACTCAAACGCACCAACCTTTTGCCGCCACAAGGCGAGGTGATGCCCACAGATCAATTCATACCCGCCGCTGGCCAAGGCACGCTCGCTATCCAAATACGCCGTAGCGATGCCGAACTTGCCGGTCTGCTTGGGCATCTGGACCATGCCCCTACCAGAGCGTCGCTGGCATTTGAGCGAGCCATCGTGCGCCGCCTTGCCGGTAATTGTTTGGCGCCTATCGGCGTTTGTGCCGAGCCACGAGTCAATGACGACGGGTGGATTGTCCGAGCATTTATTGCTACGCCTGATGGGCGCCAATTCGCCCGTGCGACTTTGCTTTCAGCCAACGCCTCAACCAATGGCCTCAACGCCCTTTTTGAACCTCTACTTCAGTCGCTGATGGACCGGGGTGCCGGGGCCATCATGCAGCAAATCAGCGCGATTGGCCCACCCAGTGCCTGAACCGCCAGAGAGAGCCAATTGATACATTTCAATAAAAAAAACCAGCCAAGGATGCCCAGTGGTGGCATCCCCGGCTGGCCAAGAAGGCCTCAATATAAAGGGCGACCGCTCCTGCTTCTAATTACCGCTCTTTACAAAAACAAACTGCTCAACACCCGATGGGCTTCGCAGCGATAGCCGAACCCCCTTGGCGAGATCCAGCTTTTTCAGTGCGCTGTCAAAGGCATCAGGCGAGTTCACCCGCACCCCCTGCACGCTCAAGATAATGTCTCCCGGAGCTACGCCCACCGAGGCCGCAAGCCCATTCGGGGCTACATTGGTCACCACGACGCCGCGGGGTGCAGTCATATGGTCGGCCTTGGCAACGGCGGCCGTTACCGGTGCTATGGTCACCCCCAGCTTTTTAGAGGCCATCGGCGCCACTGACGAACTACCACCGCCACCCATGGCAACCTGGTCGAGGGTCTGTGGCTGCGTACCCAGCGGAAACGTCAGGGTTATGTTTTTGCCATTACGGAAAACGCCCAACGTAACCTTGTCGCCGGGATGGGTCATGGCAATTTGATCACGAAGCTGGTTCATCGTCATGACTTTTTTCCCATTGAGCATGGTGATGATGTCGCCCTTTTTCAGGCCGCCATTCGCGGCGGGCGTGCCGGGCTCTATCTGCTGCACCAACACACCATGCTTGCCATGATAGCCAAACGTTTCCGCAACTTCGCGCACACTCTGATGGCGTACATCGCTGATGCTCACGCCCAGATAACCGCGCACCACTTTGCCAAACTTAATCAGCGCATTGGCTACATATTTGACTTCATTAGACGGTATCGAAAACCCAATTCCGCTGAAGCCGCCGTTGCTGGTCGCAATGGCGCTGTTGATGCCAATAACCGAGCCTTTCATGTTTACCAGAGGACCACCCGAATTACCCGGGTTGATCGCCGCATCGGTCTGAATGAAGTCTTCATATGTAAGGCCGGCAAGGCTC
>JABEVB010000237.1 GCA_013044165.1 Phycisphaerales bacterium
ATCACTGTAGTTAAAACACGTCTCTGCGGACTCCGCGTCTCTGCGCGCGACCGTCGTCGTCTTTGTGTCTTTGAGTAGGCGCTTCGCGACGGGGTTAACCGCAGGGGTCGCAAAGCCGCACAGAGATATTTACTAATGTTAAGAGGTTAAGGCGCTGCGCGACGGTTGGCGCGCAGAGCCGCAGAGCACGCGGAGACGACCGACGATTTACCACCAAGGCACAAAGACACCAAGGTGTTTATTTAATTATCTCGGTTGAATGGTTATTATGTCTCAGGTTTGATATTTGAGTTGAAACATCACTGTAGTTAAAAAAACGTCTCTGCGCGCGACCGTCGTCGTCTTTGTGTCTTTGAGTAGGCGCTGCGCGACGGGGTTAACCGCAGGGGTCGCTGCGTACCAAGGGGCGTCCGAAACTTTGCGTGATGGATTTAATATGGATACTCAATCAAAAGACGTGGCTCGAGCTTCTGCCGGTTTTCTTTGCCGAACCAGGCCCCTTCCAGGCGTGCGCTTTATCCGCTCCTCGTCACGGCGTCCTCGATTGATTGGTGATTCTTCTTATCCCTTCAACAAACACCCTGAAACTCCCTGACCGGGTGTTTGCTGGATCAAGATGAGGGCCAATGGCGCGCGAGCCGCTAATAGTCTGGTAACGATTGGTTGTGATCTTCTCAAGTTCCTGGCAGGCGTTGGCAAGCGAATCCGGTCGGCGGTATTTGGCCTTGTTCTGCTTCTGTGCAAGGCCTGCAATGCCCATGCCCCGTTCGACGGCGGCCAAATCCGCCAGGTACCAGCTTTCCAACTCGTGACAGGCGATGCGCACCACCGCGTTGCTTCGTCCGGATTGGCGGCATTTTTCAAGAAGCGTCGCTTTTAAGTGTTTGCAATTGCCTGAATCCTGATCGCGCAGGACTATAAACTGTGCGCCCGGTGATCGGTAGTGCCGCAAACGGCGAACCATATTATCTTCCAAGTCACGTTTGCCTTCAAAAACGATATACCGCACAGATATTGCGTCCGGCAGTAGCCGCGGCAACAAACCTCGGAGCATTTCGGCGGCGGATTGTTCTTCCAGCAAAAAGACCAGTTCGCTCATTGCGGGGCCGCTCCCTCTAAAAAGCCCTGCTTCCAAAGGTAGCCCAACTTGTCACCATTTTGCATGTACAGGGCTACTTGCCGGTCTTCGGAGGCACGTTTAACGGATGTGTAGCCACGGTCTTTAACCAGCCAGAAAACCTCTTCAAGTTTGCACGCATTGAGAAAATCCGGTGAGTGCGTCGAGATAAAAACCTGCCCGCCTCGGCGCGCATAGTCACGGAATTCCTCCGCCAGCTCGGCAAGCAGTGACGGATAAAGCTGGTTTTCAGGCTCTTCAACACAAAGCAGCGGATGTGGGTGCGGGTCGTACAGCAGAATCAGATATGCCAGCATTTTGATGGTGCCATCCGAAACATGCCGTGCCAAGAATGGGTCGGTGAATGCACCATCCTGAAATCGGAGCAATACGCGGCCTTCTTCCGTGGTTTTGGCGTCTACATTGGTAAGGCCGGGAACGCGGTGTTTCAGGCGATCAATAATTGTGTCAAAAACGGTTTTGTGGCGCTTATAAAGAAACTCTGTTACCAGGGCAAGGTTTTCCCCTTCTTTCGAGAGGTGTTCAGCATGGCCGGCCTCCTGTTCGGGCCTGGCCCGTTGGATATGAAAGTCGGAAATATGCCAATTGGATATAAGCTCGCCCAATGCCATGGCCGCCGGAAACTTTTTGAACTGTGCCAAACCTCGTATGGCCAGCGTGTCGGCCGATTTAAGCGTTTGTGTCTCGCGGATTAATTCACTTTCAGTTGTGACGCTGTCGGGCTCATTGGTGACGGCCGATCCTTCCCCTTTTTCAAAATCCAGAAAATGCCAGGGCTTACCCCGGCTGCCGCGGCGATATTTGAGCACCTCGCGTGCGACCAAGGGTTTGCCGTCAACCTCATCAATGGCGAGCGTATAGGTGATTAAAGGGGAATCATCCTGCTGACGAAACTTAAGTTCAATTTCAATCGGGCCATCGGTGTTGCGACTGCGCACTTCCTGAAAGCCGCGACTTCCGCCGAGACGCGTGAGGGCAACCGGCACATCGTCGGTGAGCGCGTCCTTTAGAAAGCCAAACACGCTAAGCAGCGTAGACTTGCCAGTGCCATTAGCTCCGACAAGCACACACATGCGCGGAATATTTCTAAGCTCGGCGTTTTCAAAAGCCTTGAAGTTCTTGAGTTTAAGCGATTCAAGTTTCATGCCTCAGTTTCCTTTCGGATGACTAGAATATCCGAAAATATGTTTGACTGTGAACACCGAACTACTGATTATGCGAATACCGATTCCCGGCGGCGCCAAATACTGCATTCTTTCCTGTTTATTTGGGATTAAGGCTTATGTTTTCCATCCGCTGCCTTGGTATAGAATTATAAACGATGACCTCCGCGGTTCATCGCTCTGTGGGTGCGGGACAAGGCTATGCTTGATTCTGTGGGGGCAGCGCTGCGGCTATAAGCTTGATGGTAGCGGCTTTAAGGGCGGCCTGTGGTTTTTCGGCGGTGGGGTCGGGTCGCAGCACGCCCAGCACACGCACCGTTATATTCGATCGGTACACCCAAACATAGCCTGCCGGGATGCAACGGCCCGAGCCGTTAATGGCCACCGCCACAATGGGCGTGTTGGTTCTGACCGCCAGGGCGAAGGCCCCGTCATGAAAGCGGCCGAGACGGCCATCGCGGCTGCGTGTGCCTTCGGGAAAGATGTAGAGGCTGCCGCCGGCTTTAAGGACTTGCTCGGCTTGCTCCATGATGTCGGGCGAATCTACATGCAGGTAGCCGCACAGGCGCATCATCCACCCCAGCAGCGGCCGCTTGAAGGGCCAATCTTTGGCCCAAACCCGCGCGTCGCGCGGGAAAAAATACATGATCAGGATATCCATCATGGATTGATGGTTGGCGACGATAATGCATGACTCCGGAGCCTGGCTCCAGTCAAATGGCTCAAACCGCAGGCCGCTGCCACAGAACCACCCCAGCACCCCGCGGTACACCGTGCGAACCCAACGTCGGGCCACCTTGCGGTCGCGGTCGCCCAGGGCATGGGCCAGGGCCATAAGCGGCCCGAGCACCAGCACCAAAAAGATTAAGGCACCGCCAAAGCAGATAAAAGTTGCCACGGTTCGCACGCGCACATCAAGGCGCACCGGCTCCAATAGTTGCGGCCTGGCGCGGTGTGAGCTGTTGTTGCTCGTGTTCATGCTTTGGCCCCCGGCGGGGTCGAAGCGGGCGGGACGGCCGGCACGCTCAGGCCGTGGGCCAGCGACACGAAGCGCAGGCCGCGATCGCGCAGTCGCCTGATGATATCGGGTAATGCGCGGCAGGTTTGCTGCTGCGAAAGCGAGCGTCTTGCGGGTTCGAGGCCGTCGTGCAGGGTAATGATGTCGCCGCCGCGGGCCTGCTCGCCGATGCGCCGGGCAATGGCCGTAGAACTGATGGGCAGCGTATCGAATGCGCGCAGCCGCCACGCGACCACGCGCAGGTTCATGGCTTTTAATGCTTTGGCCTGCCGCCATGTTTTAAAGCCCATCGGCGGCCGAAAGAAAGTTGCGGGGCTGCCGGCGGCAGCGGCAATGGCGTCGTTGGTGCGGGCAAGCTGCTCGTGCCAGTAACGGCTGGAACCGAAAACGCCCCAGCGGTGGTGGTCCCAAGTGTGGTTGGCCAGCACATGGCCGGCGGCGGCAAGGTCGCGCGTTAACGCGGGCTGCTCGCTGACGTAGCGACCAATTAAAAAGAAGGCGGCGGGCACATTAAATGCGGCCAGCGTTTGGGCGACAGCAGGCGTAAAGGACGGGTGCGGGCCGTCGTCAAATGTAAGGGCCACAGCGCCCGGGTCGGCAATGCGGCGGTCGGCATGAATAAACCACTGGCTGCCGGCATAGAAGACGTTGGCGGCGTGAAACGCCCCGGCTGCCGCCACCGCCGCCAGGGCCAATTCGCCAGCGTCAAGATTTGTCACAAACACCACCCACGCAAAATCCGCCTCGGTTCCGTCGCCGAGTTAAAAATTGTATCGCAGCAGCCACCGGCTGAAAATGCGCCGGGGCGCTGCGCGACGGGTTGGCGCGCAGAGGCGCAGAGCATGCGGAGGACGACCGACGAGGGGGTTAACCGTGGGGTACGCAGGGTAACACAGAGGACGACCGACGGCGATTTACCACCAAGACACCAAGGCACGAAGATTTTTATTTATTATCTTGGCCGGGTGGTTAGCCTGGCTAAGGCTGGTATTTGAGTTGAAACATCACTGTAGTTAAAAAAACGTCTCTGCGGACTCTGCGACTCTGCGCGCGACCGTCGTCGTCTTTGTGTCTTTGAGTAGGCGCTGCGCGACGGGTGGCGCGCAGAGGCGCAGAGCACGCGGAGACGACGACGGGGTTGATTTACCACAAGGGCACCAGGCACAAAGACACCAAGATTTTTATTTATTATCTTG
>JABEVB010000238.1 GCA_013044165.1 Phycisphaerales bacterium
CATGGGGCCGCCCATGATGATCACGCCCGCTGCGCCATTGACGGCTTGCGGCACGCTATGACCGGAAAAGATTTCACAAATCTGGGTTTCTATGTTGGCTGCTTTTAAACTATTGGCAATGCAGCCAATGCCTTCCGGCTGCACATGCTGCACCACGATAACATATCTCACAATCCGTTGCTCCATCGGTTGGCGACTTTTTTGCAGCTCTCGACTATAGCAGAGACTCGCCGCCTTTGGGAGTGTGTTCGGATGAAGACGCGGAATTTATGCGATGCCTCACGCGCCGTTAGTTCATGGAAGGATGCACCTTGGGCGAAAATAAAAAGGATGACGCCAGCATAAGACCCGCGGCCGCAGTTAAAATGCCAAACAAGGTTCCGATGCCAAATCTGTGAACCACCCAACCCAACGGCAGAAGCCCGATGGCTCCCAATCCGTTGGAAAATCCCAGTGCAATGCCCGCTCCCAGCGCCCTATTCTCCGAAAAGATTTCCTGTCCGATTACCAGCGTCGGCGAAAACGTCGCAAACATCGGTATGCCCAGCACCGCGGCCAAAACCCACAACAGAAATCCATGCGTAAGCGGCAGCAGCGGTGTAAGCACCAGCAGCAGGGCGGCGGAAGCCTGCAGCACATGCCTTCGGCCCAGCTTGTCGCCGAGGGTTCCACCGGCAGCCTGGCCAATGATGCCGGTAATCAGCAGCGTGGTAAGGATAGATGCGCCGCTCACCAGTGCCCCGCCGCGCAGCCGCCACATAATGGGTATAAACACCAGCGTGCCAAATACCACCAAGGCCCGCAACGTGGAATACGTTACCAGCACCCAAAAAGGCCGGCGATGCTCGCGGAAGTGCAGGTGTGCCGGCTTGGCGTCCTTGGGCCGCGCCGGTAAGCTTGGCAATTGTCGAAAAAACAGGGGCAGGGTAAGCAGGGTAGGCAGCGCCAGCAGCCACAGGTACCGCAGCCCCAGTTTCACCACAATAAGGCTGCTGATAAACGGCCATATACCGCGCCCCAACTCGCCGCCAATTAAAAACAGAGACATGCCCATGCCGTGGCGTTTTACTGTAAGCGATCGCACCTGCGCCAAAGCCTGCGGATGAAACAGTGTGCTTCCCAACCCGCTGGCCAGCAGCAGCCCCATCAGCGCCCAGACATTGGGCGACAGGCCCACCAGCGCCGCCCCCAGCGACGCAAGCAACAGCCCGCATATTACCAGCGATGTGCCGCCGATTTTATCTGCCCACAGGCCCGCCACCGGCTGGAGTGTCTGGCCAATGTACATGGCCAGCATAATCACGCCGACCATTCGCACCGACTCATGCAGCGCCACCAGCACCGCCGGCAAAATGCCGGGAAGATAAAAGGCGGCTCCATCGTTTAAAAAATGAGACCAGGCCAGCCACCCCAACCGAAAATCCCGCCGTGGGGCTGCATTTATTTCGGCGTTCTCATCGGCAATGGCCACAGGGGTGTTGTTGTCGCAAGGCACAAAACAATCCTTCGATCGGGTAAATGCAACGCAAGATGATTCAGGCAAGCTTTTTCTGGGCAAGTTCGCGCCCGGCGGCCAATGCCTCGGCTACTTTACCGGTGTCTTTACCGCCGGCCATCGCCATCTGCGGTCGTCCGCCACCGCTGCCGCCCACCAGAGGAGCAATCGCCTTAACCCAATCGCCGGCAGCCAACTTGCCCACCAGCGCATCGCTTACCGCCGCGAGCAAATTAACTTTTGCCGGCAGCGGGTTGCCGTCCTTATCGTGGTCTACCGATACGCCGGCCAGAAGAATGGCCAGGGGCGTTTGGATGTGCTTTTTCTTGATGGCATCCATCGCACCGCGCAATACGTCGGCCGACGCTTCCGGAAGCGAACTCACCAGCAGTGCGGCACCGTTGACCTGCTCCATCGCGCCAAGGAGGCGTTCGATCTCGGCAGTGTCGGGGCCGCCTGCGCCGCCACTGGCCTTTTTCTGCTGGTCTTTGAGCTGTTGTTGCAGTTGTGCTACCGCATGCTGGCCTTTGCGCCGCGCCAGCATAGGCAGGTGCGGCTCGCGCGCCAAAGATTGAATCGCCGCGATGGCTCCGGGCAGGCCTGCGACATTGGCCGCTGTACTTTGCGCAATAAGCGCATCCATTTGGGAGGCAAGTTCGGCGGCTTTTTTGCCGGCGGCCCCTGTAAGGGCCACAATCCGTCGAATGCCCTTGCTTACAGATTCTTCCGCAACCAGGGTAAAGCTTTCGATTGCCGCTGTGGAGACGACATGCGTGCCGCCACAGAACTCGATGGAGTAATTCATCCAGCGTGCGTCATCGGGCTGGGCCAGAAGCTCTGTTACCGGTACGCCTACGCTCACCACCCGCACCTGCGGCGGATACTTTTCACCAAACACCGCGCGCAGCGACTTGATCTTTCGGCCCTCTTCCAGCGGCACTGTCTGGCTGTAAACCGGTAGATCGGCCGCAATGGATTTATTGACCAGAGCTTCGACCTCGGCAAGTTGCGCGTCAGCCAGAGCCTTGGGCTGCACAAAGTCGAATCGCAGCTTATCGGCGTCTACCAGCGATCCTTTCTGCTCGACATGGTCGCCCAGCACTGCCCGCAAAGCCCAGTTGGCCAAGTGCGTGCCGGTATGATTGTTTTCGATACGATGGCGGGCGGAATGCACCTCGGCGCTGACGGTATCGCCGGTGTTGAGTTTGCCGCTGCGCAAGATGCCAAGGTGCAGTACATAGCCGCCAACGCTTCGTGTTTCGCGCACTTCAAAGCAGCCGCCGTGGTCTGCGTGCAATTCGCCGGTATCGCCGACCTGTCCGCCCATTTCGGCATAAAAGTTGGTTTGCCCCAGAATAACCGCCGCGCTCGAGCCGGCATCAGCCAGCGACCCCAGCAGACGCACGCCATCCCATATTGCCGCCACATCGCTGCGAATGGCCTTGTGCTGATATTTGGCGCTATCGTTGGTACCGCTGATATGCAGCTTGGCGAGTTCCGCCAGGATGTTGGGCGGCAGGTCTGCGAGGTTGTCCTGTGATGTTTTGCCTGCCGAACGTGCTTTTTCGCGGGCCTCTTCCATGAGTGTTTCGTAACCCGCCACGTCCACATCCAAATGTTGTTCGCGGGCCATCACCTGCGTCAAATCAATCGGAAAGCCATAGGTGTCGTGGAGCTTAAAGGCGTTAGCGGCCGAAACAATTGGCGGAGCCTTGCCGGTTGACCGGGCTTCGGCGGCGGCAAGTTTGAAGAGTTCCAGCCCTCGATCGAGCGTGCGGCCAAAACTCTGCTCCTCGTCGTGAATAATCTCTGCAATGCGGGCGGGGTTTTTCTTAAGCTCCCCAAAGGCATCGCCCATGATGTCTACAATCACCGGCGTAAGCTTATGCAGGAACGGATCGGTTACGCCCAGGTTCTGGCGACCAAAGCGAACCGCCCGCCGCAAAATGCGCCGCAGCACATAGCCGCGGCCATCATTGCCGGGCAGGGCCCCGTCGGTAAGGGCAAAGGTAAGACAGCGCAAATGGTCGGCAATAACACGAAAGCCAATGTCGCGGGCAAGGTTGGGGTTTGTTTCGGCATCTTCCTGCTTCTGATCTTTTTCGGGGAACAGGCCCCCATACTTTTTGCCGCAGATATCGCCGATGGCATCAAAAATGGGGGTAAATAAATCGGTGGCATAGTTGTCGCCATAGCCGCCAAGCACCTGGCATATGCGTTCGAGTCCCATGCCGGTGTCTACATGCTGAGACGGCAGGGGGGTGAGTTTGCGGTCGGAGCCGCGGTTATATTGAATAAAAACCAGATTCCAGATTTCCATGACGCGCGGGTCGGTGCCGTTGACCTGTGGGCCTCCGGTGCAGTCGGGGGTGCGGTCAATAAAAATCTCGGTACATGGGCCACACGGGCCGGTTTCGCCCATTTCCCAGAAATTGTCATCCACAAAGCGATGGATATGGTCCTCCGGCATGCCGGCGATCTGCTGCCAAAGCCGGGCTGCCTCATCATCGGGCGGCACGCCATCGGCCGGGTTGCCTTTGTAAACCGTTACATGCAGACGTTTGGGATCGAGCTTCCATACCTGTGTGAGCAATTCCCACGCCATGGCAATGGCGCCTTGCTTGAAATAATCGCCAAAGCTCCAGTTGCCGAGCATTTCAAAAAACGTGTGATGCCGGCGCGAACGGCCAACATCGTCGAGGTCGTTGTGTTTGCCGCCGGCGCGGATGCACTTTTGCGTATTGGCAACACGTGTCCATGGCGCTTTGGCGGTGCCCAAAAAATAGGGCTTAAATTGATTCATACCGGCGTTGGTAAACAGCAGGGTGGGGTCGTCGTGCGGCACCACCGGGCTGGAGGCCACAAATGAATGGCCATGCTTTTGGGCGAAGAAATCAATAAATTGCTTGCGAACATCGCGCGACTTCATTGGGCATATCTCCTGGCAAACAGCCGAGCCGCGTATTGTACCAGCCGCTGGGCGTAGCGCAAATAGCCACGCTCCAAGCATTGCCTCCCAGACCTCTCAGGGGTCTGGGGCGGCTTATGCCGGCCTTTTGACCTTGGCCGCGCGGCTGCGCCGCGAGAGCCCCGATCTTTGGCTCCCGGCCACAGAGGCCTGTCCCGGCCAGCGCCGGGAGATTTCGCCCTCC
>JABEVB010000239.1 GCA_013044165.1 Phycisphaerales bacterium
ACGGCTTCGCCGAGAAGGTAGAACAGTTGAACAGTCGAGCAGTAGAGCTCAAGGAATTCGCCGGGATTCCGCTACTGCAACGGCGGACCTCGATTTCAAGCTGCGGCCTATCACGGGCAGGGTATACTGTAGGCGCTGGCGGCCATTTTGGTTGACGCTGCCTTATGATCCGAGATTGCCTTGAGGTAAGAGCATGGCGAGCAAGTCAATGGCTATTCGCGTCTACGCCGACACATCGGTATATGGCGGGGTGTTTGATCGCGAGTTTCAACAGCCTTCCCGGCAGTTTTTTTCATTGGTTAGGGCGGGACGATTTGAACTGGTGGCGTCGGCGCTCGTTGAGGACGAGTTGGCCTATGCTCCAAAGGATGTTCGTCACTGGTTCGATCAGATGCAAGACGTGACGGATCGCGTTGTGATATCTACCGATGCAATACGGCTCAGACGAGCTTATCTTGCAGCTGGGATTGTGACGGCCAAATCATTGACAGACGCATTGCATGTGGCAATCGCGAGCGTGTCGGGCTGTTCACTGATTGTGAGCTGGAATTTCAAGCACATTGTTCATTTTGAGAAAGTGCCGTTGTATAATGCGGCAAATGTGCTTCACCGTTGGCCGGAACTGGAGATTCGCTCCCCTGCAGAGGTTATTGAAGATGATCAAGATGAGTGAAAAAGCTAAAAACAAGCGGTTTGATTGTGTAGCCATGAAGCGGCGTGGAGCGGCGGCGTTGCAGCGTCGGCTTGCGGGTATGAGCGATTTGCAGGAGGTGGCGTATTGGCGCGAGCGGAGCGCCGAATTTATGGCTTCAGCCGGTCGCCGAAAGGCGAAACGTCTAGATCGGGCGAAGAGTTATAAGTAGTGTCAGGACAAGTAGACGAATTGTACGGGTAGGTTTTGCGTGTGGCGTGGCGTTGTGATCTGTGGCTGTAATGCTGCCGCTGCATTTGAGGCGAATTGATGGTTGCGGTTGATGGCAAGTTGATGCGGCGGCGGAAGCGGATGATTGGCCGCGCGGTGGAGCGTGATTCCGGCAGGCATGAACCTGCCGGCTCGTTTTGCCGAGGCTTTTCTAATTCGGATACTACTGCCGTTGTAACGTACAACGCCACCACGCAGACTTGGGGCGTGGCACAACGTTATGTTTATTCGCCCTATGGAAGCATTCTGATTCTCAACAGCGATTTCAGCACGCCGCCCAGCGGCACGCAGCCTATCAGCGATTATCTGTATCAAGGCATGACGCTGGATTCCATCACGGGCCTGTATTACGCCCGCAATCGCAACTACGGCCCGAGTTTGGGTATTTGGATTTCGCAGGATCCGCTCGGCTATTTGAATGGTGCCAATACGTATCAGATGGAAATGAGCTCGCCGGTGGGGGCGGTGGATCCGTGGGGTCACCAAGCGTTTACGTTTCGCTCAGAATATTGGGTGAACATAAACCAAGCGGGCGTTAGTATAGCGCCGCCTGGGCGCATGCCTTTCCATT
Source organism: Phycisphaerales bacterium (assembly GCA_013044165.1). Lineage (GTDB taxonomy): Bacteria > Planctomycetota > Phycisphaerae > WQYP01 > WQYP01 > JABEVB01. The sequence goes on from JABEVB010000239.1 coordinate 1,494, forward strand.
ACATGTACAGTTTCGACTATTTCGCAGGAGCCAGCGGTTACCCAATTGTAAGTGGGTTGCACGGCGGTCGCTTTTGGTTGACGAGCGCACCGTTTGGCCTCGGCCACAACCCAGTGAACGTGGGCATTGGCGTCGGCCCCGTCAATACGACGTTCGGATACTTCGGCGCTGCGGGGATTCTGACCACGCCCCTTCCGGCTGCGGCGGACGGGAGTCATTCGGTCCTTGTAATGGTACAAACGCATTTTTGGTACGACGTCGGCGGTGGCTTAAGCGCAATTCTCGCGGGTGTCTCTGCTGACGTAACGGGGACCCACTACACGACAGGTGTGCCACTCGGCGGCGGCAATGATTTTTTTGAGGTAACGCAAGATTGTCACGGCACGGTAACCGTGGTCGCCCTCGGTCCCATGCCGCTATCGGGCAACTGACGCACGGGCGGCGAACCATTATTTCTGGAGTATAGCATCAGCCGATTCAGCCAAGGCCGTGAGTGGATTGTTGCGGGAGCCATAGCGCTCTTGGTATTTGCCTTGGCGCTGGCTTATCTAGCAGCGCCTTTCTTTTTCCGGATGATGCCTTTTTAGTGTAAGGAAGTTTGTGCCCGTGGGTGATAGAACGGATAGGAACCGGCTGGAGGGAGAACGCGGCACAGTTGTTGTGGTTGCGAGAGTGGCCCTCGCGGCCACTGTATCGATTACGTTGGTCTTCGTCACGATTTTGCACCTCCGCGGCGAGACCAAAGGGGATTATCCTCTGGCCCCCTCAGTCCCCCTGGTGTTGTCCCAGTCATTGCTCGCAGTGCAAATGCTCGCTTGCGTTTCTGGATGGATAACACGCAAAACGTTTTCGGGTAAGATCGCTTTTCTCGTAAGCTTTCCGCTGATGATGGTCAACGCGCAGTTGTCTCGCCCTCCTGGGGCTCCGTTGCTCGACGTTCCGGTCCAGCTGACGCAGCCTAAAACTAATACAGTTGTCGGGAGTGCCACGCAACGCGTGCCTTTACTGCTCAGGTCGAAGTAGAAATCCGGGAAAGACTTGAGGTGTTGTAGTGGCTGAAGCGGCCCAGAAAATTGTGATTCGGCTGATTTCCATGGTAGGGTTGAATTATTTGGTTGGCAAACTTGCGGGTGAAATGAAAGAATGTTGATTGGTGGCACAAATTGGTCTTTCCGGCGTGCCTGTCGGGCGGAACGCACTCAGGTGGCGCGCACCGCGAGAGCCGGCGTTCCAATTTTACTGTCGGTCGGCGCGAGG
>JABEVB010000240.1 GCA_013044165.1 Phycisphaerales bacterium
CGCAGTGCAGGTATTATCGGCAAAAAGCCTGTCGGCCCAAACTGCCGTCGCCGACAGTCCGGGCCGTTGTGAGAAATTCTTCTCCGGCAGGCTTCCGGATTTTATGCTTTGGCCATGGCTGGCTTGCGACGCCGCATCAGCAGGGTGGTCCCGCCAACCACAAGCAGGCTAAGCGTTGCCGGTTCTGGCGTACTGGCGGTGGAGCTGCTTATGAATGAGTACGCCAGAGCGTACTGCTCCTGCGACGATACTTCGCTCGATCCGCCGAGCTTCACTACTTCCAGATCGTACCTGCCGGGAGCAAGGTTGAGCGTGTAAAGCTGCTGGACGTTGTCCACGCTGCTGTCGCTGATGGCCACCGCTTGCCCCAGAGAGTTGTATAAATACAAGTCGAGGTTGTTGATGTTGGCCTGGTTGATTTGGCGGTTCCACACCAGCGTTGCCGTCAAGTTGGAGGCGCTGCCGAGGTTAAACACATAATGATTAATGGCATTGGCCGAAGCGCTGCTGGTGATGCTTGCAAAGTCCCAGCCCTGCGAATGACTTTGCGCCGCCATGGAGGTTTCCACCGGGCCGGTGCTGCCCAGTGCCGCCGTATTCGATGTTGTAGCATGCACTTGTCCGGCGGCCAGCTGCGTGTACGAGTTGTATACATTTACAACACCCGCACCCCAGCGGGTGTCGAGCGGTTGCGTAGCCGTGTGAGTCCATCCGACCGGCTTGACCGCTCCATTGAGCAGCAGGGCCTTGACGGTGCGTTCATCGGTTGAGGCCGAAACGCTGCCGCCGCCAATGCCCATGCGGCCGGCCTGCACGAGAAGCGCCGCCGAACCCGCCACCAGAGGCGCCGCAAAGCTGGTCTCACCGGCTGGAGCGGCAATATCGGGCTTCGACCGGCCGTCAAAGGTCGTGCCCACCCCGCTGGAGCCGCCATAGGCCGCCACCGCGATGCTGTTGTATGCCGTTGCAGGCGCGTTGATCTGACTTGAAGGCGTGGTGTAAGTGGTGGATGAACCACCGTTGCCCACCGCCGAGACAAAAATAGTGTTGTATTGATCGGTGTAGTTGTCGTAGTACGTGTCCACCGAGTCGGTGGTGCCGGCGGTAAGCTGGCTGTAGATGAAGCTCTGGTTGACGATGGCCAGGCCGGTGGGCGGGGCTTTATCGGAGAACACATAGGTGCCGGCCCACGCATTGGAGTCGTAGTTGTAAACCGTCGTAGCTCCGTTGGCTACTCCGTTGGCACCATAATAATTTTGGGCCACCGCTTCGGCATGGCCGGAATAGGCCGCACTGGAATACACGCTCGAAGCCACGTTGCTGGAATTAGTGTAAACGAAGCTGCGGCTCTGCCCGGACGCCGTTGCGCCCAAATTACCGGGATTGACCTCAAACTGATCGGTAGCGCCGCCAACCGAGGCCTCAGCCTGACCCAAAATCACGCCGGCTCCGGTGAGCGTCGGATTGACCTTGCGAAGCTGGGTTACGCCAATCTGGTCAAGGGTGCTGGCCAACGCGGGCGCCGCGGCCAGAGTTGCGGCCGCGCATGCAGCCAGGACGGCCGCACTTATCGGACGGCGCGCAGTTGTGTTGAGTTGTGTAGATATACGCATGAGTCGCTCCTTAAGAGAGTAAGAGAAATAAAGGCGGGAATGCTTGGCATGTTGAGAGTGCTCCACCACGTCGGGCGGCTGCGGGAACGGAGAGTTTTGTTCCTGTCAGCCGGGGTGTTGAATCGGCATGTCTTCACGTCCGAGTTGAGGGAAAAACACACGTCCGCAGCGATTTGTTATCGCACGCCGAAATACTTATAGGCCCCGCTTCGGGCGCAATATAGGCCCGGTTTTTATCGCCCGCTGGCATAATAGGACGTTTTGTTATCGGGCTAAGAAAAACGTTCTTAAACAATGCCCCCCCCAATCGCACCGACTGCGATTGGGGCACGACCAATAGCGCCTCCTCGCCATTATTTACATGCCACCCACAATGCCGACAGCACCGAGCTGGCGTATCTGGCGCGCGACCGGGCATCCCTGTTGGATAGCAACCAATAGACGCCTCGGCCTTTGCCCACGGTAATTCGAACTGTATCAGACGGCGCGATATACTATTTGGCAGGCCAAGACTGCGAAGGGGCATTTTAGTTTTTCAAGGAGCCACCTTGTGAGAAAGCTCGTCTCCGCCGCGCTGGTGCTCAGTGCCGTGGGTGTATTTGTGCTTGTCGGCGTACCGTATCCGCACAACTGCCGGGCCAATCTGCCGGATGACTGGACGGATGTGGATGCGCCAACCCCACCGCCTACGCCGCCTTCCGCACCTGTATATCCCGTATACCATGGTCCACCGCCCGGCTATTTCCGGTCGCAATATCAGAACAACAGCAACAGCAATAGCAATAGCAACGACACAAGCCCATCAGGGCAGATGACGCTGGCACAGAGCCGCCTGTACGACGGCCAAAACAACAACAACCTGGGCTGTAAATCATTTAAAGCAGGAGACCTGGCGTCAGCGCTGTCCTATTTTGAAACAGCCGTCGCCGACGACCCGAGCAATCAGATGTTCCTCACCAATCTCGCAATTACCCAAAATGAATTGGGCTGCACGGTGCTCAGAGGTGGGGACTATGAGGCCGCGCTCGAATACTTCAAACAAGCAAGTGCCCATGACCCCGGCAATTCCATTTATGCAGACAACATCGCCTTGGTGCAACGACTGATTGTTCAGAAGCGTCAAGCTGAACTGCAACGGCGGCAGGATGTCGCTGCCGTTGGTCAGATTACCCAGTCCATTCAGGCTCTGGCACAACAAATGAGCAACGCTTCGTCCGGCGGTAAATCTTCGGACGGCAACGCGGCGCTGACGTTTGAATCGCCCGCCGCCACTGCTGACCAGGGCGGCGGGTTGACGCTTGGGTTTAGCGATCCAATGTTGACTATTCCATGGCCTGCCCAGACGCTTCCATCGGTAGTATCGCAGGGTATTAACCATGACTTTGGCAACGCTCCGCCTGAGGTTCAACACAACGTCACCAACGGATACCTTGCCGTCATGCATCATGACTGGGCATTGGCCAAGGCCTGCTTTACCGCTGCATTGAATCATGATCCCGGCAGTGCGCCGCTCCAGAGGTTGGTGAGTTGGTCTACGGCGTCGGCACAGGAGTCGCCGGGGTTGGACGCTAATTCTACGCCACATTCAGGCGTTACTTTTAATGCGCCGGGAGGTCCGCCGGACTTTACCAATCCCGGCCCATCGTCAATCAAAGGCCCGGGGCATACCGAGACCGAGCCACCGGTTCCCATCATCCACAAAGAGAGTTCGACGCTCATGGCGAAGTTTATGGCTCTTATTAACTCGTCGAATAAATAATGATCGCAGGCCCTTGCCTTATTCTTAGCTTTCAGACCGGAGACATAGCATGACTCGCCCCATGACCTGGAACCGACTCTCTCACGCACTCATCGGGGTGCTTGCCCTGTGCCTGCTCGCGCCGCCCGGGCGCATCCAAGCCAGCACACTTCCGCGGGCGGCGGCGGATGCCATCAGCAAAGGAAAAATTGCGGCCCAGGCCAACGACTACCGCTTAGCCGCGCGATATTTTATGCAGGCGCGATCGGCGGCGCCGGGGGCACCGGTGATTGATTACTACCTGGGCTTGGCGGAATCAAAGCTCCCCGGCCGCGAACTGCGAGCCATCTGCTGGTTCGGGCTGTACTTAATCAACGAGCCAACGCTCCCTAAAACTTTGGTTACGGCCATTAAGCATGAAATAAGGGTCCTCTCGGTACGCAGCGAGATGAGTGCATCGAGCGTCCTCAAGCTGGCACAAGCCGCCGCGTTGAAGATCGCCCATGTACGGCGCGATGGCATCAGCTTTCGCTCCGTCGCTATTGTATCAATCGCCAGCGACTGGGCCGAAGACCACCACGAATTTGCCGCGGCCAAACTCATCCCGACGTTAAGCAAACATCCCGGATTTCAATCAATGGTCTGGCAAGACATTGCCGAGGACCAAGTGGCAGCCGGAGATATTGCGAGCCTCAACAGCGCCGAGGCAACTCTTCAAAAAGCGTACCTGGCCGCCACATTAGTGACAGCCCCGCCCGACAGCTGTGACGCCCTCCTGTCAATCGCTTACCGGGCGATAGACGCCGGTGCGGTTGATATTACCGCCGAGAGCCTCGCCACGGCGAAAGGTATTGCAACCGCCCGCATAACCAATTTATCCATGCGATGCGGCGTTCTATGGCAAATTGCCCAAGCCTATGCGAGCGCCGACAACCTGACCGCCGCACACAAAGCGGCTGCGGCCGCCGCGGCGATAACCCAATCTACCGGCGCTCAACCTTACGCCGCATATCGCAGCGACGCCCTGGCAGCAATTGCTTATAAAATGATATTCTGGAGCGGAGGGTTTAAACAGGATGTTCAGACTGCTAAACGTCTTAAAACCGAACTGGGAACGCAGACTGATGGGGGAGATTCGGAACTTTTAAAAATTGTTCGATTACTGCTACCCACCTGCACACGTATGACGCACTTGCAGGCGGGGCCACTGAAAATTGCCCAGCTCATTAGCGATCCATATTACAGATGCCGGACGCTGCTGCTGATTACAGCCCGAGAAATAAGGCTGCAGTCCGCAAACGATTTGAAAGATGCGGGCAAACGCTTCCTGCAGCTTGCCCAGACGGCTAACACCATCGGAGATGAAGAAGAGCGCATTGAAATTTATTACCGACTGGCCCCACAACAGGCTCATGCAGGCCTCACCTCCGATGCTCGTGCAACCAGGGCGATCGTTGCGCATATGGCTGAAACTTCTTACTTTGCCGGACAACGACTTTTACAGTTGCGAGCCGCCAGCGCGCCGCCCGCGAAAAAGGCCGCAGCTTTGTTGCAAAATGAGCTTCAGACCAGGTTAACTAAAGCATATTTTCTTGATTTGCCGGACTTTCTCAAAACCTTGCCGGCGGCCAAAAGTCCGGCCCAGCTTTACAGCCCGCTTGAATCGGCCGCAAGTTCCATTATTTATGAGCGACAGAACATTGACAAAGCCCTCCGGCTTGCCGGATTAAATTAGCCCACGACACACCGCACAACCTCTTTGCTGTAAACGGGCCATCGCCCGCGCCTGGCGTTGGGGCTGAAAACTGCACCCTCGGTAACCCAAGCCGAACGCATTGTGCGCCATCCGCAATGCAACCGCAATATTAGACTGCGGCCACACCTTGGCCCCTCAGCGATACATTAAATAATTGGCTCGCACTGTCGCCATCGCATCAAACCCAGCCCCATCCATGCAGCAGTTCCAGTCTATCGCGCGGCCGTGGCGCATATTCGGCGAAATATATCAGTGCTTGGCTGTTTCGTTCAGCCGACCCAGCGCCTCGTAGTAGGCGTTGACCAGCGAGCGGTACTGCGGCAACGTGCCTTTGCGGATGCCGTTGATAATAAGATTACGTTCGCGGGCGGGCAGGTTGCCCCACTGGCGCTTGTTGGAGTCAAAAGGTTTGTTGAACTGGGCCGGCAAAGTCACGCCGGGGGAATATTTGGAATTGCGCGCCGCCTGGCTTGGACCTTCGTTCGGCTGCTGTGGCCCGCTACCTTGCGATTGCTGCAACTGCTGCCCCTGCTGCTTTGCCGATGCCTGCGATGAACCACCACCACTGGACTGTTGCTGCTGAGCCATTTGAATGAGCGCATCGAGGTTGGTAACAATGCGATGCTGAATATCCTGCGTGGCGCTGCCGGCATCGCTTTTTTGCAATCGGCCGGCGCTGGCCTGCATTTCATGGAGCATTTTGGTTATCTGCCTGGCGGCCTGCTGTTGCGGCGAAGGCGCAGAGACCAAATGCGGCGACAGGCTTGGCCAAAGCATCGCATGCTGCACCCACCGGCTGCTGCCGCGTGCTGGCACGCCCAGCGCCAAAGCCGCAATGCCCGCCAGAACCAGCGCCGCAGGGCGATGTCCGATCCTCTTAATGCTCGAATTAGGCGACGGCGTGTACATTGCACTGCACTCCTGCGATGCCGAAGTTGACGGCACTTAAACCATTATGCTACTGCCCGCCACCCTGTTGCAACATATGCGCCACATGCTGGGCCTCCGTCTGGAGTTGAGCCTGCGTCTGGCCAACCCGTTGAATGGCCTGCTCCAGCGGCCCCCGTCCCGCAGGCGACGTGGTCTTAAGCGAGTGATACAGCTCCTGTGTATCGGCGTTAATCTGCAACTGCATAGCGCGCAGCAGCTTAAGCTGCGCGCTATGCAGTTGCAGATTAACGCCGATACACAGGAGCTGTATCACTCGCTTAAGAC
>JABEVB010000040.1 GCA_013044165.1 Phycisphaerales bacterium
ACGGTTCGCCTTTCGCAAACGCGCACAGTATGTTAACCTAAAATAGCCGAAGCGCTAGTAGCTCAATTGGATAGAGCGTTGGCCTCCGAAGCCAAAGGTTGTGGGTTCGACTCCCGCCTGGCGCATGTTTTTTAGTGTTTTATATTACTAAAGGACATGCCTTGACGGCATGAAGCATGCGAACGATGAACACAACCTCCAGCGCTGCCGAACTTGTTGACCTCACCATCATTGGCGGCGGCCCTGTGGGCCTGTATGCGGCCTATTACGCGGGCCTTCGGCAAATGAAAACGCAAATCATAGATTCGCTTGATCAACTCGGCGGGCAGCTTGCGACGTTGTATCCGGAAAAATACATTTACGATGTGGCGGGCTTTCCAAAGGTGATTGCGCGCGACCTGGTCAACAGCCTTGTCGAGCAGGGAATGCAGCATGGCTGCAAAGTACACCTGAACGAAACCGTGCAAACCCTCACGCGCGACGATGCTCGCAATTGTTTTGTGCTAAGGAGCGACAAGGGCGAACACCTCACGCGAACGATCATCATTTGTGCGGGGGCAGGAGCCTTTCAGCCCCGAAAGGTGGGCGTTGCCGCCACCGTGCCGCATGAAGGCAAAGGCGTTTACTATGCGGTAGGCAGCAAGTCGGTGTTTGCGGGAAAAAAGTTGCTTATTATCGGCGGAGGCGATTCGGCGCTGGACTGGGCCATGAACCTCAAAGGCACTGCGGCGGAAATTACGGTTATTCACCGGCGCAACCAGTTCCGCGCCCATGAAGATTCGGTGGCGCGCGTGCTGGCATCGGGGACGCGTATTTTGACATTCTGTGAATTAAAAGATGTGCAAACAGCCGATAATAAGATTTGTAACGCTCTGATTCATAACAGCCAGAAAAAAGAAGACTTTTCGCTGGCGGTTGATGCTATTTTGGTTCAGGTGGGTTTTATCAGTTCGCTTGGGGCCATAAAAAATTGGCCCATCAAGATTGAAGGAAACTCCATTATGGTAGACACCCACATGCAAACAAATTTACCCGGCGTTTTTGCCGCCGGCGATGTGGCCGGTTTTGACGGCAAACTCAAACTTATTTCCACGGGTTTTGGCGAGGCTGCCACCGCGGTAAACTTCGCCAAAACGTTTATAGACCCGCACGCCCGGGCATTTCCGGGGCACAGCAGCGAGATGGGCCCACAAACCCTTACCACCATTAATACCGAAAAAGATGCAACTGTCTTGTCGCATGCGGGTTAAAGAGTGTATACTGCAGTCGTGATGAGCCACGACCGTACGCGGGCCGGTTGCTGGCGGACTGGAGCAAAGCCGAAGAAGGTAAGTTTTTTGGCAGATAGACCGGGGCTTGTCTGGCAAACGAGCCGGAAGAAATAGTTTTATGGTTCGGCAGGATGCCGCAAGTGGGCTTGACAGGCGTTGTGCAATATTCGTTGCCGCCGACAGGCCGTTGGTGATTATTCAGGGGTGGTATTGAAAATCTCTGGCGTGACAACCTTTAAGATGCTGGGCGTAACGGCCTTGGCCATCTCGATGGTTTCAACCTGGCCGGGTTGCAAAGGCACCGGTGCAGACCCAGGGTCGGCCAGCAGTTCCCGGCATGCGCCATCCGCTATTACGGCGGCTCATGTTGGCAGTGTGTCGGCAGCTCAGATGTTGGCGGATCCACTCACCAGTCCCGTCTGGCAAACCGCCGCCTGGCAGACGCTGGGGCCGGCACCGGGCCATGCCGTCACAGCCAACCTTACGCGCGTGGCAACCGCATGGGGCAACAACGACCTGTACGCCGCTTTTGTGTGTGTGGGTTCCCGCGGCTCTGATAAGCCTCGGCTTGCCTCGGAGCTTTGGCGGCATGAAAGCGTGGAGTTCTGGCTTGATACCTCGCGCAAACAAAACGGTACCGATTTTCTGGAAATTGTGGCTGCTCCCAATGGCCAATGGTATGAGGCGCAGCATCGCTCGGCCGACGCACCCCAGCCTCGTTCGAACGGCGAACTTAACCTGTCGCACCCCTTCAGCATTATTTCGATGAAAACGGCCGGGCTGGCCGTTTACACGGGTCACGGCACGTACAAGGGTCAACCGGCATGGACGGTGGTGGTGCGGGTTCCGCTGGCACAATTGCCGCAGCGGCTGCGAACCGTGCCGGCACAAGGCGAACGCTTTAAGGCTAATTTTATTCGTTACGACTGGCGCAAGGGTGGCGACGGCCACCGGCAGTTGGTGCAGTCAAACCTTTTTCCGGTGCCGACGGCCGCACAGGCCTTTGCACCCTACCTGATGGGCGAACTGGTGATAGGTCCGAATTTGCCCTATGCCGATGTGACACTCGATAGCTACCCGAGCGGCAACAATCCATAAGTAACTCTAAACTGTACAAAAATATGTCCTTTCAGCGCCAGCCTATGCGCTTTTGCGCAGTACTTACCGTTTGGCTCAATGTGGCTTCAATTTGCCGATTGCGGTTCTTGCATGCACCCGGCTAACATGATACCATCATCAATTGAATACTTAATTGGTAGGTATTATATGTATTCCTCTAAATCGCAACCTGTGCTATCCTCAAACGCTATGGCTCATACACCGAATATTACATGGCACCACAACAAGGTAACGGCCGAGCAACGGGCCGCGCTGCTGAAGAATCGTCCTTGCGTGGTGTGGCTTACGGGGCTGTCTGGCTGCGGCAAATCTACCATTGCGGTGGAGTTGGAAGCACAGCTTATTGAACGAGGGCATGCGGCATTTATTCTAGATGGCGATAACCTGCGACACGGCCTGTGCAAAGACCTCAGTTTTGCACCAGCCGACCGCACCGAAAATATTCGTCGAGCCGGCGAGGTAGCCAAGCTCATCAGCCAAACCGGCGTGATCGTCATTGCCGGATTCATAAGCCCCTACCTTGCCGACCGCGCAACGGTTCGGGCGCTGCTGCCCGCCGGTGAGTTTGTGGAAGTGTTTGTGGACGCCCCGCGGAGCGTTTGCGAACAGCGCGATCCGAAGGGTTTGTATAAAAAAGCCCGCGCGTCGCTGGCCCAGGGCAAAGGCCTCGGCATGACCGGCCTTGATGCGCCCTACGAACCCCCTGAAACGCCCGAACTGCACCTGCGAACCGACACCACATCGGTAGCCGGGTGCGTTGAAGCTATTTTGAATTACCTTGTTCAAAACCGACGCATTTTATAAAAAGGCGGTAACCCTTTGCCACTTGTTGATTTACATACGCATTCCACCGCCAGCGATGGCACACTCACACCCACACAGCTTGTAGAGGCCGCAGCGCGCAGCGGGCTTGTCGGCCTGGCGATTACCGATCATGACACCGGCAATGGCCTGGTGGAAGCCGGCGCTGCCGCCGATGCCCTCAAGCTGCGCTTTGTGCCCGGCATCGAAATTTCCGCGGAGTTTCCGCAGCCGGGAACCATGCACATACTGGGGCATTTTATTGATCCACTTTCGCCGGCGCTCCACGATATGAGCCGCATTCTGCTGGAGGGTCGCAATCAGCGCAATCCTAAAATCGTCGCGCGACTTAACGAATTGGGCTGCCCCATCACACTCGAAGATGTTATAGCCATCGCCAGGGCCGGCGTGCCTCAGGGAGAGCCGTTTGTGGTAGGCCGCCCGCATATTGCGCGTGCTCTGGTTGAGGCTCGCTGCGTTAAAAGTATGAAAGAGGCTTTTGATCAATACCTGGGCACCACGGGCAAGGCCTATTTTGATAAAGAACGTCTCACCCCCAGGCAGGCGATTGAGTGTATTCATAAAGCCGGTGGATTGGCCACGTTGGCGCACCCGGTGCAACTGCGGCTGAGCAACCACGCGGAACTGCAAACAGTTATCAGCAAACTCAAAGACATCGGCCTTGATGGTATTGAGGTTTGGCACAGCGACCATGGTCCGCAGGACAGCAAGCTTTTGTTGGAGTTTGCCAGGCGCTACGACCTGGTATGCACCGGCGGGTCTGACTTTCATGGGGGCAACAAGCCTGATGTACAACTGGTATCAGGCCGCAATAACGTGTCGGTGCCCGTTGAGGTGCTCGACAACCTGGAGGCTCGCTGGCGAAGCTCGCCCTATGCCCGCAGCCGCACCAACGCCGGAGAAGCTGCATGAGCGTTTCTACGCTTACTATTGACGCCGCCGAACTTAACCGTCGCTTTGCCGGCGCCCATCCGGCTGAAATTGTTCGCTGGGCGGCGGAGACCTTCGGCAATGGTTTGGTGCTTACCAGCAGCTTTGGCGCTGAAAGCATGTGCGCCATTCACCTGGCCATAAGCGTACGGGCGGATATTCCCATTGTGTTTGTCAACACCGGGTATCTATTTCCGCAGACGCTGGCATTTATGGAGATGCTGCGCCAGCGGTATCAGCTTAACGTGCTGGAATATCATTCGCAGAACGACCCGTTGGTCTGGCTGACGGTTCATGGCGAAAGTAACCCGCGCATTCGCCAAAACCCCGATGCCTGCTGCGCTGCCAATAAAAACGAAGTGTTTGACCGTGCCATGCGCGATCTGGCTCCCATGGCCTGGATTCGCGGCGTGCGGGCACATCAGTCGCAGGCCCGCGCCACTATGCAGATTGTGGAATGGAACCGGCGCACCAACTGCTGGGCGATCTCGCCGCTTTTGGGTTGGTCGCACAAGCAGATATTTCAATACATGAAGCAGCACGAACTGCCATTTCATCCATTATGGCATGAAGGATATTCATCCATCGGCTGCAATCCAGAAACATGCACCCGCCCCGTTGCCGCCGGCGAAGATGCCCGTTCTGGCCGCTGGGCCGGCATGGATAAAAAAGAATGTGGCATTCATCTTGATCAGGGAGCCGGGATTTAGAGGGCGGCAGGATACGCCGTCGCCGGCGCTGAGGTATTCCGCTACGCTCGGAGGTACCTATACGGGTCCCTACGCAGGTGTCATTTGCCAAGGACAGTTTCGAGCCTTGCTGCGAGCGAAGTGACTCATTTGATTCAGGGACAACGGGCGCACATGGTCCGCTTTGACAAGCAGCCTTGCTATGTACGCAATACGCCGCCGCAAATGGCCCAAATGGCGCAGCCACATTCACGGTATTTGCCGCTGGGGCAAGGTCAGTATTGCGACCCTGTTTACAGCCGAGGCTACCACATGGCCATGGCGCAGCATCTGCGTCAGCCCCGGTTTAACAACGATGGTATAGCGGTAGCCCAGCACGGGAATGTTGTACATTTTGGCATGGAGTTGCCAGGTGCCATCGAGGCGAACTTCGCCATCGGGCATAACGTTGCAGATGGCCTGAAGACCAATCGTCGGCAGCAAAGCACCCCAGGCATAATATGGATTGTGTGCGGCCCTACCGCTGGTGGCGAGATAGTTTTCGCTCCAGACGCCGGTCCTGTTCCAATTACGCATAAACAGCCGCACACTTTTGCGGGCGAACGCATGAAGTACGGCCGGGGGTGCGTAATTGAGCAGCCCCTGAAATGCCAGGTAATTGGTCGGCCCCCAAATGTCGCCGCGCCAATATTCCTGATGTTGATAGGCCGGGTTATTCCGCGATATTGTCGGCAGCACCCATTTACCCCAGAAGTATTTTTTATTGAGAAGAATTGCCAGTACACGTTGGGCACGGGCGGTATCGGGAACGCCCGCGATCATCGGATAAAAGTTCGTCGGCGACCACTGACGCGAAAGTAGATGACGCCCAGGCCCCCGCGACCAGTACCGATTGCAGTACATGCCAAACTTATGGCTCCAAAGCAGCGCATTGATGCGTGCCGCCATCGCCACACGCTCCGCCTCGTAATGAGCGGCGGCATTCTTATGCCCCAGGGCCGCGGCAATTTCAGATAAATACATCGCATCGGCAGCCCACAGCGAACTTAATCCGACATCGTCGAGATTAAACGTATCCGACGGATGCATCACAACCGTCTTGCCGCGTAAGTACATTGTCGAATCATCCATGCCGCTTTCATACTTGGCGTTCTTCCATACACCTGTGCTCGAACCGCACTCCAGCAGCCCGTTGCTGTTGCCATCTCGATTGGGCAGGTGCGTTTGCGGATTGGTGGCGAACCACCAATGGTGATACCGCGCCAATGGCTGGTAAAAAGCCTCCAACAGGCCCTTGCTCGGCCAACGCTGATAGGCTTGCCACACGCACATGGCCGCGACCGGCGGCTCACTGCGATCAGGCGTGATAGGTTGCATCGGCGTCCAAGGCAAATAGCCGCGCAGCCAATTGGAATAATTGCAAACCATGCCCGATTGCATCTGAAAATGGAAGATGCCCGCAAGTTGCCGCCGCACCAGCCACAAGGCCGCAGCACGGTCGTTTACCGATAACATCATTGAATTAAAAAACGAATCCCAGTCAAACAGTACGGCCGTATCAGGCACGCACCACCCGCGCACCACGGTGGCCGAAACGTTTCGTAATGCCGGCACATACACGGCGCCTTCATTGGCGGCCAGGCTTATGGGCGATATGAAATCACCCCAATCACCCGAAGCATACGGCCGCGTGGCCCTAT
>JABEVB010000241.1 GCA_013044165.1 Phycisphaerales bacterium
CGAGTCCTCAATGGGATCGTCCGCAATGCGTGTTCCGTTCAGTTATTTGCGAGCATACACCATCTGAACCATGCGAATAGGGGCATTTCTTAAATCGAATCCCTCCCCCGCTATTAAAAAAGGCCGGCCAATAAGGCTGGCCCTTTTTTTTTATAGCTCTACTGCTCCACTGTTCTCCTGTTCAACGCCGTTGAGGTTCCTGCCAGCCCCAACCGCGGGCCTTTGCTATGTACCACACAGCACGGCACTTTCTTTTCCTCAATCGCACGCAACTGACAGTCGCTCACCTTAATCGCACGTACAACACCCGATAGCCCGAGCCGGAGTATTGAACGGTAAAACTTTGGCTGGCGGTACCGTCAGCGGCCACGCGAATGGTGTTGTCGCCGGCCTTAAGCGCCACGGGAATAACATACACGCACCGTGGTAGCATCTCCCAATAACGGGTGTCCGCGTGGCTCGATGCCGCTATCGCAGCGCCCAGCACCGCCGCACCCAGGCCTGCCAACGCCACCGTTTGATCGCGGTGTACCGCTCCATAGTCGGCGGCCGCAAGGCCGCCGGCGAGTATAGCGGTACCCGCTATCGCCTTGCCCTCGCGAATCGTATCCATTGTGAGCCAGCGCTTTTGGGCCGCCAGCGCAAGCGTATCCACCAGCGTGGGCACGGCAAAGCGATCCGCGGGCTTATGATCCACCCAGCCGTGCGCGTAGGGCGGCGGGCCGGCGCGAAATAGCGGCGGGCCAAATACAACCTTCTCGCCGTACCAACCGCCAGCGCGCTTGCGCGGGCCAAACCCCCAATCCACAAACACCAGACAATTAGTGCCCGGTTGATAAACCTTGCGTACCACGGGCGATATCGCCGGATTAAGCTGTTCGGCTAGCTGAAAGTTCGCCTTGGCCAGATCCGGGCGGTTAAGCATATGATAACAAAAGCCCAAACCAAAATACCCGAGCGAAAAATTAGAATCCACGGTGGCATCACGCTGGGCCTGCGATCTCTGGCTGTCCGGATTGCTGTAGGCCCGCAGCCGAAACAGGCTGTTTTGAAACGCCGCACGGGCATTTTCGTAATCGCCCTTAATGAGATAAATCAAACCAAGGTAATAGTGGGCCATAGCCCTCTCAAACGGTTCACCCTTCCATACCCGTATGCCCTCGTACACCGTAACAGCCCCTATCGCCTCCCCGGCCGTATTGCTGTTAACGCTGTTGATAATCCGGTATGCGGTTAAGAAAGCCTGCTCGGCATGACGCAAATTGCCGGCAGCCAGCGCCGCCGAACCATACCGGCAGTTGTTAAGCACGTAGTTGTTGTCAGGCTTTGCAATCAGAGGCGCTAACTCCGCCTCAGCCTGCGGGTAATCGCCAATGTAATAGTATTCAACAGCCGTGTTAACGCGCTGCGAGTTCTGCGAGCAGCCAGGCAGCAAGGCCAGCAGAACCCCGCATATCACCAATGCAACCCAGGCTCGAAGCGCCTTGAGCCGCGCGTTAAACCCGGTGGCCACAAACAAAATAGCAAATGGTTCGGCAAAGCGCCTCAGGTTGAACATATTAGCCCTATTCTAAAAAGCTCGCCGTCACAGCTTTTTTAACTTCGTATGTACCTTCCCATACCAACTCGCCGGTAACAATGTTGGTAAGGCGATACGTGCACAAATAATAGTCGCTGCGAGCGTAGCCATTCGCCTTCGTGTCCGAATAAAAAGTGGCCTGCAATGCGTAACCAGGCTCTAGCAAGGCTGCCTGACCGCCCAAATCACCGCGGGCCAGGCCTTGCTGGGCCAATAGATGCTTGTAGGTCTGCGGGTTAAGCACAAAAACAAATCGGCTTCGAAGCGACGGCTGGGCCGTCAGCAGCACCCGCACCCGATGCAGAAATATATCACCCTGGCTGCGCGGAATTATTTCGTTGGTCATATTGTTAAGCGGCGTTAGCACAATAACGATAGGACCACGCGCCGTAAGTGCCGCAATGTGCGTATCCGATGCAATAGCCGCCGCCATCTTATCGGTCATGGCCACCAAATCGCGGCCACTCAAAACTGTTGACTGCATATTCCGGTTGAGGCCACCGCACCCTCCCACTACCAAAACGACCACCGCCAGTAGCGACCATACCAGCGTATGCCGCAGCAGCTTAACTACTCGCCCCATCCGTACGGCGGCTGGCTGCTGCGGAAATATCTTAACAGGCCGTGTCAGCAACATCGCACCTTACCCCGAGCAATCCGTGATAAGCCTTCGCGAGACTTTAATCGGCGGCAACCATCGGCTAAAAGTTCAGCGTGCGAACTTCGTAGTGCCCCTCCCAAACCAGCTCGCCGGTCTGCAGGTTTACGAGTTGAAACGTACACAGGTGGTAGGTGGTTGCAGTATTGGGCAGGTCGTAAAACACACCCTTGAGCGCATACTGCGGAACAAGAGTCGTATTCTGCGGTACCCCACCACGGCTGTTTTGTTCAAAGCCACCTCCACTGTTGCCAAGGTATTGCTGCTGAAGCTTTTGTGTCTCCTGTGGCGGCTCAATAAATGCAATGCGATCCCGTGCATATTGATTCAACAGCGCTCGCATTCGGGCAATGTAAATCGTGTCGTCCTGCCAGGGTTGGCTGGTTTTGTTCTGTACGCTAGCCATTACAATGATGACCTTGTTGGGATTTTGTGCTATTTCCGGAATTTTGAGTAAATCAGCCGAGAGCCGATCGGTCATATCCACCAGATCGCGCGACTGCAGGCCTTGGTCGCCCGGCACAAACTGCGACACTCCCGGCCGCAATTCGCTGTAGCTTTTTTGACACCCAGTCAGCGACAGCGGCATCGCCAATGCGCTTACCGCCATAAGTCGCAGGAACCATCGCTGCAGATTTTTGTGCCATTGATTAGCCAACATATTCATACTTCGTCCTCTAAGTGCCGCCTTCACGCTTTGCGTACCGCCCTGCCGGTTGCCCGCAAGGCAATTACGTATATTATGCCTGTAGCATGCCAAGCCAGTCAAAGGCCCCTGTCTGCGCATGGGAGCTTACAGCATCGGTTCGTGGCTATATAATCAGTTCCATGGGAAAAACACCACAGCAACTCAAACAGCCCGGCGCTAAAACCGATGCCAAAGCGGCGGCCAAGCGCCAAGCCGATTCTGCCCAATCGCCACGCATAGATAATCGGCGGGCACACCACGATTACCTTATTTTCGACAAGGTTGAAGCGGGCATTGCCCTGCTCGGCAGCGAAGTCAAAAGCGTTCGGTTGGGCCGCGTGCAGCTTGCGGGCGCTTTCGCCATTATCCGCAATGGCCAAGTTTACCTGGTGGGTGCCCATATTGAAGAATACGAAAAAGCCAATCAATTCAATCACGATCCCACCCGCACGCGCCCGCTGCTGCTGCATCGCCGCGAAATTCGCAAGCTCGAGCAGCGAATGGCCAAAGAGCAGGGTTCCACAATCATTCCCTTGGAGTTCCACTTTAAAAGAGGCTATGTAAAAGTGGTGCTGGCCGTGGCCAAAGGCAAAAGCAAGTTTGATAAACGTCAGGCCCTTAAAGAACGCGACGCCAAGCGCGACATGCAGCGAGCGTTGCACCGGCGATAGCCAACGCAGCCATGACGCCGTTTATACCCTGCCGACCTGACAACACACGCTTTACCAATGAAACGCCGCCGGGCATCCGCCTTACATGGTTTGGGCACCCAATGCGTCATCCCGGCTGATGCCGCGCCAAACCCTCCAGCTCAAGGTCTGAAGAGTCAACAGGCAGCTTTACTCGTTGGGCATAAACCAATCGGTAATGGGTGACTGCATCGCTTCAGAGAGTGGTATGGTGCCACTGCCGAATTGCGGCACGTTGTTAAACTCAACAGCATGCACAAACTCAACGTGGCCATCAAGAAAGCCCACATTGCCGCCGCCAAGATGCCGCGACGTCAGTTGATCGCCGCCGTTAAATGCTGGCGGGTCAAACACCTCATCGTTAAAGGGAGAATTGCGGGCCGATTCTTCAATAAACACGGCAAAGTGCGCATTGGTGATAGCTCCACGCGTCAGCGGATAAGTCCAAGGGGTGGTTGGCGGTGTGCTGGCGGATGATCCACTGCCTGAACCGTATATGGTGCTAAGCGTAGCCGACTGCGAGTTAAGCACCGAGTTGATGGAGTAACTCCAGTACCCACCCGATTGGCTCACACCCGAGTTTATTTGACCGGCGGCATCCATGGTGAGGCAGTTACCACCGTTATTATTCGTGGAACCGTCCAAACGATCTCCAAGGTCGGCCGGGCACATAAATATTTTAGCTATTTTTTCGTTCACTCGCGGGTATGGCGGTCCGCTGAAGCCACCTTGGGTAACCGTAGCCATGAGAGTTGACATCGAGCCATTGAGCCAGTTGTAAAGAGCACCGCCCTGCAGGCGATAATC
>JABEVB010000242.1 GCA_013044165.1 Phycisphaerales bacterium
GCTGCCAAGGGCATTGTAGGCCGGGCATGAGCCGGGTAGACGATGGGTTTTTGCCACAGCGGCCACAAAGTGGTGCTATTACGCCCAATGCCCTTCGTGAGGCCCGGTTCCTGAATATTTTCCCGTCCCTGGCATTTGGCGGAACCTGTCACAGGCCCTGGCGCAAGGGTGTGGCGATCATTCCGGGCGGTCAGCCGGCAGCGCCGGTAACGCAGACATCTTGTCTGCATCGGCTTGAGTCCGGGACTCTGCGTTCCGCTTCAGAGCGACGCCGCCAGCATGCCATGCACCCAGCAAATGCGGCTAAGAATGCCGAGAAAATCGCCGTGCCTCCAGAGTCCCCCGGCAAAATTGCCACGCCCTGGCGCAGGCCCCTATTTAGCCGCCGGCTTGGCGGCGGTAATCTACCTGCAGCCCGTGGCGAGGCATTCCGACGCGGCCCTGTATGCCCTCAAGCCCGATTTATTGGCAGACTCCATGAGCCTTCTGAATTTTGGGGATGCCTGACACGTTGTGCGGCAGTGGGTAAGTAAATATAGGGTTGTCAGCCGCCGATCTTGCGGGCAAGCACGCAGCGCGGGTGCCCGGCCGCATCGGTCACAATGCGCAAATCGCCCAGTTGTGTGTTGGCCTGAAAAAGCTGTCGCACCTGTTCGGTCTGGTTAAACGCCGTTTCAACAATAAGCAGTCCACCGGCAATTAAAAAGTCGCTGGCCTCGCCCCCAATACGGCGATAAAAGTCCAGGCCATCGGGGCCGCCATCCAATGCCAGCGTTGGCTCATGATCGCGTACTTGAGGCATAAGCTCGCGCAGTTGGCCGGTGGCAATGTAGGGCGGATTGGCTGCAATAACATGAAAAGCGCCGGGCGTTGGCGGCTGGGCAAGGGGAGCGAATAGATCGCCTTGAAGAAATCGGATGCGATCGGCAACGCCCAAGCTCTGCGCATTGGCGAGGGCAATGGTCAATGCATCTGGGCTGACATCGCAGGCGACGAGTTGTGCTCCGGGCAAGCTTTTGGCCAAAGCAATCGCGATGCATCCGCTGCCGGTACCAACATCGAGAATATTGGGTGTTTCCCAGCCCGGGATTTGCCGAACGATGCGAATAACCTGCTCGACGAGCGTTTCGGTATCGGGTCGGGGAATAAGCACCGCGGGCGAAACGGCAAGGTCGAACGAAAAAAACGAGGTTCTTCCTATGAGGTATGCCACAGGCGTGTTTTCGCGGCGACGTTTGACAAGCTCGCGAAAGGCCGTGGTTTGTTCAGTTGTGGGCACATGCTCATAGCGCGTATAAAGCGCCATGCGGTTGCAGCCAAGCGCATGCGACAGCAGCATTTCAGCTGAGAGTCTCGGCTCGTCAATGTTGTTGCGCGTAAAAAAATCGCTCGTCCATTGCAGCAGAGCGCCGATGGTCCAGAGTTTTTCCGTAGCTTGTGACATGGCGCATCTTGTATCATGCCGCGTTAAAATGGCCAAGCCCTCTCTGGCCCGGCGGCGGAGCTGGGGCGTGGGGCAATTGTTCAGTGTGGTCAGCCGGCTGCGATGGTAACGCAGGCATCTTGCCTGCATCGGCTCAAGTGTGGGAGTCTGCGTTCCGCCCCAGAGCGACGCAGGCAGCAAGCCTTGTACCCAACAAAAGCGGCTGGGATGCCAATAAAATGTCCGCGTCCGCGGAGCCGGGCGCATAACCCCAAGGGCCGCGACCCAACATCAGGAGAAACTATATGACGCAACAAACAGCCGCAACGATGCCTGCCGGTGCTGGCCGCGATGGTAACAATGGCCTGGCGATAAGCCTTGGGCTTTTGGTGCTGCGGCTGGCGCTGGCGACGATATTTATTTACCATGGTGGCCAGAAGATATTTGGTTGGGCGCATGGCCCTGGCATGCGTGGCTTTACCGCTTTTATTGCCATGCAGCATCTGCCGCTATTGTCGGCCTCGGTGTGGGCATGGATGGCGGCTTTGGCCGAGTTTGGCGGTGGTTGCCTGACGGCTCTCGGGCTGTTAACACGGCTGGCGCAAATTCCACTGCTCATAGATATGTTTGTTGCCACCTGGGTTGTGCGAGCCAATGGGTTTGCGGGGGCGGCCGGGCATGCGGGCTACCAATGGCATGTGCCGCTGATGGCGATCATGACGATGCTTTTATTGGCGGGCGGTGGTTTGGTATCGGTGGATCGGCTGATATTTCATCGCGGGTTTTGGTCTTATGGCCCGCAACCGCTGGTGTGAGGGTTCGCCTCTCAACCAAAAATATTGTTTATGCAATATCCAGCGCGAGATCAAGTGCCGGCGCTGAATGTGTCAAAGCTCCGATGCTGATGCGGTCTACACCGGTGCGGCCAATTTCAGCCACGTTTTCCAGGGTAACGCCACCGGAGGCTTCCAGCAGCGGCTTGCCGCCGCGGCCGAGTTCGTTACGCAGGGTAACGGCCTGGGCGAGCTTTGCCGGGGGCATGTTGTCCAGGAGAATAATATCCGCAGCGCCGCCGGGGATGGCTTCTTGGAGTTGGTCAAGGTTATCAACCTCGAGCCAGAGCTTAATTTCCGCTGGCACCTCACGGCGAATGCGGGCGGTAATCTGGGCGAGGGAGCGGGCGGCGTCGGCGCCGCTGCGCAGGGCCGCAATATGGTTGTCTTTGAGCATAACGCCATCAAACAGGCCCATGCGATGATTGACTCCGCCGCCGCAGCGGACGGCATACTTTTCGAGACTGCGCCAGCCAGGGGTGGTTTTGCGCGTATCGCAAATGAGCGGCGGTGAGCCGGGCCGGCAGCGTGCCACGGCCATGACAAACTTATGTGTCAGCGATGCAATACCCGACAGATGCGTCAAAAAGTTAAGCACGGTTCGCTCGGCGGTGAGTATATTGGCCAGCGGGCCGCGAATTTCGGCAATTTGCTGGCCGGCGTTCACAAGCTGCCCATCGGGTATATCCACTCTAAAGCCAAGCGACCCGCCAAATGCCTTTAGAATGACCGGCAGCAAGAACCCTCCGCAGAACACCCCCGATTTTCGCGCCACAATATGCGCCTTGCCGACGGCAGTCGGTGAAATAGCTATTTTGGTGGTGCGGTCTATGGCGGCGGCTTCGCCGGGCAAGCCTCCAAGGTCTTCGCGAATGGCGCAGCGAATGATGGTTAAGACAGCTTCATCCAATGGCGGAGGGGTGATCATAAGGTAATGCTCCGAGGCTGCCTTTTGGGCAGCTTGTTGTGCCGCGCGGCAGAGTGGCCGCAAGTCCGGTCTGTGAATGTACCGGCAAGAGACGCAATTGCAAAGAAAAAACCTGGCGCGGGGCATCGCACCAGCAGGGGGGCGGGCTTCCAGCTCAGCCTGCCGTTAAGGGTGCCCAGCCCCCAGCCCCCAACCCCCAAACTGTCACCGAGTGGAGCTGTCGGCCCAAAGGTCGGGTGACCGTCGGCCTGCGGACGGTGGGCAAGGAGCGGGTGGGAAAAGAATCGGTTCAGAAAAAAACGCCTTGCCAGGAGGCTGGCCTATGAGGTATATAGGGACATCAATAACTGGCCGGTTTTGCCCCGCCCTTTCGTGGACGGTTTTAACCCGCCCGGTGACTTTTTCTCGGGAATCGATCGCTGGTGTATTAAGTAGTATTATCAACAGTAACTCCTGATGAAGAGTATTGTATGATGCAGATCCCATCAGAACAATGTGAAAATTGCGGCAGGGCGATCGGAAATTTAGAAGTGCCTATGCTTTGGAATGTTGGAGTTGTTTGTTCGGGTTGTTATGATCTTCCTTGGAGCGATAGCAATCCACCCTTTTTGACAATCCGGCGGTTATCGTTTGCCGTTGCAATAGTCACGGCTTCGGTTGGCGTGCTACTTGCCACCCTTCTCCTGCTTGGCACTCCCCGTTCACAAAATTCAGTTGCCAAATATACAATCATAACAGTGCCCCCGCCTGCACCCGCTGCCAGCCCCAGGCCCGTAATTATATCGAAAATAAAGGATATTGCTGGCAAGAAAACACAAGGGAGCACGCAACCAAATGGCCCGGTCACTACCCAGCCTGGCCCCTTGAAGCCATTGCGGATGGAAAATGCAAAGGGGACACAATTTAAACTTAAGGTTGCGTTGATCTCACGCTCTGCGAACGGCACCACTGCACAGCCGCCATCCGCTATGATAAGACCGATTGTGGCGGAATCTAATAAACTAAGGGCCATATCGGCCGCACCGGCCTCTCCCCCAATGATCAGCCTAACGCCTCTCCCTGACCCCCAGCCCTTGCCGGGTCCCTCTGGATTATCAGCCGCGTTTGTTTATCGTTTAGCTATGTTTCAACCGGTGGTCGATTCTAATGGGAATATTTTCGGCTCAAACGGTAGCTATGTTTGGGAAATTGAACGGACCACCAATCGCGTCATAGTTCTGATCCCTGCAGGTAATTTGCATTTCGACTCCACTATCTGTTGCGGGATAAAAGGTAATATATACATATTAGCAAACAAAATGGGCGGCAACTCCGTAGTCGAGTTATTGCAGATAAGTTCCATTACTCGATTGCGGCGAACGATGGCTAAACTCGCAGTAGGGGGTCCGGTTCTCCCTCAAGCCGGTATGATTATTGAGGGCCCGCATGGGGTTATGTTTGTCGCCCTCAATAATACGGAACCTCGTTGGGGGCCTGCAGGCAAAACAATAAGCAAGATTTTCGCTGTCCAGCCAAATGGCGACACCAAGACAATAGCCAAGTTCAAAAGACACAAGATTGTCAGCCTGAATCGCACGGGTGATGAGGTGTTTGGCGTTGCCTCGCAGGGAACAGACTATAAGGGACGGCCACTAAACTGCAAATTATTTTCTGCTAGATCCAACGGACATCTGACGACATTGATGAGATTCCAGCCTTTTGGTTGGAATACGAAGAACCTCCCGCATCTAGGGGTTTTGCCTTCAGAGATGTTAATGCCGGGTTCACTTTTATTGCCACTTGCCAAAGGGCCCGGAGGCGATTTCTATGGACTCTCAATTCTCCATACTGCAACGGGTATCGGAAAGATTGCCTTGGCGTTCCGGTATTCTGTGAAAACGAAGCGCTTTCGTATCATCGCCAGGTTCAGCGGCGCCGCAGCGGATATGCCGCAAGCGTTTGCGGTGGCGGGGGATGGTGCCATGGTCTTTGAAATACCGGGCGGACCGTTTGGCTTTGGGAGACTTGAGCAGGCTGCGCCAGGACGTCCACTCACAACAGTGTTAAACTTTTCGGGGCCAATTGGGGTATTTCCATATGGCGGTCTTTTTTCGGTTTGCGGTGGAGTTGCTGGATTCACTCGAGCAGGTGGCCCCGCAGGAACTGGAACGGCATTTTTCTTATCGGCAAGCGGCCAGATCGTCGTCGCTGCACTGCCAAGCTTTTCGGGAAACTCGCAAGAATTTGCCGCGATGCGATTTAATCTGCCACACCCAGTTGTTGCGGCAGGGGCTTCTCAGATCTACTACGAACCGACAGCCTGGTGGGGCCGCCCGGCGTGCACATTTTACGTGATTGGTATTCGTACTCCACATTTAGGCAGTCTGGTTGCGGCGGCCTCCAGTGGGATATCACCTGTCGTAAAGGCGAGACCGCAGAAAAATACTGCAGGCGAACGATCGGCTAAGCATGCGGATGCTAGCGCGGCCTCTGAGCAAATCAGCCTTAGAAAGGTTTTTACCATTGGTACACAAAAGGACTTCAAAGTATTTTTTTCTGCGGGCAAGCCAATTTTGGCAATAGCAAAGAAACTATATTCGGCGGCGGGATCCCGAGTGATGGAAGTGGACTTAAAGACCAAACATGTCCGCATCATTGCCGATCTGAAACCGTGGATCATCCTCAACTCGGGCCTCTTTAGTGGCCCCAAAGGTCTCATTTACGGTTTGGCGTACCGCCCGTTTCCGAATCCGATTGATCCCGGAACTGCAACAGAACTTTTTAAAATAGACCCGACGACCGGAATTAGCAGCTCTACCGTTATCGCTAAGAATGATTGTAAAATACCCCCCTTATGTACCGCTATATGTGACCCCGTAGATGGAACTATATATGTTGCTCACAACGAGTTATCTCCTAAAACCCGTGCAGAAGTTATTGCCATCCCACGCCACGATGCGCCGCGCGTGTTGCTCGCGTTCAAAGGCCACCGCCCCGGAGGAACCATCAGTGGCTTACGTTGCGTTGCGGGGGCATTACTCGGCGTGAGCTCCTTTACCGGAGAATATCGCAACGGTGCAATCTTCTCAGTTGGCTTACACAGACCAATTCAACCGATAAAATCATTTAAAGAAGCTGGGTGGCTTCGCAATGATTACCCACACATTGGAAAGCTCCCACCGTCGGAACCATTGCCCGGCATACTCTCATCCGAAGGGCTGCTACTGGGGCACGATGGTCGAGTCTTCGGTCTGACCGAGTTGCAAACCCCAACTGACGGCACCCTTGCCTGGGCATTCCAATTCTCTCCAAGAACCAGAATGTTCCGGATTATCGCACGTTTTGGCGGCGCATTTGGTCCAGTCCCATATGGGTTCACCATTGACCCCGAGGGCAATCCTGTATTCGTCTGCCCGGGCGGCTCGTTTGGCTTCGGCGAACTTCTAGAAATCAACCAAAAAAAGCCAAACATCATTTTGCATTTCTCGCCGCCAATCGGCGTGTTTCCGCTGGGGAGGATGATTTCCCTAAAGGCCGGAATTCTTGGGCTGACGAGCGCGGGCGGGTTAAATGGTTGTGGTACGATATTTTTTTTAGACAATAAGAGCTCAATGATAACTGCGGCGTTTGAAGACAGAACGCGCCCATGGGATATGGTTATACCAGATGGCATTCAAGGGGCATATCTTCTTCAGCACAGCATCCACGGCGCCGATGGATCACTTCTTGAGATATCAGTCAACACCCCAAATGGAGCAATACGCCCGAACAAGCCGCTACCAATTAAGCCTGGCGTGCCACCGGCACCCGTGGCATTCGCGAAGCTGCCGAATTGTAGGTACTGGCTAAAACTTGCATTAAAATCCGCTGCGTTATTACCCCGACCACGCCCAAATCAATCAATCGCGTTGCAATCAAAAGTAGCAATGCGTGACGAAATATTGTATTACGTCGCGCGCCGATACGCATTATCTGGACACCCCAAGAGAGCCAATGCCATCCTCCACCTGCTGTTAGCCAGCGCAACACGTGATTTTCGCAAGATGTCGGGGCCCAATGGCGGTTGGAACCGCAAGTGGTTGCCTTCATTACTATTGGCTATAAATGCAGATGCAGGGAACTGGCGAATGGTTCTTAAGATCGCTGCGCACAACCAAGATCTGGCATTTGAAGCCGTCAGAATGATTGCAAACTTGGGGCATTTACATAACGCACAACAACTTGCTCTCAGTATTTCAGATGTCAATACGCGAGCCGAGGCGGTTAATAGTGTCACAGAAGCCGCACTATTGCAGAAGAATAGGGCGCTGGCGCAGGCGAATCTTGCATGGGTACAAGGAATTGAGCAACAGCTATACTTTGGCCCGGGGGCGTATGAAGACGGTTATCCAGCACTCTTACAGGCTGCTGAGGAGGCGGAGCGGCTGGGGGATATCTCGGCCGCACGGGCATTTATCAGCGATGCTATAGACCAGGCAACGAGAAATCCACAAACTTTTCCGGGCCTATCTGATCAAAACTCACGTATATTTGGCACTATACAGACCCTTGGGTACGTATTGTCAACGTTGCGTTATCAAGACGCAGGAATTGGCAAGTGGGCGCGGGAGGCCGTCTGGTCGAAATTTATGGAGGAGTTGAGAAAGCTGCCCGCAGAATATCGACTGGGAACGTTGCTTTATATTTTATTCGAACGCTGTGAACCTAAACGAGTTGGAGAAGTAATCCTACGGGCGTTGGAACTTGCCTCAGAGGTGAAACAGTGGAAGGTATGGTACATAAACTACATAGATAACCGAAACGTCGGCCCCAACGGGACAGTCTGCAAGTGGCAACTATCATTGGAAACCGACGACGCAGTTTACTGCAAATGTGCTTTGGAAGAGTTTGCCGCTGGAAACGCGGAGTTGGCTATTGCAATGTGCGATAAGATTACGAACCCAGACGTTCGCGCGACTGCCTATCGGCAAATCGATGCCGGATGGTCGCCTTCTTCTTATGAAGCCCCGGATTATTACGATTTCTGGTCGCGGCTCGCATGCGTCGGTGCACCGTTCAATTGCAGCCTTCGGCGCTATTATGGCGAAATCAAGAGTACGCTACGACATCTTCAGGGCAAGCCTTGGGGAAAGAGCATAATCCAGAGTACCGACGTATATGAGCTTGTGTCGAACAGTCCAAAGGCTATAGAGACAATTATGGCTTTGCCCCTTCCGCAGAGTGATAGCAATCTTACCTTTTTGGCCGCGCGGCTGTTGGCTAAGCGCCATGAATACCCACAATCGATTAACTTTTTACAATCATTGCCTGTGGAGTCTTCCGCAGCCGCATACGGTATATATCGGTTGGCATACCAAGAGGTAAAAGACGGCCATTCCGAGGAGGCCTCGCATAATATGCTAGGAATTTCAGACCCATTCCTAAGGGCCGTTTTTGCGCTTGGTGCCGCCGCAGCAACGGAAAAACAAAAAAACTTAGCCCGCCACAAGTCCAAACTAATATTTAAACCAACGTTTGAGCCGGTAGGTGCTCATTTGGTTAACATAGGCGATTGAAGACCGCGCCTGAAATGTAAGATCCTCGACAACCGCACAACTTTTAGGGACAAATCGTGGAAGGGTTCTATTATGAATTGGCTTGATCGGATATTTAAGGAAGCCACTGCGGCAATCGGGAGCGAGTATTTCCATTTGCCGGTTTGCGAGCGTGGCGAGATTTATCGAGAGCGGGTCTACTGTTACGAGCTCTACCACCAGGTGCGTACTCGCTGGCCAAGCCCAGAGGCATGCTCCTACCGTCTTAACGGCGAGCTAGATAAGGTCGCGCATCCCCTTATGCAATCATGCGCGGCAGGCCGGTCAAAACCTGATTTTCTGGTCCATGCGCCGGGTACCATGAACCAAAACTACGCAATTTTTGAGATCAAAGCACAAAACGCGAGACGATCGGCTATCAAGAAGGACATTGAAACGCTCAACCAATTTCGCCGGACGGCGCACTACGGTCGCGCTATCTACCTTGTTTACGGAGATGGCGCGGAGAAGTCGCTTCCAACGATATGCGAGGTCGCTAAACAAATCACGAATCTTGATAAAATTGAGGTCTGGCTACACGATAAAGTCGGCCAGCCAGCTCTCACGGCTTACTCGACACTATAGGAAACGGCAATGGTTCAGGGCTCGTAGCTGGTGTAGTGTCTCAAAATTAAAGCGTTGTACCAAAGGCGTGATCGCGGCCCATTTGGTGCCAGCACCACTGCTTTGCAATTGAAGCTCGGCAACGCATAAGATGCCATCTGCTTGAGACACTACGCTAGGGCCCCGCCAGCCGGGTCGTTCGCCCCAGCTTTCCGGAATGGCGCGTAGCCTTGCCAGCCGCAGGCACCAAGGGCGCCGTTAGCCTTTCGTACAGACCAAAGAGGTACTCGAAACGCTGCCGCTCGCTCGTGAACGGCTGGGAACGGTATTCTAACCGATAGGGTTTGGAAGGCCAGAGGTTGCGTGACGCTACGCACGGCAAGGGGCGCCGGCAGATTTTCGCAAGATGATGCACAAAAATTGGTTGGAAAACGGGCACACAAGCAGGGCGGAGCAGTGGATGCCCGCGGTTACCGACAAAGTGCCACCGGGTTCAGGTGGCATGGAACCCGTGAGCCGTTGCGGCCGTTTTACCGCAACGGACCGCGACAACGGAAGTCGCGTCGGCAGCCGGTGACCAAACTGTGCGGACACCGTCTGCACAATTCACCCCGCAACGGTTCCCGCTGACCCGGTTGCACTATGTTCGACTGCTAACGGTGCAAAACCATAGGAAGTCCAATCTTCCCTCAGCATGCCATGCCTACAATACTCGCCCACCAGCACCAACGCTCCATCACCGCCAGCCGTGTGTGCGGCCCGCGCAACGTGCTCTACTTACAACTTACTCCTGTTCACCTGCTCTCGCGGCCCAGCCGCGTGCCTCCGCGTTACCCTGCGCCCACTGCGGTGTGATCCGTCGCGCAGCGCCCTCGGCGGTTGGTTGCTCGGCCGGCGAGTTTCACCGCAGGGTACGCCGGGTCGCGCACAGGTTCATATGCCACACGGCTCCTATGCGCTGCCCCAATCTTATTCAGATGCCTGCACGCGCCTGCTTAGGGTATATTGGTGCTGGCGGTGAGCTGGGTGAAGACTGCCGACAGACTGTTTTTGGAGGTTAAATCATGGCAAAGGCTAAGAGTATTAAGGCGTTGATCGCCAAAGCGTGTGTGCCCTGCGAGGGGGGTGCCAAGCCCATGACTCCGCAGCAGATAAAGGCAATGCTTGCGCTGGTGCCAGATTGGCGTCTGGAAGGCGATGAGCTTGTACGTGAGTTTGAGTTTTTGAATTTTTATCAAACGATGGATTTTGTCAACGCGGTGGCTTGGATGGCCAATATGGAAAATCATCATCCCGACATGGACGTGGGTTACAGCCGCTGCCGCATTCGCTGGAGCACGCATGCGATTGGCGGGCTTTCGCAAAATGACTTTATTTGCGCGGCCAAGATCAATGCGATGCTTGAGCTTTAGCGGCGAGTCGGCGCGGAGCGAAAGCGCCGTTTGCCCCGACAGTTGATGGATAAAGCGATGGCGGAAATGTCTCCAGCAAGAAAAGTTCTGATACTCTCGGCGTCGGCCGGTGCGGGGCATGTGCGCGCGGCCGAAGCGCTGCTGCAACAGTGCCGTCTGCATCCATGGGTAGGTGAGGTGCAGCATTGGGATATGCTTCATTACACAACGGCGATATTTCGGCATCTGTATTCGCAGGTGTATCTGGACCTGATCAACAAAGCGCCAAAAATGCTCGGCTGGATTTACGACAAAACGGATACGCCCTGGAAAAATGAGAAGCTGCGCCTCGCCTTCGAAAAGTTTAATGCCGGGCCATTCTTAAGGGCGGCTACCGCCTTTAAGCCTGACGTGATCATATGCACGCACTTTACGCCGGCGGTATTGGTGGCCTGGTTGTATGAAAAGCGCAAAATTCCGGTAAAGCCGGCGATCGTCGTGACCGATCTTGACTGCCACGCCATGTGGCTGGCGCGATCGTACCTGCATTATTTTGTGGCGCTGGAGGAAACGCGGCAGCATTTGATGGCGCTGGGCATTGCACCCGATTCGGTCAGCGTCTCGGGCATTCCAGTGATGGCGCCATTCGCCCGCGCACTGGACCGTCAGGCCGCGAGAGAGGCGTTGTCTCTGGACCCCAGGTTGTTTACGGTTTTGGTGTCAGCAGGGGGCTTTGGTGTGGGGCCGGTGGAACTGCTGATCAGGCAGTTGCTGACGATTAAAGTGCCGGTGCAAATTGTGGTGATTGCGGGTCGGAGTGAGGTGCTTAAAACCAAGCTGGATCGCATGGTGCGCGACGTTGGTCACGCCGGTCCTGTGCGGCTGCACGCTGTGGGTTTTACCAATCGCATGGACGAATATATGGCCGCGGCCGACATATTGCTGGGCAAACCGGGCGGCTTGACCACCAGCGAAGCGATGGCCCGCCATTTGCCGATGTGCATTGTCAACCCGATACCGGGGCAGGAGGAGCGCAACAGCGATCATCTACTGGAACTTGGCATGGCCATTCGATGTAATAACCTGCCGGCGCTTGCCTGGAAGCTCGAATCGCTCATGAGCAACCCCGCCAAGCTGCAGGCCATGCAGAGAGCCACCGATTATTTATGCCGCCCCAATGCAGCGGAAGAGATTGTGCGAAAACTGCTGGAGGCTCCTCTGCCAACAGAGCCTGCAGATGCGGAGCCTCGCCGCCTGCGTCAGGGCGCAGGGGGGCGCAAGACTCGCAAGGCTCTGCTCTCATGAAAACCGATGAGCTTGATTACGAGTTGCCGCCATCGCTTATCGCACGTGAACCCGTTACGCCGCGTGACGCAAGTCGGCTGTTGGTGTACCGCCGCGCGGCTGATGTGGTCGAGCATCGCGTGTTTTTGGATTTGCCAACTCTGCTCAAGCCCGGTGACTTGCTGGTCGCCAACAATACGAGGGTGCTGCCTGCCAAGCTGCAACTGCACAAAAGTACGGGTGGGGCGGTGAGTGGGCTGTTTGTGAAAGAACTGAAGGTGGGGCTGTGGCAGGTTTTGTTGCGGTCGCGCGGACGGCTTAAGCCGGGCGCGGTGCTGCGGGCAACCAAACCATGGCAGGCTCGCGATGTTGTATTCAGGGTTGTGCGATGCGAAGCGGGGGAATGGCAGCTTGCCGTTGAGCCTGCGGCCGACGCGGCAAGCTTGCTGGAGGCCATTGGTGAGACGCCCTTACCGCCGTATATAGAGCATGCCCGCGCCAACGAGGTTGCCGGCGGCGCTGTGGGTGTAGACGATTCGGTGCGCTATCAAACCGTTTACGCGAGCGATGCGGGTTCACTGGCGGCGCCCACGGCGGGGCTTCACTTTACCCCGGAACTGCTGGCTGCTTTGGCGGCACACCAGATTGACCGTACATTTGTAACCTTGCATGTTGGATTGGGCACCTTTCTGCCGGTACAGACGGATGATCTTAACGCCCATAAAATGCACTGCGAAAGCTACATTGTGCCGGCGGCGACGGCCCGGCGCATTGCCAAGCAGCGAGCCGGCGGCGGTCGAGTAGTAGTCGTCGGTACCACCGCGGTGCGCACGCTTGAAACCACTGCGGCGACGATTCTTAATGGCTCGATCAGCGGTGAGGAAAAAGCCATTGCGGGCACGACCGATTTGTTGATTCAACCCGGTTTTGAATTCAAGCTGACGGATGCCCTTATTACCAATTTTCATCTGCCTCGAAGTACGTTGCTGGCTCTGGTGGGCGCTTTAACGGGTTTGCCGCGGCTTAAAGCTATTTATCAAGAGGCGATTAGAGAATGCTACCGCTTTTACAGCTATGGCGACGCAATGCTGATACTGCCATAGAGTCTTTATGACATAGAGACTGCGGCAAGAATGGTTTGGCAAATAGCTACGCGCGCTGTGCTCTGCTCCCGTGCCGAACCGTCGGCCTCGCTGGTAACGCAGGCATCTTGGCTGTATCCGCTTGAGTGTGGGAGTCTGCGCTTGGCATGAGAGCGAGGCAGGCCGCATGCCTTGTACTGAGCAAAAGCGGCCGCAGAGGCCAATCAACTCGGCTTGATCCCAGGGCCGGCCGAAAAAATGGCCGCGTCCGCTGGCTGCGTGCGAATCACCTCTGGTTGTCAGAGCGATTGCGGGCGGGTAGCGTATTGGCGGAAAACGAGCCACGAATGCGGGTGCCGCGGGCACCGGTGGCATGGCATGATTTTGGAAGGAAGTCATCATGGGACGTAAGCTGGTTGCAGAGTTTTTGGGAACATTTTGGCTGGTATTTGGCGGTTGTGGGGCGGCGCTACTATCGGCGGCGTTTCCGCATTTAGGCATTGGATTTGCCGGAGTGGCACTTGCGTTTGGTCTTACGGTTCTGACCGGCATTTACGCGGTGGGGTATATTTCTGGCGGGCATTTTAACCCGGCTATTACCGTGGGGCTTTGGGTGGCGGGGCGCACCAAAGGGGGCGATGTAGTTCCGTACATTGTGACGCAGGTTGTGGCGGCCATTGCGGCGGCGGGGGCACTGTATGCGATCGCCAGCGGCAAGCCTGACTTTACAGTCGGCGGGTTTGCCTCCAACGGCTACGGAAGCCTTAGCCCGGGGCACTACACGATGCTGGCGGCGCTGGTTGGCGAAATAATCTGCACGTTCTTTTTTGTCAGCGTGATTTTAGGTGCGACATCCGCCAAGGCCCCGGCAGGTTTTGCGGGCGTGGCGATTGGCTTGTGCCTCACACTGATACACCTGATTATGATTCCTGTGGACAACACCTCGGTAAACCCCGCCCGCAGTACCGGCCCGGCTCTTATTGCCGGCCACGGCTACGTGGGACAGCTATGGCTGTTTTGGGTGGCGCCAATTATCGGCGGCATTATTGCGGGCGTGGTCGGGCGTTGGTTGCACGCCAGCGAATAAGGTCTTAACTCGTTTTTTAAAGGCATGGCATCTGATGAATGCCCTGCAAAGCCAAAAGACGACGCTATGCGAGCGTTAACCATTCCCTTTTTTGTTTTGAGGGGGCGGGCTGGTTGGTATTTTATGTGACTTACGAAAAATGGGTTTTTGCTCTTCTTTAGCCTTGCAATGTATTTGGCGAGGTTTAAAGGCAAGACCGCTGTGGATGACGTGTCTGTTGGACTGCAGTGGTGAGTCGTTTCGGGTTGGTGGAGCGATTGGCCTGTCTGAACGCTACCACATGCTTTGCGGCCTTGCTGCCCTGTGGTATTCTCCAAGCTCACTACGATTGGGAACCTCGGCATGACTATTTCGTTGCGCAAGTTTGTACCGCCAGCAGGTTCGCCACTGCGGCGGGCTTTCGTGCGGTTTAAGCAGGTTACGTTCCTGCATGTTTGGTTTCCGCATTTGCTGGCGGCGCTTGGCGTGGGCTTGCTGGGCTTGTTTAACCTTGTTCGCGGCCTGGACCTGCTTGCACCCAAGTTTGGTCAGTTGCTGACGACCAAGCCGGTGCTCACGCTTACGCAACTCTCCGCATGGCATGGCGTCAGCGGCATACCACAAACCATCGTGGGGACTGTGATGCTGCTGATGGCTGGCGGTTTGGCGATACGATCGCGCTTTGCCTGGGTCGTGGCGTTGCTGCTGTCGGCGGCGGCGCTGGCGCTGGTGCTGCACCGAACGGGTATGCGATGGAGCTTTTTGGCTTTCTACAATCTGGTGTTGATGGTAGGGCTGCTCTACTTTCATCGTGGCTTTGCGCGTTCCAGCGTTGCCGCCGGCACGATGTTTTCGGTTATAAGCATTCTGCTGCTGCTGGGCTACGCGGTTTTGGGAACATTTATTCTTGGTAAGGGGTTTTCGCCGCCGGTAAAAACGCTTACGACCGCCCTGTATTTTTCAGCGGTAACACTTTCGACCGTCGGCTACGGCGACATTGTTCCCAAAAGCGATGATGCGCGTCTGTTTGTTGTTTCGGTAATTGTGCTGGGCATTACGGTGTTTGCAACCTCGCTGTCGGCGGTTATTGTGCCGTTGGTGAACAGCCGCATAGGCAAACTGCTTTCAGGAGAGAAACAGGCCGTGAAAAAAGATCACTACATTATTGCGGGCGACAACGCGTTGGTTCATAACACATATCGTGAGCTAAAGTCGCGTCGTATGCCGGTAACTGTTATTGTGCCGCAACAGCCCGAGGCCATGTGGATGGATGCCGGGGACCTGCTGGTGGGCGATGCATCGGATGTTGAGGTGCTGCGAAATGCCGGTGCAGCGGATGCTCTGGCTATTTTGGCGCTGCGTGCCGACGACAGCGAAAATGCCTTCATTGTGATGGCCGCCAAAGAGGTTGGTGGCTCGGCCAAAACAGTTGCCGCGGTAAAAAACAGCAAAAATCTCGCACGGGTGAGGCGTGTCACGCCAGACATTATTATTGCACCTGATATTCTAGGCGGCGAGTTGCTGGCCATGGCATTAAGCGGCGAGCAGCTTGCGGCCGATGATATTCTCAAGCGTTTGTTCGTGACGCAATCGTCCGGTACGCCCGCCAAAGCGAATTGAGACCAACGTATTCGCCGCCAGCGCGAGCGCGAGCGGAGGGTAAGTGGGAGAGCCTGCTGGGCGATGTGTCGTGGGTTTTATGGCGCAACGTTGCGCTTGCGTCTAGTTTTAGCATTGACGAACCCGCGGCGATGCAGTTATTCTAAAGGGCACGTATCCCGCAATTTATCGGCTGTGTTCGATGAGGTTTCAATGCGGCAGCAAATAAAGATCAGCTCTGCTAATATTTGTCGCATTGAGAAATATATCAATCAGCGGAATTTGTTTGCCAGTGCCTTCGGGCGGTTTGCAGCAGAAAGCGGCCTGATGGGGCCGCGCTACTGCCTGCTGATAAATGATGTGAAAGCAACAGGGAAGTTCAGACATTATTTGGAGGTCATGCCATGACAAGTCGTCGCAATTTTCTCAAAGCCGGTGTGGCTGTAGCCGCTGCAAGCGTGCCATGGAGCATTGCTGCAGCAAAAGACAGCCTGCCGGCGTATCCCGGTGTTTGGCCGTCGCAACCGCCAGCCGGTTGTCCGTTTGCACCGTCAACTACGATGACGGGATTGCGATTTACCGGTCAGCATCATCAATATGCCAATGCCGATACGTGGTATCCGTCATGGGCGTCGGATGGCAACTTGTATAGTCCATTTGCCGATGGCAATGCGCCGCTGCCGGGAGGTGGCAGTATTCACGTCAACTGTGGCATGGGGCCTCGTGCCGACACGGGGTTGGCTTGCATTCGCGGCGATAACCCCATGAACCTGAAAGTTGAGGCGTTGGGGTTGTATAAATCGTCGGCAGCACCGTGGGGCGGACGCTATCCGTGCGCAAATCTGGTGCACGATGGCGTATGGTACACGGGAACATATTGTGTTGACATTGGTTGGCGGACGTATAAGGGTATGGGCTGCAACTGGGCGTGGCTGGGTCCCTTTGTGGGGTTTGAATATTCACGCGATCTGGGCAAAACCTGGACCCCATGCCCACACACGCCTTGGGACCCGTTGTTTGTGCAGGATGTTGGAAACTGCGGGCCGGCGCTTCATAAGCTTGTTAAAACCCGTACCACAGTAAAGCAGTTTCTCGGTAATGCTCCTGGTGCTGCATTATTCGAGATGATTCCCGGATTGCCGTTGGCCAAGTTCAGCGTGCTGCATGTTGTTGATTTCGGCAAAAACATGCAGTATTCACCCGATGGTATGGCGTATATGGTGGGTCATGGACGTGCACCGGGCATTCCGCATCCACGAATGGGCGCGGTAAGTTGGCTTAGCGGTGACGCGATCTATTTGGCCCGCGTAAAGCCAACGCCCGAAACCATCAACGACGTAACGCAATACGAGTTCTTTGCCGGCTACGACAGCCATAATCGTCCGGTATGGTCGCGGAATTTCTCGCAATTAAAGCCGATGCTGGAATGGCAAAATCACTTGGGCAACAGTGCGATGACGTATGTGCCTGGCCTTAAAAAATATGTTTTATGCATAGCCGA
>JABEVB010000243.1 GCA_013044165.1 Phycisphaerales bacterium
CGGCCACAAAGTGGTGCTATTACGCCCAATGCCCTTCGTGCGGCCCGGTTCCTGAATATTTTCCCGTCCCTGGCATTTGGCGGAACCTGTCACAGGCCCTGCCGTTAAACGTAACATATTATGCCATTGCACGACAACGCTTTTCCGCTATACTTACAAGATTATGACAGTTTTAGCCGCGCCGACTCAGAAAAAGGTTGTCTTGCTGTTTGACCGCGTAGGGGCCTATGCGATTGATGTGCTCCGTGGCATTCGGCGCTTTGCCGACACTGCGGGCAACTGGTCGTGCGTTGGCGCACCGCCGGTGGCACTGGCGGGCCGGGTGCTGCGTCACGACCCACCCGATGGGGTAATCGCCGGGTTCCTGAACCGGGCCGGCGGCGCCGCCTTGGCGCATACACGCATCCCTGTGGTGGATACCTATAACTGGTTCACAGGTTTCGGATTCCCGCGGGTGCTGGCCGACGATGTCGCGGTAGGCCGGGAAGCGGCTGCCCATTTACTCGAACGCGGCATACGCCGTTTTGCCGTGGTCGGGGCATTGCAGTGGCCCTGGGCACAACTGCGCGCCAAAGGATTTACCGAGCACCTGCGCGAGCAGGGCTATGCCTGCGAAACGCTCGCTATGCCGGAGCACCCCGGCAAGCATGGGAGTTGGTCTTCAATAAGCTGGTCCGCCTCTGATGAAAGTCTCCGTGCATGGGTGGCGCGACAGGAGCGACCGATGGGTTTGTTCGGGGTGAACGATCATTGGGCTTTGCGGCTCACTGATGCGTGCAGCCTGACCGGAATTCGGGTGCCCGAAGACGCCTTGATTATTGGTGTTGACAACGACACACTGCTCTGCGAACTGGCGCGCCCGCCAATGTCGAGCGTTCGCATTGACGCAGAGCGCATCGGTTACGAAGCGGCAGCGCTGCTGAGCCGCATGATGGCGGGCGACGCGCCGCCGAAGCAAGCGGTGCTGGTGCCGCCGCGCGGCGTTGTGGTGCGCCGTTCCACCGAATTTATGGCTATTGACGATGCCGATGTTGTCGAGGCCTTACGGCTGATTCGCTCTGCGGCCACACGCGGGCTTTCCGTGGATCACGTGCTGGCGGCCATACCGGCGTCGCGTCGAACACTCGAACGGCGTTTTCGAAAACTTGTTGGCCGCGGAATGCAGGCGGAAATACGCCGCGTGCGACTTGAACACGCCAAAACTCTTCTGCGCGATACCGACCTGCAGATGCCCGCGGTGGCTAAAAAATCAGGCTTTTCCGGCCCGGAGCGGATGGCAAAGTTTTTTCGTCTGGTGGAGGGCCGTACGCCGCGCGAGTACCGAAATCAGCACCGTGTGATGCGCTGATCCGTTATTTCGGATTTATGCCGCCGCACGACGCGCATCGCGGTAAAACCTGGTACTTCCTCGCCCGGTGGAGGCCTTGCGTGTTGGCTATTGCGAACACTCACTTCGGCGGCCCGCCGTGGCCACAAACAGAAAAGTCAGCGCAAATTTTCTGTCCCGCATGGAGCGTATGGCCCTCATGAAGAACTGGCGCGGCCTCGAGGCAGAGCATCAATGCAGGTTCACGCTTTTTGGAATCCAATTGGGGGTCCAGTTGAGTTTCCAGAGATCGGCGAGTGATACATGTTCAACATGGCCATCGGCAAAAGCCATATTGATGGCCCGTTGGTGCCGGTCAATGCAAAAGGCCTGCATCATTCCGTTGCCACCCGGCTGCGGGAAAGGACTTGGCATGTTGGCGGCGTCATCGCCGGTATAGGTTGCGGGAATCGGGTCGGTCCAAACAGGGAAGCTGTCAATCCAGACGCAGTCCCCAAAGAGCGGGGTGGAACCATTGGCTTGCAGGCTCTGCCAGAAGTAAGTTGACGAGCCGATCCCACCAGAGGTGGTGCCATCGGGCAAGACATAGCTGTAGAGTCCCTGATTGGCATTATCGGTGGCTCTGTACATCCAGCCGTTCATGCCGTAACTGGCGATCCAGCCACCTTGCGGCGAAGCGCCGTTATCCCATTGGCGCCAGGCGTAAGCAGCTGAGCCGGGTCCCCATGATCCGGGAATATTGCTAACGGCGAAAGTTGATGGGCAAGTTAATACGGCCAGCGCTGCCGGCGGTTCTACCATCACTTGCGAGGGCGAATAAAACTGTGGTTGCTGCGACGTGAGATACGCCGAGAGTAAGCGCGGCCAACCCATGTTGTAAGATTGCCCCACGTTGCTGTTAAGCCATGGGAAGTCGGCGCCGTAGGCAACGCTCTTATTCTGGTTGGCACCGCCATACTCGAAGTATGCCATTCCGAGTTGCCGCAGGTTCGACGAGCAAAACGTGCTCATGGCGAGCGCTTTCGCTCGGCTCAGTGCTGGGAGAAGCAAGGCCATTAGAATAGCAATGATGCCGATGACCACGAGCAGTTCAACGAGGGTGAAGCCGGGCAATCTTCCCTGTTTTTTTTCATAGAAACTTGCTCCGGCAAACCACATAATCAGTCGCTTGTGGGGCGAGGGCACCGCGAGCGTTTTGCAAGCAGCAGCGCCAATGCTCCGACGCCGAGCAAACTCAAACTAGTCGGTTCGGGCGCTAGTGTGCCAACCACCTGAAATTCAGCATTGTCAGTATAACCATGAGTAAGCAACACCGAAGTAGCGGCGGGAGCGCTGCCCCAACCCGCACCGGTCCAATACGTCGGTGTGGTGCCGGGGGAACCGGAGGAAAATGTCGCAAGTTGCTCGCTGGCGGTCCCTGAGCCATAGGTGCTGCCATCCCCTACAGTCAGGCCCAATGCACTATAGCCATGGTTTGTATTCAGCGAATAGGCATAAAGCGTGTTAGCCGAAAGTGTTGGACCGGATGCAAATGTATAGGTCATCCAGCCGCTCCCATTGAGGGCAGGGGCAGTACCTACGGTTGCAGTGCCAGTGAAAAGTGTTGAACCGGCCCCTGGTTTAAATACCTTCATACTGATAATGTTGCCATTGGCGAAGCCAGAACTCTGCTCCCATTGGTCCCATACACTGATAGAATCAAGGCTGTAGCCAGCCGGGTTGGTGCCAGTCGTGAATGTATTGCCTACATTGTTATTATTGTAATAATCCAACGTACCAGCACTTGAATACCCCTTCCCATTGGTTGGGTTGTAGGCAATTTGAACTTGGTTACCGGTAAGCGAATTCAGTGATGGACCGACATCATTCATGGTATCAGCCTGAAGAGTGCTTCCCGTCAGAGTTGCAACCACTCCAGCAGCCAACCCCATGCTCAGAACGGCCAATGAACGATTCAACATAAAAATTCCTCCGCAGATCGCCTGCTCTCACGTAAAAAGTGCGAGACGAGGCTAAACCAAAACATCGGGTCGCGTGGCGGGTTCAACACCATGTTGAACCCCAAAAACCATTGCGGCCCATTTCAATGCGCTATTTGGGATCCGCACCGTTCATTTACATCCAAATCCTGCGCATCATCCTAACTGGTGCGGACGATAGTTTGAGTATAACACAATCCATCTGCCGTTAGGCGTAAAATATTCTGCCATTGCACGACATATTTTTGCCGCTATACTCGCAACGAGATGACCGCTTTAACCCAACCGTCACACTTTGCGTTCGATCTCCGGAACTTCCGACAATGTTTCAGCCATATTTGCAAGATAATGCGGTTGTCGGGGCCGAAGTGCGAAGGTTGGGTTAACATATTCCGGACGGTTTTGGTGCGGCAGGCCGCCCGGCCCAACACACTCAAATAGCTCAAAGCTGCAGCAGCGGTCGGCCATCAGCGTGTTGTGGACTCAACAAGCTGTTGTTGTAGCGCTGTTGTAGTAGGTTGTGTGAATTGACCCAGCGCAACACAACGCAGTTTCGGCCACGCGAACGATCTGCGCCGCACCCTCCACGTACCAGGAACAATTCATGCACCGATCGGCACGCAGTTATGCACCAGCCAGGTGGTAACGGATTGGGCTTTGGCGTACAGCACAAGTTTGCGGGTCTTTATCGGCACAGGCTTTAAGATGCGGACATTTTCTGCAGAGGATGTGCGAATCATCTGGGCCGACGCACCATAACGAGTAAAATTATTCAATTGCAATTCCATGGTGTGATCGGCCACGTCGGCATTCACTGTTACCACCACGAGCCGCCGGGAAGCAGGATGCCATGCGGCGATGGAACGGTCATCGTCAATACCCAAGAAGCGAAAACCCGGCCGTATGTAACGGCTGAACTGCATCATGACGTAATATTTTTTATTGAATGGCATATCCATATTCGGACCATTTGATGCATTTCGCATGAACCCCCAGCCCCCGCCATCAATAGCCTGCCAGTAAATCCAGGCGGTTGGCCGGAGTTCGCGCATGTCCAGCACTATTCGCCTGGCCATGGTCATGCCACTGGCGTCGTTGTCCCCATATTCCGACATCACCAGCCGCTTGCCGAGCCGGGCGGCGGCCTGGCGCAACGCGG
This sequence comes from Phycisphaerales bacterium, assembly GCA_013044165.1. GTDB lineage: Bacteria > Planctomycetota > Phycisphaerae > WQYP01 > WQYP01 > JABEVB01. The sequence continues at coordinate 4,466 of JABEVB010000243.1, forward strand.
AGCGTGCACTGCCGCCGTAGCTGTGCGTGTTGATTTGGCTCAGCACCGCCTGCGCTGCCGGGCTGTAGGCATTCACCGCGGCCAGCGTTCCATCAATGGTGTTTTCATCGGGTGCGGCCACGGTAGTTGCGAGGCCCAGCTCACGCAGGCCCGCACCCACCAGAGCGATTATTTTCTGCTGCGCCGGCCAGCCAAAATGGCAACCTTCCTGTCGGCCGCCAAAACGCCACCAGCTACTGCTGGGTTCATTCAGCGGCTCAAGCGTACGGAAGTTGATAGACAGCACCTGATGAAAATGCTGCGTCACCCGCACAAGGTACCGGGCAAAATCACGATAAAACTTTGCCGCGAGATTATCGCTTCCGTTCGGGGCGCCGGTCACACTTCCGGAAATTGTCATCCAGTAAGGCGGTGAATTGGAAAAGCCTTCGACAATATTAACGCCCATACCCATGGCGTCGCGCAGCACCTGCAACTGATTCTTGTCCGCAGACCAATCCCACTGCTGCGGCCGCGGCATAAAGCCGGGAATTGCCGCCCGGCTCTGCATGAAGTGATACTTCGGATTTTCGCCGCCACCGATGTTGTAGC
>JABEVB010000244.1 GCA_013044165.1 Phycisphaerales bacterium
ACAAAGGGGGGCGAAGGCACAAAGATATTTTTATTGGGGCGATGGGCGATGTTTTTTTGGCCGCCAAGTTCACCGAGCGGTGCTGTTACGCCCAAGGCGGTTCGTGAGGCCCGGTTCCTGAATATTTTCCCATCCCTGGCATTTGGCGGAACCTGTCACAGGCCCGTATACCGCGGGTGCGGGCATAACTGCCTGCGCGGGGGACGCAAGACGCGCGTTGGGTTGCAGGTGGCTTACCAACGGCAAGCCGGTGGCTACGTTAAGGGCCGCCGGCCTTGGCAAGCTGCTTCAGTTGAGCGTGCAGTAGACCAGAATATTGGTGCCGAGCTTCAGGGCGTCGGTCGTGGCATACGCCTTGGCATAGGGGTTGGGCAGGTCTTCCCAGCCGTTGGAAAGCGAGATACGGCTGTAAATGACGGCTGGTGAGCCATCAATCATAATGGCTTCGAGCACGGGGGCGTGCAGGTTGGGATCGGCCGACGCCACCACGGGCGAATAGTTGACACTGGTGATTTTGAAAACGTCGTTGTACACGGGCGAACTCAATGGCATCATCTGGAGCTTATGCTGCGGGAGCACCTTGGCGATTTGGTCGCGAAAGGCGGTGTCAAACTGGCTTGCGCCCATGGCGTCATCCACCACGAGTTTGCCGCCGGCGTGGAGATAGTTGTGCAGCCGCTGCATCTCGGCGGGGGTCCAGGCAAAGTTGCGCAGGCCCGTCATGTACAAAATGGGATACTGCCCGACGGAAAGACTGTCGAGCGAAATCTTTTTACGTTTAAACTGCACGCTCATGGTGGAATTGGTGTCAATGAACTTAAGCAGGTTAGGCAGGCCGTGCGGCGTGGGGTTCCAATCGCCGTTGTTTTCAACCTGGGCAATCACCAACTGGTCGCGTGTGGCGATGCGTGATTGCTGATAGATTTTTTGAATTTCAAACGCGCGCGCATATTGGTAGTTGGCCAGCACATAGGTAAGAATATTGGCCCCGAGGCGCAGGGCATCGCCCTGATCGTACAAGATGCCGCCCTTGATGGGGCGTTTGGCAGCGCTCCAGCCCCAGCTCATGTCCACCGGCGAAAAGATAATGCCCGCCCGGCAGCCCATGTACATAACTTCAAGGTAGGGGGGGATTTCTTTCCAGGGGCCATCGCTTTTGCGCACGCGCATGGAGCTGATGCGGTTAAGGCAGTGATACATCGGATCGTCGAGAGGCAGAGCGGCCATGGGGCGGTTTGGAAAAAGCTGATGTTCAAAGGCGGCAAAGCTGTTGTTAAACTCGGGCCGCCCGCAACTGGCATTTACGAGCAGCGTGCCGCCGGCGGTAATGTAGCCGCGCAGCTTGGCCATAATTTCGGGGCTGAACTGCGGCAGTGGGGTCCAGCCGGTGAGGTAGAGGACGGGGAGTTGGGTGGGGCTCCAACTGAAACGCGACAAATCTACCTGCACATAGCGATAGTGCAGGCTAAGCTGCGCGTTGGTCCAGTGCATGAGGGTTTCGATGTCTATGGTTTCAGTCGGGTAGTTGGAAACTTTATGATGGGCAATGACGTTGAGGTTAATCATGCCGATGAGCGCGGGGGGCGCGGGTTTGCGCTTATGCTCGCTGCGGCGCTGCGGTGTTGCCGGCAGAGGCAGCGGAGCGGTGCTTTCGCCGCCGGCCATGCGAACGTGATGTGCGCGAGGCGGCACCCAGGCTTTTGGGTTTTGCCATGCGCCCAGCGCTGGGATGGCCAAACCAATAGCGCCCAATGTTACGGCCAAACAAGCGACGATTTTTTTGTGCCAACTGATACGCATGAGAGCACCATCCTTTTTGTCTGCCCGGCGGCAAATGCACGGGGGTAGCGAGCGCCGCACAGCGGTGCTGCGATTGGCCAAACTAAGCCGCATACTATTTTAACGGCAAAGCAGCGGGTACTGTTGCAACTATTAGCTTGAAATGGGTATTTTCGCTAATATGAAAAATATTGTGGTTTTGCCATGTCTGGCTTGTTGCACCGGTCAGGCTCGCTGCGGTCTTTTTTCTACAACGAGAGTACCGGATGATGAAGGAGGTTTGCCGGGCAGGCTGGAAGCCCGCACCACAACGAGGTAACGAGGTGAAGTTGCCTGTCGGTTGAAACAAGACCGTGCCAATCCTGCCTACATGTCGCCGCCGGCGAAACCACGCAGCGGTCGCAACTGTGGCCAATGGGTGGTGGCCTAAATGGGCGGTAAGCACCCGCCGTTGAGCTGCGGCCTGCGGACGCGAGAATATTTGTGTGTTATACGCTGCTGCATTTGAGTGCAGCAAAGCAGGTAACAGGCAGCGCCCGGGCGCTGGTGATGGGCGTTGCCGGCATGGGTTGGGTCAAGGGAGTGAAATTTTATTCCCAGCGCCGTATGCTTACCGCTTTGCCGGGCTGACTGATAGCGCCGGCTGGTGTAGGAGAACATACCGTGAATCGTCCCCGCAGTACCGAAGTAACCGAAGGTTTTGACCGTGCGCCGCAACGGGCGTTTTTTCGCTCGATGGGCCTTACCGATGCCGACATCCATAAGCCATGGGTCGGCATCGCCAGCACGTGGAACGAGGCCACGCCGTGCAATATAACGCTCGACCGGCAGGCCAAGGCGGCAAAAGAAGGCGTTAAAGAAGCGGGCGGCACTCCGCGTGAGTTTGTAACCATTGCCGTATCCGATGGCATTGCGATGGGCCATGAGGGCATGAAGGCCTCGCTGGTTTCGCGCGAGGTTATCGCCGACTCTATTGAACTCATGATGCACGCGCACCGCTACGATGGCCTTGTGGGGCTTGCAGGCTGCGATAAATCGCTGCCGGGCACGCTTATGGCCATGGCGCGGCTCAATTTACCCAGCGTGTTTTTGTATGGTGGCACGATATTGCCGGGCAAGTTTCAGGGACGCGATGTTACCATCGTGGATGTTTATGAAGGCGTGGGCGCTCATGCCGCAGGCAAGATGACCGATGCCGAACTGTACGAACTTGAATGCAGCGCGTGCCCGTCGGCCGGGTCGTGCGGCGGGCAGTTTACGGCCAACACCATGGCGTGCGTTGCCGAAGCGCTGGGCATGGCGCTGCCCGGATCAGGCTCGCCGCCGGCGGTCGAAACCAGCCGCGACAACTACGCCCGCGAATGCGGCCGCACGGTGATGCAATTGCTCGAAAAAGATGTGAGGCCCAAACAAATACTCACGCGCGAAGCATTTGAAAATGCCGTGGCCATCGCCGCGGCCACCGGGGGCAGCACGAATATTGCGCTGCACCTGCCGGCCATTGCGCATGAAGTCGGCATTAAGCTTTCGCTCGACGAGATTGACCGCATCAGCGCCCGCACGCCCACCATTGCCGACCTCAAGCCCGGCGGGCGCTATGTGGCGCTGGACGTATACCGTGTGGGCGGCATACCGGTCATTATGAAGGTGCTGCTCGACAATAAGCTTTTGCATGGCGATTGCCTGACGGTGACGGGCAAAACCATAGCGGAAAACCTCAAGGGTGTTGTGCTGCCCACCGGGCAGGATGTGGTGCTCCCGATTGAAAAGGCCATAAGCCCGCACGGCGGCCTGAAGATTTTGCGCGGCAACCTCGCCCCCGAGGGCTGCGTGATTAAAACCACCGGGGTTAAAAAGCTGCAGCATCGTGGGCCGGCCCGCGTGTTTAACAGCGAAGGCGAAGCCATGGCTGCGGTGCAGGCGCTCAAAATTAAAAAGGGTGATGTGGTCATTATTCGCTACGAAGGCCCGAAGGGCGGCCCCGGCATGCGCGAAATGCTCGCGGTTACCGCGGCCATTGTCGGCCAGGGCCTTGGTTACGATACCTGCCTGATTACGGATGGCCGCTTCAGCGGCGGCACACGCGGTTTGTGCATTGGCCACGTCGGCCCCGAAGCGCAGGTTGGCGGGCCTATTGGCCTTCTGCAGGAAGGGGATATTGTGCGGGTGGATGCCGCCGCCGGCACCATTGATGTTGAACTCTCGGATGCCGAGCTTGCCAAGCGCCGTGCCGCGTGGAAGCCCAAGGCCGGCATGTACCCGCATGGGGTCTTGGCCAAATATGCCCAGCTTGTTGGGCCGGCATGCGGGGGTGCTGTAACGCAGTAAGCCGCGAGCGACGCATTTGGGAGATGTTTTTGTATGTCTGATGCCGCCACGCTTAGCCCCGGTAACATTGCCGCAGCGGTACGCCGCGTGCTGGGCAAGCAAAGTATTGTGGATATGCACACGCACCTGTACCCGCCCGGCTTTGGCACACCGCTGGGCGGCAAGGGTGGGGTTGGCGACCCTGACGGTCTGCTGCTGTGGGGTGTGGATGAGCTGGTGACTTACCATTACCTGGTGGCGGAGCTTTTTAGAGTAACGCCGCCGGGAAGGCCCAGTTACGAAGAGTTCTGGCGGATGAGTAAGTGCGATCAGGCGGATCTGATATGGCGCGAGCTTTTTGTGGATCGCACGCCCTTAAGCGAAGCGTGCCGGGGCGTACTGCAAACGCTTAAAAGCCTGGGTCTGGACCCCAACGAAAAATCGCTGGCGGGCTATCGCAAATATTTCGCCGAGCAAACGCCCGGCGGCTACATAGACAAAGTGATGGCCCTGGCCAACGTAAGC
>JABEVB010000245.1 GCA_013044165.1 Phycisphaerales bacterium
AGCGGCACGGCGGCTGCGATCAATGCCGGCGGGGGAGGAGGAAACCCTGGGCTGCTCGGCGACGGCGGTGGCGGTGTGGTTAATAATGTGGCCGTCGCCTCTACCGGAACGATTGCCGGCGCGGGCGGATCTGCCGGCGGCAGTGGCACCGGAACTGGCGGCACAGTGGGGGGCGGTAATGCAGGCACTGCCGGCTTGGTAATTTATACTAACAACGGCAATACGTCGGTGGTGACGGTGGCCAACACCAACTTGGCCCATGCCTTGCCGCTGCCATTGCCCGAAGTGCAAATTCCCTCCGGCCCGCAGGCCGGCCCGGGTAACAGCGTGCATCCGTCAGAATCGCTCGAAGCCGGCGAAAGCACCGGTCCCATCGGGCCGGCCGCAACGACCGAAATACTCCAAATACTTTCGGGCAACAACAACGTAACGCCCGCCCCCGGCGGACTTACGCAGGATCAAATAAGCGATATAACCGCACAGTACGATTCGCTTTTTGAGCACAGCGTTAAAACCGGCGGCCTCTTCGGCCATACCCAGATGGAGCCGCTCGCGGGCCGCACGGCCGATATACATAACACACTTAACAATGCTTACGCGGCCTACCTCGCGGCGGTACCGGCGGCCAAGCGCTCGCACGAGAGCTTCCGAACTTGGCTCGACGCCAATGAGTTCCGCAGCATTCCCATGACCGAAGCCGATGTGGAATTGGCCAAACTTGCCGAACTGATGACATCCATCCGGCAGACGGGCATCTCGGCGGGGCAGTTTAATCAGATTGCCGCCAAGTTCCTCACGCCGCTTAAGCCCAATGCTATGCCGATGCAGGAGTTTATAAATGAACTCTCGCCGGCGCCGCAGTTGGCCTTGGCGTTTTGAGGGCGTGGTGTGCGGCCGGGCATGACCCCGGCGGCTCGTGACGATCTGACTTCAAAACAACGAGCCACGGGGTTTTTAGCCCCGTGGCTTTTGTCTTTGTCGTCGTCACGGCTGCCAAAACGCAGCCCGGCGGTTTATCTTGCGTGAAAACAGGTTTTCCCCGCCTGTGCAAAGCAACAACCGTCATGTACGTTACTGCACGGACATCACGCCTGCACCGTGGCTTCACTGGCCCGGGCCAGCGCCAGGCGATGGGCCTGGCTGTAATGAATGATCATGTTGTTCCAGTCGAAGTATTCGCTTAGCCGTTCCACGCGGTTGCGCAGTTCAACGCGGCCGCGACGGTCCTTCAAGGCGAAGTTAAAAAGAATTTCGGTAAGCTGATGGGCCGATTGGTCCCACGTTGCCGTGCGACGGTTCACCACAAACAGGCCATTGTTGGCCGGGTCGGGAACATTTTTAAGCACATAGCTGCCAAAGCCGGCCAAGTCGCTGGTTACCGCCGGCACGCCGCTGGCAAGGCACTCCATGGGCGTGTAGCCCCACGGCTCGTAATAGCTTGGAAACACGCCCATGTGGCAGCCGCGCACAAACTGGTCGTAATCCAGCCCGACCAGCGGCGACGTTGCCGACAAAAAGTCAGGATGAAACACAACCTTCACCGGGTCGTCCTTGGCGTTGAAGAGTCGGCAGGCTCTAAGCTGCTGCAGCACGCTGTCGCGTGCGTCGTCCCACAGGTCGTGGGTGACGATGCTCGGCTGCTTCCAGGTGCGCCAGGCATGAATGGCCCGTTTAAGCTGCACGGTGGCTTCATCGGGGAGAATTTCAGCCGGGTCGGGTATGCGGCCGGTGCTCGCGGCCGAGAGCAGGTTTTCGCCCATTTGGCCCGAAACTTTTTCACAAACGAGCTTAAGTTCATCAAACATGGCCTGGCTTTTGAGCACATCCACATTGATGGACTTGTACGGCGCCCGCGTTACGATAAACGCCACAATGGTAACCGGAATATTGCCCGACTTAAGCCAGTAATTCAGCCGCGCCAGCGACTCTATAAACAGGTTGATGCCCTTGTTGTTGTACTCATAGCGTCCGCTGATGAACAGGTACAGTGTGCGATCAAGGTCAAACGTATACGACGGGAAAAAGTGCCCTGCCACAAACGTGTGAATGGCCTCTTTATATTGCTTGTGCAAGTTTTGAAACTCGTGCAAAGCGGCGAATTTCTGGATGTTAAGCCCATTGGGCGTGATGAGGTCGGGCTTGCGCTGCAGCATTTTTTCGGCTTCAAGCGAGGTAACGTCCGACACGGTGGTGAAAACGTCGCAGCAGTGCGCCGCGCCGCGCTCAATGCAATACCGGGGGTAAATGCGGTAATGGCCCGCCGCATGGTCGGGATTTATGTGGTCTATCTTGGCGTAAAAATCGGCGTTGTCGGTGCACAGATATCGCCCCAAAAGCGTGGCGTGCGTGGTAAACACCGTGGCCACGGGCAACTTCAAAAAGCGTATGCGCATCGCCCCAAGGCCCGACATCCATTCATGAAAGTGCGCCAGAATCTGCCGTCGCCCGTTGGCCGCCCGGCACAACTCCTGAAAAAAAAGCCCTGTTAAAAAGCCAAATGCCGTTACGTTGTTTACCTCCGAGTCCTCATCGGGGGCTTGAATGCCGTGGTCCTTCCAGAGCATGTATTTAAACTCGCCCAGGCGGTCGAATGCGGCATGATAATCCAGCAGTATTACCTGCGGGCGACCTCCAATAAGCCAATAGCCGTAATGCACGCGAATGCCCACGGCTCTTAGCTGTGCGACTGCCTCGGCAATAATGCCGACCGGTTCGGCGGGTTCAAACTCAACGGCCGCGGTGTCGGCATTGTAGGGGCCGATGAGAAAGTAGCGATTGCCCCAGGCGGCAAGCATGTTGGCCGCCTTGGATCGCATGACGGTATAAATGCCGCCAAGCTGCCAGCATACCTCCCATGCCACTTCAAAAAGCAACGGCTGAGAACCATCAAACGAACTATCGGGAGCGCTGGCTGCCGCGCTCGGAGCTGAGGGGGCGCGGGCGGGCGGCGGGGGTGTGCGATTGGGGTCAAACGGGCGGATAACCGGCCGCATGGGCGGTAAAAAAGGTTCTGTGCCGTTGCCGGTGTTTGGGCCACCGGGCAACGGGCTGCGGCCTGCATAGCTGCGGCGCTCAGCCTGCGCCTCGTGCAAGGCTGGCGGCGGCGTTGGTGGTGTAGCGGGTGAAGCCTCTTTTTCTATTGTGGCGGGAGCATCTGCCTTTACGCCCACATGCTTGGCCGGTGCGGCGGTTTCATTGGGCGTGGCAGAGGTTGCTGGCGTTGATTCTTCGGCCGCCGCGGGAGTTGTCTTGGTTACGTCGGTGGGATGAAACCCCGGCTGTGAACTTTTTCGGCTGCTCCGTTTTGTGTTTGCCATGACTGTCGCCTTCTCCTGCCGAGTTGTGTGCCGTCTGCTTGTAGCTGAAAGCTACTTACGCCATATTTTAACTTATTTTGTGGGCTTGTATACTCTGGCTAACGGCATAAAAAAACGCCCTTGGAGCATGCCCAGCGAGCTTGGGCGCCAATAATGCTCGTCACGACAACAAGTTACAACGCAAATTGTCGCCGCACCGTGGCGCATCAATACAACGGGCCACGGGGTTAAGCCCCGTGGCCCGCGGCAGGTGCACCGCGTGCCATGCCTATTCGGCGTTGTATTTGAGTACGCTGTGCACTTCGCAGGGCACGCTGGCTTTGCCATTGAGAAAGGCCAGTTCAATAAGTGCCGCCACACCAATGATGTTGCCGCCGAGTTGCCGCACAAGCTCACAGCAGGCCTTGAGCGTGCCGCCGGTGGCCAGCAGGTCATCTACAATGAGGCATCGTTGACCGGCGCGGATGGCATCCCTATGTATTTCCAGCGTATCGGTGCCATATTCAAGGTCGTAAGTGAAAGAGAGCTTCTCTGCGGGCAGCTTTCGCGGCTTGCGCACCGGCACAAAGCCGCAGGAAAGCGCCTGCGCTACCGCCGTGCCAAAAATAAACCCACGCGATTCGGCTCCAATAACCAGTTCCACCCTTTTGCCGCGAAATGGGTTGGCCAGCAGTTCCACGGCCAGCGCCAGGCCGGCCGGGTCGCCAAGCAGCGGCGTAATGTCTTTAAAGGCAATGCCGGGCTTCGGAAAATCAGGAACGGTACGAATTAACTTTTCCAACTGCAGCACAACAAGGTCCTTTCAATGTAACCCAGCGTCAAAGAGGCGACATCATACCACGCCGGTTGGCGTGGGCCACGGCTTGCATGTCACCCCGCCCGCGCCGATACGTTCCGGATGCGAGCAAACGTAAATCCACTGGGCTGATACAGTTCGCGCCGGTAAGGCTGCAATAACCAGTGAGGGTGGCATAGCTCCACGCACTTCGATGGTTTCAGCACACCTGCACCATCTGCAGGTTGAGTAATTGAGCGAGCCTTTGCAGGCGGGGGGCTAGGTGGCCAATGCCGATGGCGCAGTGGTGGGCGGGGCCTTGGGCGTTCCATTGTTCCACAAACGCGCGGGCCCCGATGCTGAAGCGGTAGCGGCTGTTGGTGTTGCCGATTTCGAGTATTGGCCCCGGCACCGACTCCGCTTGTGCGGTCAGCAGTTTGAGCTGACCATCGCGCGTCTGCACCACCGAAAGCAGCGTAACCGGGCCGTGCTTGACCGACATTTCTACCGAAAGCCCACGGCCAACTTTGCCATGGTATACCTGCAGCGGGCGCACCTTGGTTTTGCCCTGGGCAATGGCGATGTGGCCCGGGCCGTCGTGTCCCATGAGGACCACGTCGTCGTTAAAATCCATCGCGTAATATTCGGTAAATGAGCCGCCCACGCCAAAGAGATCGAGTATTTTCATGGCCTGGACGTTTTTTATTTCCATTTCGCCGGCCACCGGAATGCCGCGTGCCGTCAGCAGTGAGTTACCCAGAATGATAGAACTGATGGCGTCTTCATTGGCGGCATTGCCCTGGCCCATATAGTAATAGGCCAGTGAGCCAAGTTTGTGCCGTTGAACAAGCTCATCGAGCGCCAGGCTTGTACGAGCGGCTCGGGCAAGTTCGGTTGTCGGGCAATCGGGCTGCACGGCAAAGGTTTGTCGGAAAAGTTCCACCCGCTGGGCAATGGCCGCTTCGCCGGCGTGTTGGCGCAGCTCGGCGAGTTCATCAACCTCGATCATCTCAATATGGCCGCCAAACGTGGCGCATTGCTGCGTTAAATCGGAATAGATGTCGAGCATGCCGCTGTAGTAATGGCCCATGATGCCGAGGCGATTGTGTTCCATGGCGTGGGCCACCTTGGCGGCAGCAAGCCAATCGGCAATTTGAGCATCAACATGGCTGTCGCCTTCGAGCATGCCGGTGATTTGATGAAAGGCGATGCCGCAGCGATTAAAGACCGATGCAATTTCAGGCACAGGGCAGGCCGAGCACCAGGCAAGCCACTCGCCAGTCATTTGGGTGCGGTCTGAAAGCTGATTGAAGGCGGCATAATTGATGGCCGCGCCGGGAGCGAGGTTCAGCACTATCACCGGGCATTTGGCGCGGCGCACCACCGGCAGCACGGTGGAAGAAAGAGCATAGGTGGTTACATGCAAAAAGATGAGGTCCACGTCGCTTTGACGAAAGCTATGGCCGGCGGCGAAGGCTCTTTCGGGCGTATCTATAAGTCCGAGGTTTACAAGTTCTATGCCGGGGAGTTGGAGTTTACGCGCTACGGTCTGGAGGTAACCTTCGAGGCGATCTTTAAGACCCGCAAATTGCGGCCAATAGGCGTCAAGCCCTATGCCAAAAAGACCCACGCGCAAGGGTTGTGGAACGCGTGGACTGATGGCTGGGCCGGATGTCGTAAACATGATGGTTCCTTTGCATGGGCCGATGCGATTCTGCAGGAGATTATATTGCACTGTATCACATTAAAATGGGACTATAGCACATTAAGGTTCTGCGGCAAGGTTATGCGCAAAGGCGATAGCAAACGGGGCCTGTGACAGGTTCTGCCAAATGCCAAGGACGGGAAAATATTCAGGAAACGGTATCAGGGCCTTGGGCGTAATAGCACCACTTTGTGGCCGCTGTG
>JABEVB010000246.1 GCA_013044165.1 Phycisphaerales bacterium
ATACGGTCAATGAGCTTCTTCTGTTGCAGCAGCACAATCATGTCGTGAATCACCGGCGGACTGACCAGAAAGTACCGCTGCATGTCGCTTTCGGCAGGCGGCCTGCCATGCAGCTTGGTATAGGCGTGGATAAAGGCGAGGAATTGCCCCTGCCGTGGAGTAAATACCGCGGAAGGAAAGACCCTGGTGGCAGGAGTGCTACCGGCGCTGAACTCAGGCTCGCCAGCTTTGCGCTTGGCCTCATATTCCGCTAACACGATATCCAGGTTACGCCAGTCGCACAGTTCCACGGCGCAGGCCCTGATGCGCACCGCCGGGTATCGTTCCTGCAAAGTATCGGAGCGCGACCTAAGCCAACGACGAGAGGCGGCGAGGCTGGGATATTTACGGCGCTCGAGAATGACCCAGCCGTCAGCCGAGAGCGCAAAAATGCCTGCCTCACAGGGATTGTTGCGATCAAAAGGAGGAATCGGTGTTGCGGGCGTCATGCAGGCTTCTTGCGATAAACGTTGAGGCCAATTTTCTCGTCTCGGTCGGGGACGGACACATTGCCTTCGGTGGAGGCGATGATAATGGTTTTGCCGGACGCCGAAGGACCAAACTCTTTGCTCAAGTCTACTTTGATCGTGAGGATGCTGCCATCAACTTTGAGTTCCACATTTTTCATACCGATTCTCCTGTGGCCTGATTGTGCCAAAAAGATTTCACTCGGGCAAGCAGTATATGCCGGGCGGCCCTGAGCGGCTCGCCTGGCCGAGGCCACTGCTCTCTCATGTGCCTTTTGAACGTTCCAAATATGCAGCAACCGCGCTGAATAATGCACGAGATAATGCTCAGCGGTGAGCATTGCCCCCCCACCGCGCCGCCCAAAGCCACGGTTGCCCGCTGTTTATAGCACCCCTGCAGTGCCGGTTTCGATCGGCTGGGTTACATATTCGCGCGGGTCGGTCACGTGACCCGTCAGGGCACTGGCGGCAACCGTAAGCGGGCTGGCCAGATAAACAGCCGATGTTGGCGAACCCATGCGGCCCGGAAAGTTACGGTTGGTGGTGCTGATGCACACCTCGCTGCCGTTGAGCCGCCCGAAGGTGTCGGCCGGGCCGCCGAGGCATGCGCTGCAACCACTGGGGCCAACCTTACAGCCGGCATCAAGCAGGATGTCTTCGATGCTTTTTTCGTTGGTGTCTTTGGGCACGCCGCGCAAATTGAGTCGCTTCATGTCGGCGTGTACTTCGGTTGAACCGGGCACGACAAACGTGGGCACTTTTACTTTGTTGCCCTTGAGGATGCTGGCCGAAAAAATCATGTCGGTGATTTTGCCGCCGGTGCAACTGCCGATATAGGCGCGGTCAATTTTGACGCTGCGGCAGTTGTGGGCGGTGTCACGATTATCGGGTGAGTGCGGCTTGGCGACCAGCGGTTCGAGCGTGGCGAGGTCCCACTGGCGCTGGTAGCAGTATTGCGCATCGGCATCGTCGCGAAACACTTCCCAATTGGGCCGCGTGCTGCGGTGCCGCACATACTGCAGGGTTTTTTCGTCCACATCGCAGACGCCGTTTTTGCCGCCGGCCTCGATGGCCATGTTGGTGAGGGTCATGCGGTCTTCAAGCGTGAGCGAACTGATGCCTTCGCCCGCAAAGTACATGGTTTGGTAGGTTGCCCCGGCGACGCCAATTTCACCGATAACGGCGAGGATCAAATCTTTGGCGGTTAAGTAAGGCGGAATCTGCCCATGAAATGTAAACTTCATCGTGGGCGGAACCTTAAGCCATGTTTTGCCGGTGCCCAAGGTAAACGCGGCGTCGGTGTTACCCACGCCGGTAGCAAACTGGCCAAACGCCCCCGCTGTGCAGGTATGGCTGTCGGTGCCGAGGAGGATTTCCCCGGGCCGTACGTGGCCCTCTTCGGGCAAGGCCTTGTGGCATACGCCCTTGTAATTGGTTTTGGTGGGGTCTTTATACGGGCTGGGCATGCCAGGTTCGTTTTTGACAAACTCGGGGTCGTAGTAGTACTTAAGCCCCTGCTCGCGGACAAAATCTCTTAGAATCTGCACGTTGCGGTGGCATTTGTCGTCAGCGGTAAAAATGTAGTGGTCGGGAATGATCACGACGCGGTCTTTATCCCAAACTTTGGCGCTACGGCCAAATTTTTCGTGAAAAATGCCGATGGTGCCCGGCCCGCAAACGTCGTGCGTCATAAGAATGTCAACATTTACCCAGACGTTTTCGCCCGGCGACACATGCGCCTTGCCCGAATTTTTAGCCATGATTTTTTCAGTGATGGTCATGCCCGGCATGATGAATACTCCTTACGCCACAATGCGGCTTTTAGCGGGCTCCGGCCCGTCCACGAGCACAGGATGGCCACGGGCGAACCAGCCAGCTTAAACTGCCGCTGGCAAGCGCCCCGCAACAACAGTTTGGTGGCCGCCGCAAGCGCGTAATTATATTGCGCCGAGGCGCTTTTCCCAAACGATTGCAGCGCCGGTTTGCGGCCGGGTTTGCCGGGCAAGCGAGTGGCCCACCCGACAGCACAGCACCGCCATCGCTGGCAATTTGCTAACAGGGCAATTGCCTCACCGCGGCAACGGAATACCGAGCAGCTTAAATGGAATGCGAAACTCCTTTTGACCCGCCAACCCCTGCACCACCAGCACGGTCTTGGCGTTCAGCGGCAGACGCAGAGGGATGGTTATACGATGCAGGCCCGGCTGCATATGGTTGTCTATATACCCCTCACTGATAAGCTGCCTGCCCGCCATGACCCGCACGCTTTTGAACACGCCCGTCGGCCCGCGAACGCTCAGGGTTAAATCGTGCGAACCGTCGGCGTGCTTATCGTAACTTAATACACGCACCGTAAGCCCCAGGCCTGCCAATGCGGCGCTGTGCATGTGATGGCCCACAGCGGCCAGCGGGTTTGCAAGCGATGCGGCCTGCGGTGTGCCGCCCGCCTGCACCACCAGCGAGCCTTTGAGTAGCCCCAGCTTGGCCGGTGAATTCTTGCCTGGCGGCGGCATATCAAACCGCAGTGTCACCGGAAAGCCCAATTCGCCGGCCTGCCGCATCGCCCGGGCCATGGGCGTATCAAGCGAGCGTGGAAATCCTGTGGCTGGCGGCAGATATTTAACCGAAACGCCATTGCTTAAAATTGCGGCCTTGATGTTCACCGACTCCAGCAGCGTCGGATGGCCCAATGCCTTGGAAATAATTTGCAGCGTTACAAACAGGCCCACTTTATGCTTAAGTACCGCGGCGTAAGGCGTTTTGTCGAGTGCGAATATCTGCGCCCGCGAAAGCATGACGGCGGCAAGATTTACCGTGACCTTGCCAGTGGCCGCGCACGCGGCGTTTGACCACAACACCAGGATCACCACACAAACAAGCGCACCTACCAGTCTCAAGCTACAAACAGGCGATAAAATGCGCAGGCTCATGACGCGACTCCATTGGTAAGTGCGGCGGCGGACTGCCGCGACAACGGCTTCTAATTATCCCATGTTTTTGCATGGGTGCACAGGAATTATCGTACCCGCCGCCAAGGGCCTCGCCCCACTGAATCGCATGTTCGGCCGGCGCTATCAACTTGTGACGGTGTGGCTGAACCTCTGAAAAATCTAATAAGTGCCGCTTTAGATTGCTCAAAGCTGCTGCAATTCATGGGGCACCCTGGTTCCATGGTCGGCATGGTTACAGGACTCGTTTGGAGCCCCGGCGGCCGTGAGGTGCTAAACCGGTCTAACACCGATGTTGACGCGATAAAACCGCGATTGCCCACCGGCGACTGATTTTATAGGCCGCTGCGGAATACATTCACATAACGCCCATCACCTGACCGAAAATACCATCAGCCTATCTCGGCATGGAAGCCCATGAACAGTTCGCAGGGAAAGTTTGGATCGAGCAAGATCGGGGGATTTTTTATGGCTTCGTGCCTGAAGATCGTGATGACCAGTCCTGCAAGTGAATTAACTCAGCAACGGCCGCAAGCAGGGGCTCTGCGGCGCCCGACGGCGGGCACATATACCCGCGGCCACCGGGCGACCAAATCGCAGCGCACGCCGCGAACCGGTAGCGATCTGCATGTGATCTGGTTTTGCAGCAGAGAAACAACTTGAAAGAGAGAACCGCGATGATGATGGAAAAGACAAGAGCACAAGCGTTACCCCGCGCCCCGCAGAGGGCCTTCACCCTCATCGAAATACTGGTGGTTATGGTGGTGATTGCCATTTTGATTGGCTTGCTCTCGGCAGCTTTAGGCCGGGCACAGGAATTGGCTCGCACCGCGGCATGCCTTTCCAACCTGCGGCAGCTTTCGTTGGCTTCCAACAGCTATGCGGCCCACTTTAAGGGGGCTTATCCGAGCGATTACGCCAATAGTGTAAGCAGCCGGGGCTTCTGGTGCGATGAGCTTGCGGGCTACGACGACAACATCGCCGCGAACGAAATTTGCCCCGATGCCTATCAATCGTCGGCGGCGGGCGTCGGCACAGCCACCACGGCATGGGGGCCGCTGGCGGCTGGCAGCGCTTCAAGCAGTCAGAGCAGTCCGTTGTCGTACTCGACAGACTCGCAGACCGGTGCCTTCATTCAGACCAGCTACAGTCGAAGCGATAACGGCAACGGCCATGGCAACGGTAACGGCGACGGCAACGGTAATGGCAACGGTAATGACAACGGCAACGGTAATGGCAATGGAAACGGAAACGGAAACGGAAACAATGGCGGCGATAGCGGCAGCGGCGGCAATGGTGGCGGCAGCAGTGGTGGTGGAGGAACTGGCGGAGGAAGCGGTGGGACTACGCCCACATCCGTCGGCAATCTTGCCAATGAGTATCCCTGGTTAGCCAACATCAAAGCCAGCTACGGCCTGAACAACTGGGCCGATCCATACTCCAGCGGCGGTGCGGCGCTGGCCAGCTTTAATGCCCTGGATTTCCGCGGCAATGAAACCTTTAACGGCACCGTTCTTTCGGCGGTTGCCATCACCAGCAAGGGTGGCAATACCTTCAACGGCAACCTGATTTCTGGTGGCGGCATCAGCGTCAACGGCGGCGGGCAAGTCAATGGCACACAGGAAAGCAATGTGCCCAACGTCGCCCCGCCCAATGTTCAGAGCATCTGGACGCAAATTGTTGATCATTACAGCCCTTACGCCATCAGCGGCGGCAACACGATTGATTTCACCGGACACCCGTACCTGATCATCAACGGCAGTTGGAGCGCCAGCGGCAGCGTCAATGTCATTGGGTCGGGTACGCTTCTGGTTTCCGGCGATATCACCACCCATGGCCAGTTCAGCGCCAACATGAACATCGTCACCCTCGGGAGCATTACCATTACCGGCCAGTTCAACCTGACCGGCAGCATTTACTGTAATGGCGATTTTACCAACCATGGCGGTCACAACATTTTTGGTGATGTGGTTGTGGGAGGCACCTACTGGAGCACCGGCCACGGCAGCATTACCCAAGCCACACCACCCGCCTTTGATCCGCGCTCCAGCACGCGTACGGTGAGCAATCAGCTTCCACTCTTTGCCGACAGCATCTGGGTGGACGCAAGCCCGCAGGATACCGATGCCGTGCCCGCCAACCTGCAACTTGGCTCTTCGACGCTTGATCCTAACGATCAGCTTGGGCGATTCTGCATTGACCGCCACCTCGGCGCGGTAAACGTATCGTTTACTGACGGGTCGGCCCGTACGGTGCCGCTGGCGCAGCTATGGCAGTTGCAGTGGTCGAGCAACTTCTTTTCAACCAATGTAAAGGTCAATGCGCCGTGGTGATGGCGCGGCAAAGCGCCGCAGCCGCAGCAGATTCCATACGCCCCCGACTATGTGACGAGAGCCTGCGACGACGCTTGACGCTTGACCCTTCACCTCTGCGGTGCATGTTCCAGGTGGCTTAGCACAATGCGAATTTGCTCATAAGGCACACTTTCAGCAAGTTCCATATAAATGGGTTTGAGCGCGGACGATCCAACCTTGCCGGCGGCAGATTTGACGCGTGCGGCGACATCGTCGCTGACCCATGCAGCTATGGAAGCCGGCCTTTGCTCACTCACATACTCCGCCAGATATTGGCCCGTGGTAGAAACCGCTCGGCCAATGCGCCCGGCCACTTCGGCAATGGACATGCCCTGGGCAAAAAGCTCAAACGCCTCACGCCGTACGGCTTTCAGCGGCGGGCGCGGCTGTGCAGCCGGCGCAGCGGTTGGGGGTTGCTCGTCGGCGGCAACATCCATGGCAAGGCCACGCTGGGCGCAAGCCGCTCTAATAATGCCGGCCACCTCCTGACCAAAGGCATCGAGTTTGGTTTTGCCAATGCCATGAATGTACGCCAGGCGTGCCACACTGGAAGGCCGCTGGCGGGCCAACTGCCGCAGCGTGGCATCAGACAGTACCATAAAGGGCGGCACGCCGCGTTTGGCGGCGGTAGCCTTGCGCCAGGCGCGCAGTTGTTCAAAGAGTTCAGCATCCACGCCCTGCCATGATATTTCGCCGCCGCGGGTGCGCCGGGCTTCGGCGGCCTGCTTTTTGGCGGGGCGTATGAGGCGCACCTGCCGCGAACCCCTTAGCACTTCCATGGAAGCGCCGTTGAGTTTGTAAATGCTCGCCACACGGCCATTCTGCAGCACCAGCCTCTCCTGCGGCAGAACGCCCTGACCTGAAAGCTGCCCCATAAAGTCGCGCAGCTCGGAGGTGGTAAAATCCTGCATCAGGCCAAAGACAGACAATTCATCGTGATGCAGCTCGCGGATGCGCGGTGATGTTTCGCCACGCAGCACCTGCACCACATGGCCGGCGCCAAACCGCTGCCCCGTGCGCGCCACCGCAGATAATATCTTCTGGGCCAGCAGCGCAGCCTCGGGCACGCTTTCGGTATCGCCCAGGCAATGATCGCACGCCCCGCAGGCTATGGCGGCACGCTGAGCTTCGTCTGCGGCGGCCAGCGCGTGAACTGGGGTAAGGTCTTCTGCGGCGTCTTGAGCATCGGCGGGTGGCTGGTAACGCTGGCCAAAGTACTCCACCAGCATCTTGTGCCGACATACCGCGCCGCGGGCAAAGTTGTTCATATCCTCAAGATGTGCCATGGAGTTATTTAAAAAGTTGGGATCTACCACCGCGCCCGATGCCTGGGCCTGCGCGACCGATTGCTCCACCAGCGACTTCCAGGCGATGAGGTCTTGTGCGGAATACAGCAGCACGCACTCGGCTTCGAGGCCGTCGCGCCCGGCGCGGCCCGTTTCCTGTTGATAGGCCTCGACCGATTTGGGCATGCCGGTGTGCAGTACAAAGCGAATGTTCGAACGGTTGATGCCCATGCCAAACGCCACCGTCGCCACAATCACATCGCATTCTTCCCGTGCGAACGCCTCTTGAATGCGCGTGCGGGTATCGGAGGTCATGCCGGCATGATAGCCGAGGGCTTTTATGCCATCGGCCGCCAGCGAGGCTACCGTGTCTTCAACATCGCGCCGGCGGAGGCAATAAATAATGCCGGCTTCGCCCACATGCCGGGCCAGCACTTCGCGTATTTGCCCCATGAGGTTTTGGCGCGGCAATACCCGGTAGGTAAGGTTGGGCCGGTCGAAATTGCCCACCAGCATCAATGGCTGTGTAAGCTGCAATTGCTCGGCGATGTCGCGGCGCACCTGCGGCGTAGCCGTGGCGGTAAAGGCATGCACCGGGCTGTTTGGAAACAATCGCTTAAGCTGCGAAAGTTGCCGGTATTCAGGCCGAAAGTCGTGGCCCCAACTGCTGATGCAATGGGCTTCGTCAATGGCAAAGGTTTTAACGCCCGCCTGCCGCAGCAAGCCGACAAACGCATTGGGATCGGCATTGCCGCCGGAGGCTTCATCAAGCGGGCCGTCAGGGCCATCGGCGGCCGGCCCGCGGCCCACGAGTCGTTCGGGCGATACAAACAGCATATCCAGCCGGCCGCTGCGCAAGTCGTCAAGCACCATTCGCCGCTGGGCGGCTGAAAGCGAAGAATCAAACTGGGCCGCGGCGATGCCGTAGCCCAAGAGGGCATCCACCTGGTCTTTCATAAGGGCGATCAGCGGCGAGACAACAACCGTCGGCCCGCGTCCGCAGCGGTTCAGCAGCACCGCCGGGGCCTGGTAGCACAGCGACTTGCCGCCGCCGGTCGGCATAACCACCACCGAATCGCACCCATCGAGCGCAGCCTGCATGGCCTGCTGCTGCAGGGGCCGCAGTGTGCCATAGCCCCAGGTTTGTTTGATAAGCGTCAGCAACTCCGGCATGGATGCGGTGGCAGCGGCGGTGACACCCGGCATGATCAGCACTCCAAACCCAAACAGACGCGGCGGTCGTTGCCGTGTGGGCGAAGTGTAACGCAGGCGGCGTCATGGCGGCAAATGCGCCGCAACCCTGCTGCGGTGCGGGCTTTAAAGCCTGTCGTACCCTCAGAGCCTGTTTGAAAAGGCTGGTGCGGTCGGATTGCGGCCCAGGGTGGCCGGATGCAAGGCCGCAGCTCCGAGGCATATTCGAAAATATGGCGAGG
>JABEVB010000041.1 GCA_013044165.1 Phycisphaerales bacterium
ATCACCAACAAATTCAATGATCCGCAGTGGTACGCCCCCAACGGAGCCGACCTGCAACTCAGCGTTCGCAGCCGGCACGCCGGAACATTGCTGCTGGAACTTGATCACTTCACCGCCAAGGTACACGTCAAAGGCGGGCTAGACTGGCAGCGGGTCACGCTTGCGCCAGGCGATTTCAGCGACAGCCATGACTCGCCCATGAAAAAATGGGGCCATCCGATCCAATTTACCATTGCCAACGCAAAGCCGTGGCACGGGCCGCTGCCCGTATTCCGAAATTTGCGATGGATCGGCGGCGAGGCAAAGCCGTAAAATACTGTTGATGTAACACAAGTCCGTCAGGATATCATATGAAGCATTATGCCCCACTCCACCAACTATGCAGCATCGTGTTGATCGCGATAATTCTTCCACTGGCAGCACGCTGCCAAGCTGAAAGCCCTCACATCAGCTTTGCCCTCGACGGGCGCATAACGAGCCTTATTGCCCAGCCATCAGGCGTCAATCTTGTGCACAGAGCCAATCCGGGCCGCGGGTTTTATTTAATTAGCTTTAACGGCATCCACGGCGTATCGCAGCGTCTGAGCCATGTAAGCGTCACGGGCGATCGCCTGCAGGTCGCATCAAGCCGCGGTTTGCCTTGCTTCACCTTTAAGATTACACGCGGCCCACGATTTTTGGCGATCAACCTCATACGAGTGCAGGGTTTTCCGCCCCGGAGTCTCGCATCGCTCAACCTCAATATCAACGGAAAGACCACTCTCAAAGCGCTGCCGCTGGACTACATGACGATGGTCAGCAATCGCAACGGCAGCCTCACCGTCCATTGGCCATACCTGTGGCATCACAACCCGGCTGATCCGTTAGGCTCCGTCGCCTTTTACAATGCAGATACGCCGCGCCATGCCGATGACGCCTTGACCGAGATATGGGCCGGGACAGAGTTCCCGCATCCCGACATCGGCAAACCGTGGACAGTCTCGCAAGTCAAACAATGGGTGAAAGCCTACGCAGCAAAATTTCGCGATCAAAGCACCATGTATATTGCCCCGCATAATCCCACGGACCTGTACAAACTCACGGACATTGCCCGCAAGACGGGTGTTAAAATGATCTATCTTTTCTCTAATATCTGGAGTGATGGTTTCTGGGAAAACAGCTTTACGCAGGTTGCCGTGAACCGAGAGGTATTTCCGGCTGGCCGCAGCGACTTGATCAAATATGCCGCCTATCTGCACAAGCATGGGATGCTGTTGGCCCTGCATTATGTCAGCGGGGGTATCGGGCCTTTTGCGCCTAGGCTCATGGGCGACAGATCTGTTTTGTACAATCTGGCGGCATGGGCTTCTGGCACGCTGGCTCGACCGGCGAGCGCCACAGCCACGACTCTCTATTTCAAGCCTGATCCGGGAAATGCATATCCAATGGTCCTCAACTCTCCGGCAGTCCCGGATGAATTGGGAGCCTGCTTTACCACGCATATCGTGCGCATTGGATCTGAATTGGTGCAGGTTGGACAATTTCAGAACCTCGATACGCCGGTATGGACCCTCGCAAATTGCCGCCGCGGCTATGGCGCAACCAAAGCCAAGGCACATGACGCGGGTGTGAGTTGTGCCGGTCTTGACACCGCCTATGGCCAGGTATTTTCGCCAGATGCGAACTCTCCATTAATGGCACGTATGGCCCGGCAATGGGCTCAGTTTGTTAATGAGGTCGGCGTAGACCATTTCAGTTATGACGGCTTGGAAGATCAAGGTACCGTACCTTGGGGCGGAGTTAAATACTGCAACCTGGTCGCTTCCTTCCTGAATCGTGGCGTGACCACCAACACCTCCGGAGGCGTGCCAGCCTTTGCCAACCTGGAAATGAAATTCAGCCAGGTAAAAAAACTCCATCAGTTCGGCTACAGCTCGGTCAATCTTTCGATCAAGCTCGCAGGCAATTCACCGGCCAGTTCACTTTTAGGAGCTTCTTTTGAGATTCCTGCCGGACTTGCCGCCGGTGCCCGCAGATTCATGATTCTTAAGCCGGAGCCGATGTTCGGCATTTCGCTCTCCACGCTCAACCACTATGGCCTGCGTCGCCGGATGTTCAAGTTGTTTCATATGTGGAAGCGAGCTTTGCCGCACCTGACTTCAGCCCAGCTTGCGGCCATCGCCAAAACAATGCAACCGGCCTACAACCATCTTTCCGGTCGCGACTGTTTTGTAATCAGCAAATCAGGCCACGATTATCGCATTACTCCCACCCGAGTGATGATTCGCAGGACCGGCGATATTCGCTGGTTCATTGGCCAGGAATTCGGCCCGGTTGGCCCCTGCCAATATATCCAACCGGGTGGCGCACTGTTGCTTAAAAATCCGTTCAAGCCGCAGCCGGCCTCATTTATCATTCGGGTGCTGCCAGCTATGGAGCCGAACAATTCCGTTTCCATTGAACCCAAGGCGACCTCTCTGAACTACCATCGCCGACCAGACATGCCGCCGCCGGTCAAAGGCATTTTGATGCCGGCCATTTCACAGAAAGGCAACGCCATCATCATCACGGCCGCCAATCCGTTTGCCAGCGCCTACTGGGCCGCGCACGGCCTGCCTTCATGGAATCAGACATTATCCATGGCAAATGCCCGCGGAATCGCCATGAAAATTGTTGGGGATGGTGGCGGAGAGGTGCTGCTGCTGCAAATTCACGGCCGCGGCACACGCGACTATGTCGTCAAAATTGACTTCACCGGCGCAAGAACAATTTTCATTCCCAACGGGGAGGTCTCCTGGGCCAAAAGCTGCTGGCATTGGCGCATGGGCAGCAAGAACATTGACTATGCTCACATCAGCGGTTTCTCCATCGGGTTCGGGTATCTGCCTCCGCGCTCTCATGCCTGCGTACGGGTCAGCAACCTGATGGTCCTGAAAAATAAGCCCGCGGCGCTGGTTGATCCGGTCATTGCCACGGGGGCTGGCTCGCTGCAAGTGCTTGGCAATGTGCCCGATGGCGATTTTCTGCAATATCAGGCTGGCACAACCACCACCACCGTGTATGATCGCAACTGGCGCAAGCTAGCCTCATTGCCCGTCAAACTCAACAACTACGTGATGCCGCATGGCTATGCGGCCGTGCATGTGACGTCCTCGGGTAAAGCACCGCAGCCTTGGCTGCGGTGCCAATTTATAACCGATGGCCAGCCCATGGTTGTTCCCGCGGGCCAGGCATTGCGATAGTGAAAGATAAGACTAGCACCACCTGATCTGAAAGTGATATTTATGAACGCAAAAGCTATTCGGTCTATGCTGTATTTTATCCCCCTTCTCCTGGCAAGCACGCTCCAGCCAATAAGCACCGCCGCTTCCCCGGCGACACCGGCCACACATGTTCGCCACGCCCCCAATATGCAATGGTGGAGACAAGCCCGCTTTGGCATGTTTATTCATTGGGGGCTGTATGCCCTGCCCGCAGGCGTATGGCAGGGCAAACATGTGCCCGGAATCGGCGAATGGATCATGAACAACGCCCACATTCCCCGCCAACAATATGCGAAACTTGCATCGCATTTCGACCCGGTTAACTTTAGTGCGTCCACGTGGGTGCACATTGCCAAAGCCGCCGGCATGAAGTACATCGTCATCACCGCCATGCACCACGATGGCTTTTGCATGTTCCCTACCAAAGCCACCCATTACAATATTATGGACGCGACACCCTGGCACAAAGACCCACTCGCCGCCCTTGACAAGGCCTGCCACAGGCAGGGTCTCCGGTTCTGCACCTACTACTCGGTGGAAAATTGGCACAGCCGGTATCAACTCCCCAAAAGTTGGAACCATGGCCATCCCGCCTATTTTCCGACCAGATTCGCCGTCGGCGGCGCCGCGCCTTATCTCAAGTATATGACCACGCAGCTTGGCGAATTAATCCGGCACTACCATCCCGCCGTCATATGGTTTGACAATTCCGTGATCACGCCCTGGAAAACGCCTTCGGGACGCCAAGTCTCTGGTTGGACTCAAGCGGACGCCCAAACCATCTGGAACTTTGTTTGCAAAAACGACCCATCCGTCATCATCAATAACCGCTTGGATAAATGGTCACATTTCAAGGGATATGGCGACTATCACACTCCCGAGCAGCAAATTCCATCGCAAGGCATATCCACCCCATGGGAAACCTGCATGACCATCAACAGCACCTGGGGTTATGTTTCGTGGAATCACGATTGGAAATCTTCCGCAACGCTTATCCACCATCTGATTCACTGCGCGAGCGGCGGCGGAAACTTTTTACTAAACGTCGGCCCCACCGCGCAAGGTGTTATTCCGGCCCCTGAAGTCATCCGTCTGCGGGCCATCGGACAGTGGCTAAAGATCAACGGGCAGGCTATTTATGGATCTCATCGCTCTCCTTTTAACAAACCACTGCCGTTTGGTTATGCAACACAAAAGTCCGGCAAGCTTTTTTTGGAGGTGACTCATTGGCCGAAAAACAATCGCATTTTAGTGCCGATACACAATGCCATTGTCAGGGCCTATTTGCTCGCCAAACCCGCCATCCCGCTGAAAACCGCATCGCTCAAAAGTGGCGCTATTGTCCATCTACCGGCGACAGCGGCTGATATGATCGCCCCCGTTGTGGTGCTGGACATCGCCGGTCCGATTAAACCGAATTAAGCTCCCCATACAACGCCTGAGCAGACGGCGATCCCAATACGGTTGATCGTCGCGTTTTTGCTGGCTTTGCCCGCCTTGGGGCGCAATTCCAAACCACACCGCCGGGGGTTGCATCGCGCAGCAGCCACCGACAGCGAACACTCCGAATGCCTTGAGAACCCGCTCGTCAAGTATACAATATGCTTGAAATAGGGCGTGACAACCCGCCCGATGGCCTCCGCAATCGGTCCGTCGGCGCGCAAACCGCCGTCAAAAATAGGACATGACCCCTTGTGAGCAAATCTACAAAACACAAGTCACATTTACTGCCCATGCGCAGCATCCCGCAGATTGCGGTACTCGTCGAAACCGCCCGCGGATTTGGCCGAGCCGTGCTCGCCGGCATTGCCGACTATACCCGTCTTCACGGCCCGTGGAATTTGCTCATCGAGCCGGGAGACCTGTCCCAGCGACTGCGACCTCCCGATGCCGGCAAGCTCGATGGCGTCATTGGCCGCATAGACCACCGGCGCGATGCCGCCCTTATTACAAGACTCGATCTGCCTGTGGTCAGTATTGGCGGACGATATTTTAACGAAACAATTCCTCCACTTCCTTCAGCCGAAAACATATGCCTGTGTGC
>JABEVB010000247.1 GCA_013044165.1 Phycisphaerales bacterium
AAACATCCAATATCTATGGCTGTTTGCTCACACCCCAAATCCGCCCCCCAGCCGCGTGGCCT
The DNA here is from genome assembly GCA_013044165.1 of Phycisphaerales bacterium. Lineage (GTDB taxonomy): Bacteria > Planctomycetota > Phycisphaerae > WQYP01 > WQYP01 > JABEVB01. The sequence continues at coordinate 63 of JABEVB010000247.1, forward strand.
GAAGGTCAAAAGCATGCATAAGCTGCCACAGGCCCCATGTCACGAGCCGCGCCGGTGAGATCACTTTTGTGATGCAAAGCTCTCGCTCGCTGTGCTATTCGCTTGACCAATTGCCATCGCCCAAAAATCTGGCTCTCGCACCTCGGCATGGCACGATCACTTTGTGAATGTGCCAAATTCGCTATGATAGCAGGCAGCAATAATAGCTCGGCCGCAGCCAATGTGTTTCTGGTTCAGCGGCGCGGGCAGTACGTGTGGATGGCCTATTGCATGATTCAGGCGGCGGGTTCTTCAGGCAAAAGCGTTGGCATCATTGGCGGCGGCCTTGGCGGCTTGGCGGCAGCTTGCACGCTCGCAGCGCGTGGTTACGCGGTCACCTTGTTTGATAAAAACGAGTGGGTAGGGGGCAAGGCTGCGGTGCTCAATGATCATGGCTTTCGCTTTGACATGGGGCCTACCATCCTGCTTATGCCTTCGGTGCTGCGGCGCATTTTTGACGAGGCCAACCGCTCGCTCGAGTCCATGCTTAACATGGTGCGCCTTATGCCGCAGTGGCGGTGCTTTTTTGAGGGTGGAGGCGTCCTGGACCTCTCCGACGACACGCAAAAGACGCAACAAAGCATCGAGCGCCTCTCGCCGCAATCGCCTGCGGCCGGGCAGTACGCTCATTTTCTGGAAAGCTCGCGCCGCATGCGCGATATTTCAGACCGCTACTATTTTTGGAAATCGGTCGGCGGCATCCGCGACACCTTCGAAGCCAAAACCACCTTTACGCCCAGTGTTCTTAAAGATCTGCTGAGCATGAAAATCGGTCGCACCGTCGCCGGTGCTGTGCGCAGCATGGTGCATGATCCGCGCGTGGCACAAATGCTCGATCATTTTACGCAGTATGTAGGCTCGGCTCCCGACAAGTCGCCGGCCATCCTGCTGGGCATTGCCGACATGCAACTTCAGGAAGGCATCTGGTACCCGATGGGGGGAACCCGTGCCGTGCCGGTAGCTCTGGAAAAGCTGGCTCGCGAACTCGGCGTAACCATTTGCACTTCTACGCCCGTGAAACAGATAACGGTGCAGGGGAAGCGAGCGTGCGGTCTCGTTACCGAGAGTGGGCGGTCCTACGAGTTCGACTTCATCGTCAGCAACTCCGATACCGTTCGCACCCACCGGGAACTGCTTCAGGGCCAGCCGAGCGAACAGTTCTTTAGGCGGCGCCGCTATGAGGCGGCCTGCTCCGGTGTGGTGTTGTACCTCGGTTTAAACCGTCGCTACGATCATTTGGCACATCACAATTTTGTGTTTTCCCGCAGCCCCGAAGAAGAGTTTGACGCCATTTATCGTCAGGGCAAGCCTGCGCCCGACCCCACCTGTTATCTTGCGGCCCCGGCCCGCACCGAAGCCGCGGTAGCCCCGCCCGGAGGTGAAGCCCTTTATGTGCTGGTGCATACGCCTTATCTACGACCTGGGCACAACTGGGCAGAAATGCTGCCCGGTTATCGCGATGTCATTCTGCGTAAACTCGCCACCTGTGGCGGCATGCCTGATATCGCCGAGCGAATCGTCTTTGAAGCTGCCCTTACGCCAGCCGACATACACGCGAGGTATCATGTGCTTGATGGTGCCATTTACGGACTCGCAAGCCATGGGCGTCTCAACGGGGCTTTCAAACCGGCCAATCGCAGTCCAGATGTTGCCGGCCTTTATTTTGCCGGTGGCTCGGCGCATCCAGGGCCAGGCATGCCCATGGTTCTTATGTCAGGCTGGATTGCCGCCAACACGCTTGATGGCGATGTGAAAACCGCGGCTGCCCACGCGTAGTGAGTAGCGTGCGGTACATGCGGCCGCGCACATCGGCAGCGCAGCGCGATGCAAACATATACTGCATGGCAAACCGCTTAATTTCTAACAACTGTGCACTCCGGCAAAGCCGCTAAAAAGGCCTTGCCATAGTGTTTACGCGCTATGCGATTATCAAGCACAACCACAATGCCTTTGTCGTCGCGCGTGCGAATCAATCGGCCAAACCCCTGCTTGAATTTCAGCACCGCCTCCGGCAGCAGATAATCCTTAAACGAATTGCCGCCGCCGACTTCAATGGCTTCGCACCGGGCCTGTACCAATGGCTTGTCTGGTACCGAAAAAGGTAACTTTACAATAATAACGTTTGAAAGTGCCGCGCCGGGTATATCCACACCTTGCCAAAACGAATCAGTCCCCAGCAGCACGCTATGGTCCACTTCCTTAAACTGTCGCACCAACTGCGTTCGGTTCAGTGCGCCTCCCTGCGCCAGCAGCGGGTAGCCCAATTCCGCCAGCGGTTCGGTAAGAATTTCTTTAGCGCGATCCAGCATGGCATAACTGGTAAACAGCAGCATCGCTCGGCCCTGCGTCTGGCGAATGTAGCTGATGGCCCGCTCCATGGCCGCCGGCAGAAACTCGCGGGCATCCGGGCTGGGCAGGTTAGTTTCCAGATAAATGGTTGCCTGTGTTTTATAATCGTAAGGAGAGCCAAGCTGCAATTCGCGCTGGCGGGTCACCCCCAGCCGCTCCCGAAAGAACTCAAATACGCTCTTCTCCTGCTGGCTGGTTGCCGCTGCCGGCACGGCCTGTGAGGCCAGCGTGGCACTGGTAAGAATGACCGATTTTTTCTGGTCGAATAAATTGGCCTTCAAATGTTCCGCCACGTTAACCGGGCTGCTTTTAAGCGCCAGCCGCCGCGAGCGCTCGCTGGTATTTTCCACCCAATACACGCTCTCGGGCTGCTCCTGTTTTAGCAGCGAATCAATGGCGATGGCGAAGCCCCGGGCGCGGTTCGCAAGGCTGGTAAGTTCAAAACGGTCTTTTTCTACTGCGTAGGTGGCGTCGTCAACGGTGCCGGTGGCAGGGTCGTCCTCAACGGGCGGCAAATCGCACCCGGTTTTGACGGCGAGTTTGCCAACGAGTTTTTCCAGGCTTTCAGCCAGGGCGTTTAGCGCGGGCGATATCGGGTTATCAATAATATTTTTTTCGCGTACACGCCCGTTGCTGTCGTTTTGGCCGGCCAGCCATACCCCCAAGTCGTCAAAAAATCCGCGAGCCGCGTTGTGCGCGTTCGCGACGCCGTCCACGGCGGCTGCGGTGTCCAACTTGTGAAGTGATGGCAACAGCCCACGCGACGTGCGCGGCTGGTGCAGCGTGGAGAGAAGATACAGCACCTGATGCTCAGTCACGCTCAATCCCAAATGGTCCGAGGCCACCGATTCTAGCGTGTGCGCTTCATCGAGAACCGCCAAGTCGTACTCCGGCAAAATGCCGCTGCCGGCGCGGCGCAGTGCCAGGTCGGCAAAGAACATGGCGTGATTACATACCAGTATTTGGCCGTGACTCATGCGGCGGCGACTGGCTTGATAAAAGCACCGCTCATAAAAGTGGCACCGCCGCCCCAGGCAATTGCCATGCTCCGCGCACGCTTTATCCCATACCTGCCACGCAGGCTGCCGCGGCATGTCAGACAGCGACCCATCGGTGGTGTGCTGCGCCCACTCCTCAATCATCTCAAAATCGTCCACCATCGCCGGCTCGGTAAATAGGTTGAGCATGCGGCTGCGTGCCTGCTCCAGCCGCCGCTGGCACAAATAATTGGACCGTCCCTTGCAAAGCACCGCGGAAAACTCCTCTCCCGTGGCCGCTCGCAAAAACGGAATATCCTTTTCAATGAGCTGTTCCTGCAGGCTGATGGTATGCGTTGAAATGACCACCCGGCGCTTGTTGGCCACAACCTCATGGATCACCGGTATCAGGTACGCGAAAGATTTGCCCACGCCCGTGCCCGCCTCAACAATCAGGTGCGAGTTATTGGCGAAGGCATCCGCTACCGCATTGGCCATTGCCACCTGCTGCGGCCGCAGTTCAAAGTTTTTAAGGCGGCGGGCAATCGGCCCGGTCGGCGACAAAATAGATTGGCGATCAAAACTCATCACTTAAAGATACCCGCAATTGCAGCTCATACAAACATCGGCCCTGACTGCCATAAGCCGCAGCATCGGTATAAAATGTCGTGCTGCGCAGCCGATCGGCCAAAGCACGGCCGTGCGTGCCCGACGGATGGTGTTTGACTGCCCCAAGCGGGCCAAATGAATCTGGCAGGATATATCGTCGAGATTTAATGGAGGCGGAGGGAGTCGAACCCTCGTCCCGTGGCAGGTTGACTGTCACCTCTACGTGCGTGTGCAATGTGTTATCGTCGAGCCTGCGGGCGCCCATTGCCAAACTACCGCAAACTCCAGCCAATCCTGTGTCTTAGCGGGCAACCGATCAGCGCTGTTGCCCGAGCATTCCGCTAAGCGACGATTCTCCATGAGCCGCGGACTGCCCACGGGAATCGGGCTACCTGTTTATTAGGCAGCCATCCGCAGGCTTGCGCCGGCGGTTGGGAACTTGTAGTTCACATTTAGGTTTTTGCCACTCAGTTTTACGACTTGCTTGGCAGGTCGGCACGCCATGACGGCCACTACTGTCCGGTCGATACCTGTCGCCCCCTTTCAAGGTTAAACCAACATATCAAAACGCAGTATACCACTTTTGCTTACTTCGTCCAAGTGACAAGCTGCTGCCATTATCAAACAGCCTTCTGGCGCCGCCAACCGTCCAAATCTGCGGTATTGCGAATGTTGCTGGCTCGCCGCCATCCGCCGCACTGCCAATAGCCGCCCTGTGGTCACACGCCTATCCTCGGCTGCCTGTTCGACATCACCACGCGCCCCCGGTATTATCAGACTCACTCGCGGCTGTGGACGTTACAGCAACGTCGCTGCGGGCAAACTCAGCGTGAAGGATTCTATGGCTACTCCCGCACCTTCAGCGTCAAGCATGCAGGTTCCGCTCTTGGACCTCAAACAACAGTATGCTGCGCTCGCTCATGAAATACTTCCCGCCGTCGAGCAGGTGCTCGCATCACAAATGCTTATAAACGGCCCGGCAGTGGGCGAGTTTGAAAAGGCGGTCGCAGCCTACGCGCACTGCGCCCAGGCCGTTGGCGTCAGCAGCGGCACCGATGCTCTGCTGTGCGCCCTGATGGCGCTGTGCATTGGCCCGGATGATGAAGTCATTACGTCGCCTTTTACTTTTTTTGCCACCGCCGGCTGTATATGGCGGGTAGGTGCAAAGCCCGTTTTCGCCGACATAGACCCGCAAACATTTAACATGAATCCGGCCGCTATTGAGGCCGCCATTACACCCCGTACACGGGCCATCATGCCGGTGCACCTGTTCGGTCAAATGGCCGATATGGATGCCATCATGGCGATCGCCCGGCGTCATCATCTCGCCGTTATCGAAGATGCTGCTCAGTCTATCGGCGCTACCTACCGTGGTCGTCATAGTGGCAGCATTGGCACGATGGGATGCTTCAGCTTTTTTCCGTCCAAAAACCTGGGCGGCGCCGGCGACGGCGGCATGATTGTTACCCAGGATAACGCCCTCGCCCAACGCCTTCGCATGTTCCGCAATCATGGCATGGAGCCTAAGTATTATCACGCGTGCATTGGGGGCAACTTTCGGCTCGATACCATTCAGGCCGCCTACCTGCACATCAAACTCAAGCACCTCGACGCCTGGTCGGCAAAGCGCCGCGAAAATGCAGCGCTTTATACATCCCTGCTCGCTGATTGTCCGGCCGTGAGCACGCCCATCATTCAGCCGGAAAACGTCAGTATTTTTAATCAGTATGTTATTCGAACAGCAAAGCGCGATGAACTGAAAAACTATCTGGGCACGCGAGGCATAGGCACGGAGATATACTACCCCTTGTGTTTGCATCAGCAGGAATGTTTTAAGTCACTGGGCCACCGCGCCGGCGATTTTCCGCTGGCCGAACAGGCCGCCGCCGAAGTCTTGGCCATTCCGATCTACCCGGAGCTTACCCACCAGCAGATACACTACGTGGCGCGGGCCATTAAAGAGTTCTTTTTATAACCCGGCGATGCTGTAGCCATGTTTTGCGTTGGGCCTGCGGGAAGATATCGGCTTAACGCATGTGTTAAGTCGGCTTCACCTCATACCGAATGCTCGCTGCCAGGTATCTTACGGAGAATGGCCTTTAATGCACACGAATCGTAATCGGCGACTGGTCGCTGATATGCTGCACTACCGACAGAGAGATAACGCCCGTAGCCTGCTTCCCGGTGGGTGGAGTGTAAAGCCAGCCGCCCACACCTGAAGGCAACAGGTGTCCATTGACTGTAATATTTTTAGGCGCAGCTGCATGAATTTGCAGCGTAAACGTTCGTTCCTGCGGCATCTTGCCCCAGCCGATTGGACGGTACGAATCATAGCTGGCCATTTGCCGCTCCGACAGCCTCTGCGCAGCGTTTGGGGTAGAGTTTCGGCCCGTCGCATGCGCTGTCTTCCCATGGTTATCCAGTCCATAGCTGCCGCGATGCGGATGAATCTTAACGCGCAGGCCATGCCCCATCTCGGTGCATGTTATGCGTGTCGTGGCATATTCACCGTGCAGGTATTCATATGTTGTGCCGTCATCTTCATATAGTCTGAAGTGGCTGGTACCATGTGGCCAAATGGCCAGGAATAGTTTGCTTTCTGGAACATGACTGACATATTGTACCACTGGCCACATCGGCACAATCGCCCCGGCCCGCACAAATAACGGCCCGCCGCGATCCGCGGGTACCG
>JABEVB010000248.1 GCA_013044165.1 Phycisphaerales bacterium
AATTGCCTCTCGTCGTAAACTTATAGCGTTGGAGGCCCATGGCCAACTGAGATATGATCTCGAAGAAATATCCAAAATGCTCTCTGGCCTGATCAACGGTTTGGAGAACCGGAAGGTCTAACGTTTCTTCCCTCCGCCCCAAGCCCTGCCCGGCCTTGCAACTCTTCTCCCTGAGGTGGGGCACTGCGTGCCAAACTATCCCGCCGCATTCAGCGTGGAAGTTATTCCCATTGGCTCAACGGGATGCTTTGGGGCGAATCACGCATCCAAATCTCCTCAAAAGTACCATTGAAGAGCGCCAACCTATATCAGGACGAGACAACCGTCCGTACACGCATCCCTAACTCCTCAAAAAGCGTCTTCAGGAGCGTCAACCTGTATCACACCCCGACTCCATCACAGCCTGCTTGGAATTCCTCGCTGGCACCATTTTTTGGGTGTATGATGTTCGGCCGATGACAGGTTGTGGCTACGCAGCCCCCCCCCATTAATCGGGTTCTTCAACAGAGCCTGAACCCTCAAAGGAGTTACACATGTCTGCAAAGCCATATTTTATGTTTGCATGGGCTGCCATTTTTATTTTTAACGGTCTCGCCACCGCCGCAACCATTGCTCCGACGCACCTGCGCTGCCAGTATTGGAGAAACCCTCGAGGGGTTGATTTGCCGCAGCCACGCCTCTCCTGGCAGGTTCAGGCGAAAAATCCGCAAAGCCGCAACCTTAAGCAAAGCGCTTACGATGTGCTGGTAGCTTCGAGCCTGCAAAAATTGGCGCTCAACCAGGGAGATCTCTGGAACAGCGGCCGCGTCGCAAGTTCGCAAACCGATGGTATCCCCTATGCGGGCAAGTCGCTCGTATCGGCAGAGCGCTGCTTTTGGAAACTGCGCCTGTGGGACCAGACCGGCCAGCCATCCGCCTGGAGCAAACCCAGCCGGTGGCAAATGGGCCTCCTGCACCAGTCCGATTGGCAAGCGCATTGGATTATGGCCCCTGCAAACAAAAGTCAGGCGCTGCCTATCTTTCGCCGCGACTTTCATCTGCCCGCCGCTATCGCGCGGGTTGAATTGTATATCTGCGGGTTGGGGCAATATGCCGCATATATCAATGGCAAAGCCGTGGGCCAGTCGGTGCTGAACCCGGGTTGGACAAAATATTCCAAAACCTGCCTGTACCGCGTATACAACGTCACTGCGCTCGTGCATGGCGGCGCCAATGCCATTGGCGTCCTGCTGGGCAACGGCATGTACAACGTTGAGCAGAAACGCTACGCTAAATTTCATGGCACATTTGGCCCGCCCAAACTCATCGCACAACTCCGCATTGTGGCCAGCAATGGCACGGTAAAAGTCATTGGTACTGACACGTCATGGCAAACCATCGCCGGGCCTATTACGTTCTCAAGCACCTATGGCGGTGAAGACTTTAACGCCATGCGCAACCCGATCGGCTGGACACGCCCCGGCTTTACCGGCTCGGGTTGGACCGCAGCAGTCATTACACATGGCCCGGGTGGAACATTGGCCTGTGTGCGGCGCTCGGCACCGCCTATTAAAATTCATCGCGTGCTGGTGGCGCGTTCTTTTTATGAATTGCCCGGCGGCAAGTGGGTGTATGACCTCGGCCAGAACTGCGCAAATCTTCCCGAAATTACCGTGCGCGGCGCCGCCGGCGAGTCCATCAAAATGTCTCCCGGCGAATGGCAAAATGCCAATCGTACCATCGGCGCCCCGATTGATGCGCCGGTCTATTTTAAGTACACCATCGCGCCGGGCGGCGAAGCGCAAACATGGCATCCGCTATTCACCTACTTTGGTTCGCGGTACATCATGGTCACCGGCGCCGTGCCGGCGGGGCGGCCCAACCCGCAGCACCGGCCCGTGATCGAACGGGTCGCCGCCCTTTTTGTTCATGGCGGCGGACCGCAGGCTGGTGCGTTTCAATGCTCCAGCACGCTCTTTAATAACACCGCCAAAATCATCCGCTGGGCCATGCGCAGCAACATGATGAGCATTTTGACCGATTGCCCCACGCGCGAAAAGCTTGGCTGGCTCGAGCAGGACCATCTCATGGGACCGTCCCTCATGTACAGCTATGGCATGCGGCGACTCTTCGGAAAAATCACCGGCGACATCGCCGACTCACAAACCGCCGACGGCCTCGTGCCCGATATCGCCCCCGAATATGTCGTCTTCAGCGATGGATTTCGCAATTCAGTAGAGTGGGGCAGTGCCGCTATCGCCATACCGTGGCAGCTTTACAGTTGGTACGGCGACAAATATATTCTCATCCGCCGCTACAATTGCATGCGCCGCTATCTGGCGTTTTTGCAAAGGCAGGCCAAAGCCAACATTCTGTACTTTGGGCTTGGCGACTGGTACGACCTTGGTCCCAAGTTCCCGGGATTTGCCCAATTGACGCCCATCCCTTTTACCGCAACCGCATACTATTACCGCGATGCTATGCAATTGGCGAAAATTGCCCACTTGCTCGGCCGGCAAAAAGATGCCATTGCTTTTGGGCAACTCGCCGGGCGCATCCGTCAGTCGTTTAACGCCAAATGGTATCACGCCGGCGTGCACAGTTATGCCACTGGCAGCCAGACCTCCAACGCCATACCCCTGGTGTTTGGCCTGGCACCCAAGGCCGATCGCGCCGGCATCCTCAAAAGCTTGGTGGCCAACATCCGCAAACACAACTTCGGCCTTACCGCCGGCGATGTGGGTTATCGCTTTGTGCTTCAGGCGCTCGCCCGCGGCGGACGGTCAGATGTGGTTTTTACCATGAACAATCAAACGACAAAGCCCGGCTATGGCTTCATCTTGGCCCAGGGCGCCACCGCCCTGACCGAATCATGGAAGGCAATCAAAGGCCCCAGTTGGGATCACTTTATGCTCGGGCACATTATGGAGTGGTTTTATCGCGACCTCGCCGGCATACAGCCGGACCCCAACGTACCGGCCTTTCGTCACATTATCATCCGGCCGACGGTGGTGGGGGATATCACCTGGGCACGCGCCACCTGCAACAGCGCCGCCGGGCCAATCACAAGCAGTTGGCGACGCGCCGGTGACATTTTTAATTTGCACGTGGTGGTGCCCCCAAATACCACGGCCACCGTTTATCTGCCCGCCAAAGCGGGGCCGGTGACCGAAAGTAACAAGCCCGTTCCTGCCCAAGCCGGCACCGATGGTATGATGCTTAAACAGCGCACCGCAACGCTGGCGATTATTCACATTGGCTCAGGTGATTATCACTTCCGCAGTCAGCTCCCATAACCAGCAGTCATATATTGCACCGCTCCGGCCACGGCATAAGCAAAATTGACTAAAACCGCAACCGCCCGGCAACTGCAAGCCGCCCAGCAGGAACACAATCAATGGGTTCAGCAGCAACAGCAAGAGCAGATCGAAGAACAGCAGCAAGAAGCCCAGCAAGAGCAAGAGTATGCCCAGCAGCAGCAACAGGACAATGCCGACGAACAATCTGACGGTGACCAACCTGACGAAGCCGCACCCGAACCTGAGCCTGACCTCGGAGAGTAATGGTAAGCGCCATCGCAACGCGCCCGGTGAACTTTCTCTGCGCCTCCCCCAAGGGGAGCTCCGCCGCGCAGCGCCCCGGCTCAACTGCTCGACAGCGCAGCTTTCGCCTGCTCTGGCGGCCCGCAGGCCGTGCTGTGCGTGATTCGTCTATCAGGTTTACCACAAAGCCCCATGCCGCTGGATAACTCCGCCCGTTTCGGCGAAACTATGCTTTGTATATCACGCCCTTGCACCGCAGCGGCAAACCGCCGCGGGAATGGGCCGGCCCGATCGTTTGGCGGCAATGCCCGCCATCCGAAACCAACCAGGGAGCAATCCTTCTATGACCGCAACCGAAATCGAACCGCAGCTCCTCGCCGCCATGCTCGCACGACGCGCCAGCGATACCCGCTGCAACAACATTGTCGTCCTCGACCTCCGCGGCCGCTCGCCCGTAACCGAGTTCTTTGTACTGGCCACCGGCACCTCCAATCGCCAAATTCGCACCGTTTGCGATGAGGTTGCAGACCTCGGGCGACGGCATGGCTACGCTCCGTGGCGCACCAGCGGCTATGAACTGGCTAAATGGATTCTGGTGGACTTTGTCAGCGTGGTGGTGCACGTGTTCGATGCCGAAAGCCGCGACTTTTACGATCTCGAAATGCTCTGGGGTGATTGCCCGCGCGTGGACTGGGCCTCGCTGGCGCCCGCCGGCGAACCCGCCGAGCCTTCCCGCGTTCTCGTAGAAACACTTACAAGTCCACGGCCCGGCGAGCCTGCCGAGGTGGTCGAAGCGCTCGTTATAGACGCCCTGGCCGATTCCACCGCTTCCGAAGCCTCCGCCGCCGGCACCCAACAACCCACCGCCGCTACCACGCCAGCCGATGAGCTTACAGACGACGCGATCATTACCGTAGAAACGCTCGAGGTCGTTAAAGCCCCCGACCCGGCCGCAGTCGCGGCAGCGAAAGCTGCAACTTCAACCGCAACACCGCCCAAGCGCCGTGCAGCCGCACCGCGTAAAACCGCGAAAAAAGCTCCCGCAGCCAAAGCTAAGCCGGTCGCTAAACACCCCCAAAAGGCCGCCGCCAAAGCCAAGCCCGTCAAGCGGGCTGCTGCATCCTCGGCCGCCAAGCGCCGCAAACCTGCCGCCAAGAAGTCGGTCAAAAAAGCCAAAGCTCCCAAAGCAGGCAAGGCTGCCAAAGCCCGCAAGCCGGCAAAACCGGTCAAATCGGCTAAGCCCGCTAAACGTGCGCCCAAACGCCCGGCCACAAAGTCCGCCAAAGCTGTCGGCAAACGCAAACCCTCGGCCTGAAAGGACATTAAATAGTGCAATCCATTGAAGCCATTCTGAGCGGGCGATTTATTACCGCCATCGGTAAGGCGTTTGGCCCGGAGTATGCCGGCGACGCGGCCCTCAAGCCCGGCGATCCGCGCCATGCCGATTTTCAATGCAACGCCGCCATGGCCCTGGCGAGGCAACTCGGCCAGCCGCCGCGCAAAGTTGCCGAAACCATCATCCAGCATCTTGCCATAACCGACATGTGCGAGACGCCGCAAATTGCCGGGCCGGGCTTCATTAACCTGCGGCTATTGCCCCAGTGGCTTCAGCAACAGCTTTCGTCCATTGCCGCCGATGCGGCGTTTTTGTCGCGCGGCGCGGTAGATGCCGCCGCCGAGCCTCAAACCGTCGTGGTAGATTACGCTGGCCCAAATATCGCCAAAGAAATGCACGTCGGGCATCTGCGCAGCAGCATTATTGGCGATACACTCGCCCGCACGCTGTCATTTTTGGGGCACCGGGTCGTTCGCCAGAATCATGTGGGTGATTTTGGCACCCAGTTCGGCATGCTTATTCGTCACGGACGCGACCTGACTCTGGATGGTGGTAATGTCGCAATCAGCGACCTCGATGCCTATTACAAACAGGCTGCCCAACGCGACAAAGAAGACCCCAAATTTGCCGCCGAAGCCCGCCAGGCCGTCGTAGACCTGCAGCATGGCAAGCCGGAGGCCGTCAAGGTTTGGCACTGGATCGTTCATGAAAGCCGCCGCCATTGCCGCGAACTTTTTGACCAGCTTGGTATTACGCTCACCCCGGCCGATGAGCGAGGCGAAAGCTTTTACAAAGACCGCCTGCCCAATGTTGTTGAGTTGCTGCAATCGGCTCTTGGCAGCGGCGGCGATGGCCCCGACGACCAGGGCGCCAACGGCCTGCCGGCAACCGCAAGCGAACCGAGCGAGGCTAAGGTATCGCGGGCATTCGCAGCCGTATCAGACGGAGCGGTGTGCGTGTTTCTGCCCGGCTACATAGATAAAGACAAAAAGCCGCTTCCGCTGATTATTCAAAAGAGCGACGGTGCATTTTTATATGCCACAACCGATTTGGCCGCTCTGCACTTTAGAATTATCGAAAACAAGCTCACCCATGAAGACCAGGCCCCGCTTAATTGCGACTGGCATGCCGAACGCGTTATATACACCACCGACAGCCGCCAGGCGCAGCATTTTGCCATGGTCTTTGACGCCCTGCGAGCCGCCCGCTGGGATATCAACCCGGTCAACGGCCGGCCCGTGCGGCTCGAACATGCTGCCTTTGGAGCTATTTTGGGCGACGACGGCAAACCGTTTAAGACGCGCTCTGGCGAATCGGTTAAGCTGCGTGACCTGTTGGCCGAGGCGGTGCAGCGGGCCGATGAAGTGTTGCTCCAGAAACGGCCCGATCTTTCCGCCGCCGACCGCCATGCCGTCGCAAAGGCTGTAGGCATCGGGGCCATCAAATATGCCGACCTGCGTCAAGATCGCACCACCGATTACGTCTTTAACTGGGACCGTATGCTCTCATTTGAAGGCAACACCGGCCCATACTTACAGTACACCTATGCCCGCATTTGCAGCATCCTGCGTAAAGCCCGTCAGGAAGCGACGCCAGCCGCACCGGCTGGCCCGATCATGCTCGCCGAGCCGCAGGAAGTGGCTCTGGGCAAAAAGCTCCTGGCCTTCGCCAGCGCTGTAGATTCGGTCGTGCGCGACCTTCGACCGCATCATTTATGCCATTACCTGTATGAATTGTGCGGCACCTATTCATCGTTTTATGAAAACTGCCCGGTGCTTAAGGCAGCCGATGCGGCCACACGCCAGAGCCGCCTGCAACTTTGCGTTGTTACGGCCGGCGTTTTGCGTGTGGGCCTGCAGGAGTTGCTCGGCATCGGCGTGCTGGAAGAAATGTGACGGGCCTTGCGCAATGTTCATGTAATCTTCACGCAATGCAACACAGCGTCGCACGTTGTTGATAAATTATGCTGGCAATTGCAATTGACATAAAAAAGGCATTCCACAGGCCGCCAAACCGCCAAGCTAACTGGTGGTTGCCCGCACTGCTTGCGGCATGCCTGAGCGTTACAGGTTCGGCTCGCCTTGGCTTGGCCGCAGCGCTGAAGCTATCCATACTGGCGGCCAATCATCCATCGGGCATCTATCACACCGGTGAAAAGGCTGATTTTGAATTAGTGGCGGCCAATCCCACCGATCAGCCACAACTTTTCAGTGGTCACTTACAGTGGATGTTCAGGCCCGCGAGCCGACAGTCCGATCTATCCCATGCACCCTGGCGCAACCTGGCTGTTACGCCGGTGGTGCCCGCAAGCATCCCGGCTCATGGTGCTGTCGCACTGCGCCTGCCGGAAGACTTTCGCGGTATTGGCTGCTACCGTCTGCAATGGCGGCATCAATGGCTGGCGGCAAATGACCGCAAAGACCTGCTCTGTATCATGCCGCCAACGCTGCCCCCACAGGGGCGAACCGCCTGGCTGGCACAGCCGCCGCAGCCATTCTTTGCTCCTCATGCCGAAACGTTCATTGCCGATTACATCCGGCAAACAGGCATCGAGCGTTTTGTATTGCCGCTGCAATCCAATAGCATTACGCGCGCGGAGGCTCTGTTGGCGCGCCAAATTGCCGCCGCTCATGGCGAACCGATTCTTCAGGCCATGCTGCCCGCCATTCCTCCGCGGCACTGGGTTTTATCCCTGTTTGAACTTGCCAAGCGCCTTCGCTGGGCAATCAAAACAAGCCACGCGCCGGCTATGGTGCTGCGGGCTGCGCCCGGGCTTGCGGTTACGCCCCGGCAATTGCGAGCGCTGCTGGCCTGGCTGCGGCGCTGGCAACCTCACCTCCAAATTTATTTAAGTCCGCAGCTCTGGCCGACTGGCAAACTCCCGGCTGCGCGAAGCATGGCCACCCCAACAGGCATTGCTGTATCCGATTCACCCATCAATCTGGTTGCCGCACAGTTATGGGTAAAGCGAGGCATTCCGTTGTGGCTGCTGCCCACTGCAGCCAAACAAACCGCCATCGCGCCCGGCGTGGCGCTGGCATTGGGCGCTAAAGTTGTCGCTTATGATTCAAGCGATTTTGGTACAGCCGCCCATTGGCTTGGCGCGGCCCAATTGTTCCGCACCGTCCATGATGCCCTACCAGGCGTGCGAGCTGTCTTTGCTCAGCCCGATCAGACGGCTGTCGCCGTTATCGCCGGCTTGGGTGCCGGTGGTTTGTGCGATCAAAAATGGCTGGCATGGCGATTATGGCCCGCTGGTAACTGCAGCCCTCTTCCTGCCGCGCAGCAGAACCGCACCATAACACTAAGCACGCGGTGGCCCATCGGGTCGCTGCGCGTTTATGATGCCGCCGGCGTCATGCGATCGGTTAATTCCCTGGGCCAGACGATTCCAACCAGCATCCCCGGCTGGAAAGAACTGCCGCTTAACCCGCAAGTTGCATACATTTTATCAGGCAATTCGCCGCAGAGTTTGGTTGCCGCACTGCAAACAAGTGCCATCGCGGGCTTGCCGCCGGTGGCGGTTGCACCACTGTCACAGTCGCCCCAATTGCCGGGCGTTGCCAACCAGGCAATTTCAGCCCATGCCGCGGATGTGGGCAGTGTGCCTGTACTGCTGGCCAACGCTCGCATTGGACGCATTAAAGGATTAGCTCGTTGCGTATGGGCGCCGGTGGGGCAGTTGCATGCCGACGGCAAACACATTCATTATGATTTATCAGGCTCGCATTTTGGTCCGTGGGTGCATTTTGGCCCGGTAGATACGGGACGATCAGTGCCATTAGTACTGCCTGTGCCGGCCAAATCTGCGGCCCCCGGCACCGAGCCGGTCAGCAGCCTCACCTCCAGCACTCAATCATCCGACCCCAAGGCCACTGCCACCCAACCGCTAACGAGGCCCATCACGTACGACCGATTCATAGAAGTGCGACTCACCGGTAAAAAATCGCGGACTTGGTGCTTTCTGCTTCGCAGCGCTGTCACGAGCCGATAATTTACTCAACGGGTATTCGTTTACGGCCGCGCCGACTGGCTTGAGTCATGCTGGTTCCGTCTAACCTCGCAGGATGGCACTCCCCTTGTGGTGCACGCTTCCAGCCTGCCTCGTCGCCCCTTCTGTGAACGATGACCTCAACTGATGGTCCATTGCCGGGCACCAGAGCAATACCGCCGCCGGTATAAGTAGCGGCTCTACAAGCAAGCTTGGCGCAGGCAAGCCATCAGGCGGTCGCTGCCTGTTTGGCGTCGAGCTTTTTAAGGTGCCGTCGCACCAGCCAGGTATCAAGAAGACCGCCGATGGTGCTGGCACAAATGTACAGGTTAAGCCCGGATGGCGCGTTGTACAAAAACAGCGGAAACAGCAGAATCATGTATTGCGAAATCATCTGCGTTTGTCTTTGCTGCGGGTCGGTGGGTGGCGGCGCAAGGCGCATCTGAAAGCGCATTTGCGCAAAGAACACGAATCCCAGCAGAATAGGCAGTAAGTTCAGCGCAATAAAGCTTTGGCCGTGAAGCATATACCCCAGCACCGGCACATGAAATGATGTCTGCCAATGGGCAATGGTGTCCGGGTTAGATAAGTCCGTAAGCCACCCTGGAATCGCCACCGCCTGCCGCAGGTCTATGTCCACTGCGAGGCCGGAATACAGGGCAATCCATATTGGCATCTGCAAGATCATGGGCAGGCAACCGAGCACGCTGGCGGCTGGGTTTACGTTGTGTTCCTTATATAAAGCCATCTGGGCCTCGCGCAGCTTGGCCGGGTCTTTGGCGTAGCGGGTCTTTATTTTTTCAAGCTCAGGCTGCAGCTTGGCCATCTGGCGCTGCATCCGCGTCATGCCGATCTGACCATAGCGGGTCAGCGGGTGCAGCAGTAATCGCACCGCAATCACCAGAATAATGATGGCGGCACCGTAGTTGGGCACCAGCATGTGTATCCAGTCGAGAACTTTAAGAATGATCAGCGCCAGCCACGAAAACGTGCAGAACGAGCAATAGCTCCCCTGATTAAACTCAATAACGCTCAGGTATTGGTACAAATGAAAGTTGTACGCCTCGGAATGACGTGGAGCACTGCTGGAGCCGGCTAAAATCGCCCGCTTTTTCGGGCCAAAGTAAACGGCCAGCGGCATCTGCACCGACTGGCCCGCCGCCACGGTTTGCGGCTCGCCATCAAGCACGATGGCCGCCACGGCCGTGGGCGATTCTTCGGTGGCGTCGGGGCCTACTCGCTTTACCATGGCTTCGCCAAGCGAACTGGTTTGCGGTATGCGGCTGCCGCTGTCGAGGGCGTCGTACTTGACCTTTTCGCCTGTGTTGGGCTGTGGCCTTACAATAGCGGTGAAGAAGCGGTTTGAAGCCGCCACCCACAGTAAATGATCTTCTCCGACAAAACTGCCCAGCTTGACGGGCTCAACATTCGCCCCCGCCATAGCCGACTGATACACCTGTGGAAAGCCGGTGGTATCAAGATAGCGGCTCTTCCCGCGGTAGCCCACGCTCATGAACGATCGCATGTCGGACTGCACATCCTGCAGCGGCAGGCTTTCAGGGCCAAGCTGATCTATCGCTATTTTCAGCGGCACCGCCGATTGGTTTTTAATGCTTGAAGTAATGGTCACATTGTAAGTTTTGGGATTGATGCGAAAAGTTTTATCAAGCGTGAACAGCTCTTTGCTGCTAAGCGCAATGGTGTATTCCAGTGTAACTTGCGCGGGCGTTCGGCCTTTACTTTTGGCCCGCCACACCAGATTGCGGGCATCGTACGCATGGCCGTCTACAACAATATAGCGCGTGCTGAAAGGCAAGGGGCAGTCTTTACGCGCCCGCAGGAGCACGAGGCCGGTTTTCGACGACTCCGTTTCGCGATAGTCGCGGGCGTTAAGCTGCACCTCCTCTACGCCTGCGCCGGCTGTACTGATTTGCAGCGCCAATTTATAAGGCTGGCCCGCGATGGCGCTGCCAAGGGTAATAATCTGCGGCGCGACGGCATTTTTGGTAACCGCCAGCGGCGTGGCGTTGCTCGTGTTGGCAACCAGTTTGGCGGCTTCGACTGCCGCTTTGTGTTTGTTCTGGCTGAAGTGGTTCAGCACCAGCTCCACCACTACGGCGGCGGCCAGTGAGAACAACATAATCCGTATGAATTTCTTCATATCCATCAGTTATTGCCTTTCAGGGATGCAGCCCGTACTGCGTTGCAACCGCGCTGATTGTTGCCGGTGCGGGCCATCAGGCCCCCTCAATAAGCCGTTGGCCCAAAAAGTTATCGAGCGCATCAATCGCCCGCACCTTTTCCACCGTGGCGTGAATATCATAGTTGACGCGCACAAACTCCACATGATCGTGATGGAGAATGGCAAAGCTCGCCCGCGGGTCATGATCGCGCGGTTGGCCCACGCTCCCGACGTTTATAATGGCCCGCTCTTCGGTAATGTCGTACCGCTGATTCAGATCTATCGGAGAATAAAAATCGGGATGCGGCACAAATACGCCCGGCACATGGGTATGGCCTACAAAGCATAAATGGTTGAATCGGTCAAAAATGCTCGCAAGCTTCTGCGTTGCCGAGTAAATATCGTCGGGAAAGATGTATTCGTTGATGGGGCGGCGCGGCGAGCCGTGCACAGCCAGAAACCGCTTCTGGTTCACGCGTGTTTGCATCGCTCCCAGGTAGCGCCAACGGCGATTGCGACGGGTGCGATCGGGGTCCTTTTCAAATTGTTGACGCGTCCAAAAGGCGGAGTTTTCGGCGGCGGTGTTGAAATTGAACGGTTCGTATAAGATCGCGAAATCATGGTTGCCCATGATCGTAAACTCACAGTTTTCAATGACTGTGTCCAGGCACTCCAGCGGATTGGGGCCATAGCCGATAACATCGCCAAGGCAGCAGATGCGTGTGAGGTCACGCGACTTTATCTCAGCCATGACCGCCGTAAGAGCTTCAAAGTTGCCGTGAATGTCGGAAATAATGGCAAGCAGCTCTTCCGGTGGCACCGCCGGCGGTGGTGGCGGCTCGGGCGCAGGCTCCAAAGCGGGGGCGCCAACGCGCGTAGCGCTCTTGGCGGAAGTGGCCCGAGCAGGAGAGGCTTGGGCCGATGTTTCTGACTCGTTTTCCGGGGGCATCTATACCCTTTATTGTGCAACCAACGTTCTGTTTCGTCGTCCGGGGTGTTATGCTAGTTGACTGTGTACCTTAACGTCAAACGTTCGAGGGGTGAAGTTTCATGACGCAGCCAAGGTCGGCCGCAGATGCCGCCCAACTCCCGGAGAACCGCCGGGCCTTTGCCCAGCACCCGCGGCAGTGGGCCGCCAATCGTTATGTATACCCGGTTGTGTCGCGCCGTAGCGGCGGCATAAGTGTGGGTATCAACCTTAACCCCGACAAGGTATGCAATTTTGACTGCATTTATTGCAGCGTTAACCGTAAAGATCCTTCGACCGTAACGCATGTGGATATTGCACAGGTGCAGACCGAGCTTGACGGCCTGCTTGCCATCGTGCAATCCGGCGAAATATACACCCATGACCCTTTCGATAAAATTTCGCCGCAATTGCGACGACTCAACGATGTTGCCTTCTCCGGCGATGGTGAGCCGACCACCGAGCCGCTGTTTCCGCAATGCGTGCGGATGGCTGCCGAAACCCTTGCTCAGCGCCGCCTCGCCGAGGTGAAGCTTGTACTGATTACCAACGCCAGCATGTTTCACAGGCCGGCGGTTCGCGGTGCTCTGGAGTTTATGGATCAGCACAATGGCGAAGTATGGGCCAAACTCGATGCCGGCACCGAGGCCTACTACAAACTGGTAGACCGCTCGGCAGTGCCTCTGGACCGCATTCTGGCCAATCTTGCCTGGTGCTGCCAAACCCGGCCCACCGTCATCCAGACGCTCCTGATGCGCGTACACAACGAGCCGCCGCCTCCGGCCGAAGTGGACGCCTACATAGCCCGGCTCGCGGCAATCATGGCATCGGGTGGGCGCATCAAACTGGTGCAGCTCTATACCGTGGCGCGGCAAACCACAGAGTCGTACGCCACCAGGTTAACGACCGAAGAACTTGAAGCCATTGCCTCGCGCGTGCGCTCGACCCTCGTCGGCGTGCCAGTTGCAGTGTTTGATTAAAGCCTCTTGGGCATTTTGGGCAAGGCG
>JABEVB010000249.1 GCA_013044165.1 Phycisphaerales bacterium
AAAAACATCCAATATCAATGGCTGTTTGCTCACACCCCAAATCCGCCCCCCAGCCGCGTGGCCTGAAGGTCAAAAGCATGCATAAGCTGCCACAGGCCCGTGGCGCGGTGGCGGCGGGTGCTGTTGGCCGAACAGGTAATGCCCTGTCGCTAACCCAACCTTCGCACTTCGGCCCCGAAAACCGCATTATTTTGCAAATAAGGCCGAAAGTTTCCACCAGAAGCCACCTCTCATTTCGGGATTCCGGGGTCTGCAAATGTTCCTGAAGTGCCGCCACAAAAGTTGATCTGACCGAGGTATCCCGATAGCCATCGGGACCTCTGCATGTGTTGGCCGTTTACTCAACGACGATTCTCCACCACACTGTAATAAGTATGCCACTTGCCGTTCTTGAAGCGTTTGTGCGGGCGAATGAACATGCCCGGCACTATCGCAAATCACGTCAACAACAAAAAAGAGGGTAGGTCTTCACCACAAGGGTTTTGAGAGGCAAAACCGCATCCCGGCGCGCCGGGACCAAGGCGGAAAAAATCGTGAAAAATCCGGAAATCGAGCGCAAAGTGCGAAAGTTGGGTTAGTGCCCCATGGTACACAAGGTTCGGGTATGGGCTATAGCAAGCAAACCCGCATGAACATTGAGCAAACCATTGATAATCAAGCAGATTCTGATATGTACAATTCACAGCCACCGCTGGGACTCGAACCCAGGACCTAGGCTTTACGAAAGCCTCGCTCTACCAACTGAGCTACGGCGGCGGGTGGTGAACCATCATCGCTGGAATCAATGCTTTTCATTGATTCTATTGGCGATTGCGGAGGTATCATACCGGCAGGTTTGTATCCAGCCAAGTGTGTCAAAAACGGCGTTGACGTGTGGGCCGGCGATAAATAGGGCGCCAGGAGCCTGTGCAAGTAATCGCCGGGCAGGCTGGAAGCCAGCACCACAAAAGGACACCCGCAACTACGGGCTCACTGGAATCGCCACAAGTGTGGCCAATCGGCATCGTCGTGAACGGATCCTCGGACCCCTGTTAGCTTTGTCCCGGCGGCAGCTTTTGCTGCGGAGCTGGGGCATTGGCCGCATATTCAAAGAAGGTACGGTAATTTTGCCGGAAGTAACCGGAACTGAACGTCTGGGCCGCGTTAAGCACAATGCCCAGGAAGTTGGCGTTTACCTGCTGGAGCTGGTCGCGGATGCGGCCGACGGTGCCGCGGGTGATCATGCCGGCACGCAGCACCGCAATAACGCCGTCCATTTTCGACGCGAGGTTAATTGAATCGGAGACAAACGTCAGCGGCGCAGAGTCGAAGATTACCATGTCGAAACGGTTCTGAAGTTCTGTGAGCAATTCGGGGAAGGCTCGGTGTTCAGAAATTTCGCCGGGCAGCTTGCTGCGTGTGCCAGCACCCATGATGGCGAGGTTTGGCAGTTCGGCGCTGGCGACGATCGCCTCTTCCAGTGTGGCCTTTTTGCTAAGCACATCGGCAATGCCGACGGGTGGCACATTGGGATAGATTTTGTTAAGGGCCGGGCGATAACAATTCATGTCAACGAGCAGCACACGCAGGTCGCTAAGGGCCATGCCAATGGCGAGGTTGCTGGCAACGGTGGTGGCCCCACCGCCGGGCGAGAAGCTTGCAACCAGCACGGTGCGAAGGGGCCGGCCAAGGGAAATGGCCGCAAGCCTGCCGCGAACCTGCCGGAACGATTCAGCCGTCATAGAAGCAGGGCTGGTGCGTACGCACGTCATGGGATTGCCATGGAGCATGGGGTCGTCGGCGTGATCGGGTATGAAGCCGAGCATAGGCAGCCGCATAACGCCGGTAATATCGCGTGGTGTGCGAACGCGGGTGTTGGTAAGTTCCAGCAGGTAGGCAAGACCGATGGCCAAGGCGAGGCCAATGAGGCCACCGCCGATGAGGAATTGCGGTATCCGCGGGAACGACATTTTGGTGGGGGGCGTAGCGGGCAAATATTCTGAAACGCGCGAGGCGTCGGTGGTGCGGCGCAACTGCAGCATAATGGCGCGGTCGGTAAGCTGCGCCAAGAGCGCCTGTTGGCTCTTAAGCCTTGCTGCACGGGCATCATACTCGGCCAAGGCGGCATCGAGGTCGTTAACCAGCCGTTGTTCTGACGCGCGCCGATGCTCGGTGTCGGCAAGCACTGCCTGAGCGGCAACCATGGCGGCCTTGGCGGATTGCTCCATTTGCAGACGGGCTTTGACCTCAAGTCGCTGGCGCGTCTGGTCAATTTGCTGTTGCACGCTGGCGATGCGAATGTCCATCTGCCGGGTGGCTGGGTAATATTGGCCCAATGTTTTGACGTCAACATCGCGCTGCTGCTGCAGCGAAAGCAGGTTGGATTCAAGCGAACGCAGGTTCGGATCGTTGGAAATAAGCTGCTGCATGTCTGGGGTAAGCTGCAGGGTGTTGTTCTTTACCTGCTGGGCGATGCTGTCGTAATCTTCCTGCAACTGATTGGCTCTAATTTGTGACTGAATGACCAGGGTATTAAGCTGCGCGAGCGTGCTGGCAATAACCGAGTGCTGCTCAATAAGGCCCGGAATATCGTGCGAGCGGCGGTAGGCTTCGAGCGATTGTTGCATATCGTCTACCTGCTGCTGCATCTTGGCCTGCGCCTGCGAGACGGCACGCGCGTTGGTCTGCAGTTCCTGCTTTTCTTGTTCTTGAAGCGTGGCTTGATAAACGCGTCCAACGGCGGTTACAAGTTGCGATGCTTCTTCCGGGTCGTGCCAGGAAAGCGCGATGGTAAAAAGACCTGAATGCGGGACCGGGCCAACCGACAGTGCCTTGGCCAATGAGCCGGCGGGGTCGGACGAGTGGGCTGCAAGCCAGGTGCTTTTAAGGTTAGCGTTGTTTGGGTCTTGATAGTTACGCTGGAACTCAACTTGGTTAATGGCGCTGTTGAGTACCTGCGGGCTTAAAATTAATTGGACTTGGCGATTGATGAAACGCAAAATTTCGGTACTGTCGGGCGCGGCCGAGCCGACCTGGCGCGACTGGAGCGGACTGGACTGAATAGGTTTAACCTGGAAATATTCGGTGGCGGTCCAGCGAGGATCCCATTTAAGGAAAGCCACATAAAGCATGGCTCCGATGAGCAGGCCCAGCAGTGTGATGATCGCTATAACCCACCGGTATCGCTTGAGTATGTAGCCCACCTTGGGAGTGGTGCTCATGGGGGCCATCTCGCTGGGGTTAGCGCCGAAGGTTAACGCGGTGGTTTGTGTCATAAATACAACCTCAAGTCCTGTTTTACGGGGGGCACCTTAGGCGGCGAACGTTCCGGTTAAAAAACCGAGCAGTACTATACCCGGCCCGCCAAAAAAACCACAAGCCTGCCAAGTTTATTCCAGAGGCAGGCCATGCGCCTGCCCCTCGGCAGTTGCCGACCAAAACAATGGTTACCGGCATCCTGTTTTATCGGCTAAAATGACCGGTCATCCTTTACGTTTTATAGGACGATTCTGCGGAATTAACTCCGCAGGAGGCCATCAGTAACACCACCTGCACGACGCTGGTTAACATTTGATGCGGCTGGTGCGGATCATTGGCAGATACATGCCCGGAGGCAAGACAGCTGCATGCGATGATCATTGTATCGCGCCGCCCGGCTTGCCGCCTGCATTTTGCATGGAAGCCTGCACGGGCAATGAAAGTGTTGCAATCCCGGTATGGGCCGGGGCGATGTTTGGCATTGGTTAAGAAGCGGTGGTGAAAGACCCGTTGGCGAATCTCGCAAATTCACCTTTTAGCGTTGGATCGGTATTCCGCATCGCACGCGTTGCATTTTGAAGCCTGAGGCAACCACGGCTATTAAACGGGCAGACTGCTTGGTTACCACCGGCAAGCCAGCGGCTAAAATGGTGGCCCTTGGGCTGTGCGGGCGCGTTTTGATAACTGGGAGGCAAACTCGCTTGAAAAAAATGGCGGATTTTTGGTGATGAGTTTTTTCGCGACAGTTGACAAGTCGCCAGTAATAAGTAAACTTTTGGATTCGTTCCTGCGGGCTGATTGCAACCCGCAACAGCCAAACCGGCAGGTGGCATTGAGGGGTTCTCGTGCCAAATATGCCAGGCTGAAGAGTATTTTTGGTGGCGGCTGCGGCCTGCCAGAGTGTGAGTGAACAATGCCTGAACAAAAGAACAAGTCGGATGTTAAGCTGGTTCGCAGTATTCGTACGACGGCCGGCCGTACCACTTTGGCCAAGGTAGGCCATACTGATAACCGTTGGTATGTGGTGGATGCCGCCGACAAAAGCCTTGGCCGCCTGGCCAGCGAGGTTGCCACGCGTTTGATGGGCAAGCACAAGCCCATTTATACCCCCACGGTGGATGTTGGCGACCATATCATTATTATCAACACCGCAAAGCTGAAGGTAAGCGGGCGAAAATTGGCCCAGCGCGAGTATGATTACTACACCTATTACCCCGGTGGACGTCGGGTGCGGCCGCTGGCGGAAATGCTTGCCAAGCACCCCAACACCGTCATGCGCATGGCGGTGCGGCGTATGCTTCCCAAAACGCGCATGGGTGTGCAAATGCTGCGCAAGCTCAAGTGCTATAAAGATCAGACTCATGTTCATGCGGCCCAGCGGCCCGAAGCGCTTGCGGTGTAAGGTATTGAGGCAATCAAGGCCCTTGCGCTGATGTAAAGCGCTGATGGGGTTAAAATCTTCGACGAAGAGTCAAGTAGAGGTAAAAATGTCGGAAACCGTTTCGAGCAGTGTTGAAAAAGC
>JABEVB010000250.1 GCA_013044165.1 Phycisphaerales bacterium
GAGTTTGGTTTTGACTACACCGACAAGGGGCGGCTGGTGGGGCATATTGTGCTGGGTACGCTGTGGCTTAACCAGCGGGCGCAACAAATTGCCGCCGCCCGCGGCACACCGTTCCGGGCGGATGTGCTGATGGCATTGGAGCATATTGTTTTGTCGCACCATGGAGAGCCGGAGTTTGGCGCTGCGGTAACGCCGCGTACGCCGGAGGCCATACTGGTGAACATGATAGACAACCTTGACGCGAAAACGCAGATGGCGTTGGATGCCGTCGCCTCGCCGACAGAAGAGGGCAACTGGACTGATTTTCATCGGGCATTTGGCAGCAAGCTGTACCGGCCTTCGATATCGGCGGGTGGGGCGGAATAAGCTTTGCTGTGGCGTTGAGCCGTCGCGTGGTTTACCGGTGGTGGGCATACGTGATGCAAGAGGAGTGTCATGGCAGAACCGGTGGTTAGCAAGAGTGGATTCAGGCGTGAAGCGGGCGTAATAGGCCTGCTGTACGCGAGCCTGGGCGGCATCGTGGGTTCAGGCTGGTTGCTTGGTCCGCGAAATGCGGCCATCGCGGCGGGGCCGCTGAGCGTTTTTGCCTGGGTTTTTGGCGGGCTGGCGATTCTGCTGCTGGCGCTGGTATATGCCGAACTGGCTACCATGTTTCCGCGGAGCGGGGCGGTGGTGCACTTTCCGCAGCTTAGTCATGGCATATTTTTGTCTCGCATCTGGAGTTGGATATTATTTTTAGGCTATGTCGTTATTGCCCCGGTGGAGGTGGTGGCGGTGATGTCTTATGTAAACAGCATACCGCATGTGCATCGCTATTTGCCGGCGCTCATGCAGGCACACCGTCAAAGCATTACGTTGGTGGGCTTTTTGGTATGCTTGGGCCTGCTGATATTTTTTACGCTTATCAACGCGTGTGGCATTAAATGGGCGATGCGCATCAACAATTCGTTGGGTTGGTGGAAATTGACCATACCCGCGCTGGCTGCTGGGGTGTTGCTGTTTCAAGCGCACCACACCAGCAACCTGCATGTTTCGGCGGCGCACTTTGGGAGTCAATTTAAAGGCATATTCACATCGCTGGCGACGGCGGGTGTTATTTTCAGTTACTTGGGGTTCCGGCAGGCAGTGGAATTGGCCGGCGAAAGCACCAATCCCAAACGCAACCTGCCTATTGCGGTCATTGGATCGGTGCTGTTGGGGCTGGTGCTGTATGTATTTCTGCAGTTGGCTTTCTTAATGGCGATTAATCCGGCTGAGTTAAAGCAGTACGGCTGGGCACACCTGGCGCAAATACCGAACTTTGGGGCTAAAACAGGGCCATTTGCGGCCTTGGCCGAAGCGCTGGGCCTGGGATGGCTGGCCTGGCTGCTGTATGCGGACGCGGTGATTTCGCCTTCGGGCACCGGGTTTGTGTATACGACAACATCGGCCCGGGTGATTTCGGCCATGGGTGAAACCGGTTTGATTCATAACTCAATGAAAAAGCTCAACAAGGCAGGTGTGCCTTGGGCGGCGAGTGTTTTGAGTTTGCTGGTGGGTATTGTGTTTTTGTTGCCGCTGCCTTCGTGGAGCAAACTGGTGGGCTACATAAGCGGCGTGATGGCGCTGTCGTACGGTATTGGACCGGTGGTGCTGCTGGCGCTGCGTAAAAGCCTGCCTGAATCGCAGCGTCCCCGGCCGTTCAGGCTATGGTGGGCGCCGGTACTGGCTCCGCTGTCGTTTATCATTTCAAATTTAATCATTTATTGGGGCGGGTTGACCAACAACAGCGTGCTTTTTGGCATTATTGGCGGGCTTTTGGTGCTGTTTTTGGCCTATCGGCTGCTGTTTGATCGTCCGAGTTTTGAGTCGCTGCCGTGGCGGCATACCTGGTGGGTGCTGCCGTACTTTGGCGGGCTGTGGCTGCTGGATTACCTTGGTTCTCCAAGCATGGTGGGCGGGCGGGGCTGGTTTAGGTTTCCGTGGGATGTGCCGGTGGTTGCCGTGTTCAGCATCGTGATTTTGGTGGTGGCGCTGCGGTCTGCAATACCGGTTGAGGAATTGCAAAAGTATGTTGAGACACAGGAAATTGAATAATGCTTAAGAGGGGAAATGCGGCTTGCACGTTGGGCGGGCGGGGGATGGGAGGCTGATTTTACTTTGAAGAATGGCCCTTATTAAGGGGCTTTTTGTGTCGCTTGACACTTGGGTGCATCGCGAGTAATGTTTAATTCATCGTGACGGTTGCATCTTTTGATGCGGCGGTTATGATGCTGCGGCAGTGGTGCTTAAGAGAAGTGCTACGGCGTAGAAAAGTGTGCAGTGGGGCTAGATTTAGAGACTTGGTAAGGGTGGGTTAAGAGACGGATAAAAAAATCTCTTGTGTGTACTTGACACGATTGATTTTATCCGATAGAATACTGTGCTAAGGTTTGTGGTGTGGTTAACACGCTACAAAATGAGGTGTCGGGCTGTAAGACGACCTAAATAAGGGTTGCGGGCTTGGCAGGTGCGGTGAACAAAAGGTGTTCGCCGGTTTGAAATGAAAAAGGAGCTAAACGATTGCCAATCACATCACGGGTTGTAAACATCCAAACGATGTGTGCAGCATAAAGCTCTCTGCTTGATATGGAACCCACCTAAAGGGTCCGGTCGGCAGGGGCCGCTGGACCAACCCAACAATATAAACGAACGTGCTTCAGGTAGCCCGCACCCGGTCAAACAAGGCTGGTCATAAACCTGTCTTATTTGGGCGAGTGCCGACAACCTGATGGAATTTTTGTCGGCGTTCTTTGACAATTGAAGATTGCGTGATGTGGTAAAAAGACTACTCCACATCCAAACTTGAGTGCTCATAAGTGCAAGCGCCAAGTAGCGGCCATTCACCAGGGTGGCGGCGAACGGGGCTTGTGAGTATGGGCGTCAAGAGCGCTAAAAAATTAACTGTGTTCTACCCATTGAACACAGTTACCAAAGTTACTCAAGTGGATTGGTCGTTTCGGCTTCGCAAGAGGCCGGGATAATTGGTTCTGGAAGAGGTTGATGTGATGCGGACGAAAGTCGGCAAAGCATTGAACGGTCCAAAATCAATGTGGCC
This sequence comes from Phycisphaerales bacterium, assembly GCA_013044165.1. Classification (GTDB taxonomy): domain Bacteria; phylum Planctomycetota; class Phycisphaerae; order WQYP01; family WQYP01; genus JABEVB01. The sequence continues at coordinate 3,077 of JABEVB010000250.1, forward strand.
AAGCTACTAAGGGTATACGGTGGATGACTTGGCGTACAGAGGCGATGAAGGTCGGTGTAGCCTCCGAAAAGCTCCGGGAAGCTGGCAAACAAGCGATGATCCGGAGATGACCGAATGAGGAAACTCATTTACGGCCCGCTGAATGCATAGGCGGGTGCGAGCGAACGCAGGGAACTGAAACATCTAAGTACCTGCAGGAACAGAAAGAGAAATCGATTCCGTCAGTAGTGGCGAGCGAACGCGGAAGAGCCCAAACCGGGGGTAACCCCGGGGTTGCGGGCCTCAATGTGAGAGCTGCGTGGCTATTCGAACCGTCTGGAATGACGGGCCAAAGCGGGTGAAAGCCCCTTAGAAGAAAGCCGCAAAGCCTCTAGAGGTACCAGAGTAGCGCGAGACTCGTGAAATCTCGTGTGAATCCGGGCGGACCACCGCCCAAGGCTAAATACTCCTGTACGACCGATAGTGAACCAGTAGGGCGATTGAA
>JABEVB010000006.1 GCA_013044165.1 Phycisphaerales bacterium
CGCTCTTTCCACGGCGTTAACGCCGTGGCCACATTGAAGCGTACTCGCGCCGTCGCAGTTTACGCAGCTCAGGCTCTTTCCACGGCGTTAACGCCGTGGCCACATTGAAGCGTCTTGAAAAGCAGCATCAGCGGGCCGCTCTCGAAACTTTCCACGGCGTTAACGCCGTGGCCACATTGAAGCAAATTACGGGTTGACGCGCTGGCCAACGATTACGCCTCTTTCCACGGCGTTAACGCCGTGGCCACATTGAAGCACATTCATAAACTTTTTCTTGCTCTTACCATTAGGCTTTCCACGGCGTTAACGCCCCGACCTCTTTGGAAGTGCGCTATTGTCGGGACAAGCCTTGGGCCACATTGAAGCGCCGGGAGCGCGGACGTCCTCGTCCGCATTCTTTATATCGCTACATATTGATTTGTTAATGTGATGCAAGCCCCACGAAGTAATCATGGGGCTGCCGCCGCATTGAAACGTAAAAGCCACCGCCCGGCATTAACCGCGAAGTTCGTCGTTGAGCGATGTTCAATTTTGCTTCAGCTATCGGCCGCTTGCGGCATAACGCCACTCTAAGCCTTACGAACAGGGTGAGCGTGCAGGCTGGCAGCCGGCGCCACAAGGAGTGCCCCTGTCACGGCCCCAAACAGGTACAAAAAGAGAGGCAGGGCAGCCTCCGCCGCCCTGCCTCCGGAGTCGCCATCCGTGGCTTTTGAGAATTGGCCGATTACGCGATCGGCACCTTGCGTTACGAACAGCCTTGTGATGTTCCGCAGTTGTTGCATTTGTAGCAACTGCCATTGCGTACGGTAATGTTGCCGCACACGCTGCAGTTGGGTGCATCGCCCATCATGGTGGCGAGATGCTGCGAGAGCGCATCCACCTGGGTGGCTGTGCCCCCCTGCATAAGCGCCATGCGGTCGCTGTGCGCTTTGGCTCCATTGCCGTGGCCATTACCGTTGCCGCTGCCGTTGCCATGGCCGTGACCATTGCCATTGCCATTGCCATTGCCATTGCCGGCAGGACTGGCGTAACCATTGGCCAGCGAGGGCGGGGTTACATCCATGAGTTTGGCGGAATGGGCGGCGGCGTCATCGGCGTGATGCTCCACCACGGCCTCGTGGTGATTGCCGCGTTTGGGAGCGTTTTCCGCACGATAACCGGGCAGAAACTGCATGCCGAGCCAGCGCACCAGGTAATCCATCACGCTCTTGGCGAAGGGTATATCGCCATTGCGGGTCATACCGGCGGGTTCAAAACGCATGTGTTCAAACTTGCGCACCATGGCCGAGAGCGGCACTCCATATTGGAGATTAAGCGAGATGAGCGTGGCAATGGCATCCATGAGGCCACCGACGGTGCTGCCCTGTTTTGCCATGGTAATAAACACCTCACCGGGGCTGCCATCTTCAAACAGGCCGCAGGTGATGTAACCCTCGTGCCCGTTGATATCGAACTTATGTGTGATGCTCGGCCGCGTGTCGGGCAGGCGACGCCGCAGAGGCCGGTCTATGACGCGCTCCTCGATGCGTTCTACAATGGGGGCGGCGGCCACCGACTTGGCGGCCGCGGCTTTGGCAGTGGGCGAAGCATCGGCCTCAGCCTGCTGAGGCACTGCGGGCGACGGGTCGCCACAGGTGGTGCAGGCCAGAGCAGCCTCAATTTTAAGCGCGTCAATGTCCGAATCATCGGAGGCATCATCATCGGACATGCTGTTGAGCGGCTGGCTGAGTTTGGAGCCATCACGGTACAGGGCCACGGCTTTGAGGCCGAGCTTCCAGCTTTCCCGATAGGCTTCTTCAATGTCGGCGGTGTTGACTTCATTGGGCAGATTGATGGTTTTGCTGATGGCGCCGCTTATAAAAGGCTGGGCGGCAGCCATCATACGAATATGCCCAAGGTGGTGAATAAACCGCTTGCCCTTGCGGCCGCAGCGATTGGCACAATCAAACACGGCCAGGTGCTCGTCCTTAAGGTGCGGCGCACCCTCCACCGTCTGTGAGCCACAGATAACGTCATTGGCTTCGCGAATTTGCCGCCTGGTAAAGCCCATCGCCCGCAACAGGTTAAACGATGGTTCCTGCGATTGGGCGGTGGTAAAGCCAAGTCGGGTCATGGCAGCTTCGCCAAGCGTCCAAGGAGAAAAGGCGAAGGCCAGCTCGAAAACCGAGGGCAGGCAAGCCTCGATTTTTGCCAGTTCATCATCCGTGAAGCCCTTCGCCTTCAGTGTCTCCTGGTTTATATGCGGCGAGCCTTTAAGAGAAAGTGTCCCAAGCACATACGTGAGAATGTCCTTAATTTGCGGCTCGGAGTAGCCCAGGTTTCGCAATGCCGGCTCAACCGACTGATTGGCAATCTTAAAGTAGCCGCCGCCGGCAAGTTTTTTGAACTTAACAAGCGCAAAGTCAGGCTCGACGCCGGTGGTGTCGCAATCCATCAGCAGGCCGATGGTGCCGGTGGGAGCAATAACCGTTGTCTGGGCATTGCGGTACCCGAACTTTTCACCCAGCGCAACAGCGCGGTCCCATGCTTCGCGTGCCGCGGCAAGCAATTGGGGCGACGAAGTTGCCCCGGTAAACTGCGAGTCATCGAGAATGCCGGGCTTGATTTCGAGCGATTCGTATTGGCCGTCGTTGGCGGCAGCGCGGTGGTTGCGCATAACGCGAAGCATATCGGTGCGGTTGCGATGATAGCCCGGAAATGGCCCAAGTTCGCCGGCAAGCTCGGCCGAGGCGGCATAGCTTTCGGCGGTCATCAGGGCGGTAATGGCTCCGCAGATGGCGCGGCCTTCGGCGCTGTCGTAGGGGATGCCGGCAACCATAAGCATGGTGCCGATATTGGCGTAACCCAGCCCCAGCGTGCGATATTCGTAGCTGAGGCGGGCGATTTCGCGGCTTGGGTAGGCCGCCATCAACACCGAAATTTCCAACACCATGGTCCATAGCCGACAGGCATGCTGGAAGCCTTCAATGTCAAACTTGCTCGCTGCGGCATCAAAAAACTTCATCAGGTTGATGGAAGCCAGATTGCACGCGGTATTGTCAAGAAACATGTACTCGCTGCAGGGGTTGCTGGCATTGATGCGCCCGCTCTGCGGACAGGTGTGCCATTCGTTGATGGTGTCATCGTACTGTACACCGGGGTCGGCGCAGCGCCATGCCGCAAAGGCGATTTGCTGCCACAGGTCGCGCGCCTTGATGGTTTTGTGCACTTTTTGATCGGTACGGCGAATAAGGTCCCAACTGGCGTCCTTCTCGACCGCGGCAACAAATTTGTTGGGCACGCGCACGGAGTTGTTGGAGTTTTGGCCTGATACGGTCGCGTAGGCTTCGCCGTTAAAATCATAGTCGAGCTTGAGCTTAAGTTTGGTTGCCAGTTCCTGGTGCTCACGGGGCAGATGTTTAAGGCCTTCCACCAGGGCGGCTACCTTAAGTTCTTCGCGCACCTTCCAGTTTACAAACTCGCTGATGTCGGGGTGGTCGAGATCAAGACACACCATTTTAGCGGCGCGGCGGGTAGTGCCGCCCGATTTAATCGCGCCGGCGGCGCGGTCGCCGATTTTTAGAAAACTCATGAGGCCTGATGATTTTCCACCACCGGAGAGCGATTCATTCTCACCCCGCAGGTGCGAAAAGTTTGTGCCCGTGCCCGATCCGTACTTAAACAGCCGGGCTTCGCGCACCCACAGGTCCATAATGCCGCCATCGTTGACCAGGTCATCATTCACGCTTTGAATAAAGCACGCGTGCGGCTGCGGATGGGTGTAGGCGTCGTTAGATTGTTCAAGCTGCAGCGTTTTAGGGTTAACAAACCAGTGCCCCTGCGACGGGCCGGTCATGGCATATGCGAAGTTAAGCCCGGTGTTGAACCACTGCGGCGAATTAGGAGCCGCCATCTGGTGCAGCATCATGCAGGCAAGTTCATCGTAAACCGCATCGGCATCCTGCGAGGAGCTGAAGTAGCCGTAGTCGCGGCCCCACTGGGTCCAGCATCCGGCAAGACGATGCACCACCTGGCGGACCGATTTTTCGGGGCCGGTTTTAGGCTTGCCGTTGGCATCGAGCACCGGCTTACCCTGGGCATCAACCTCGGGCACGCCAGCCTTACGAAAATACTTGCTTACCATAATGTCGGTGGCAAGCTGCGACCAATCGGCCGGTATTTCGGCATCCTTCATTTCAAAGACAACCGTGCCATCCACATTGCTGATGCGGCTCGTGCGGCGCGCAAAGGCCACCTTTGAGTAAACATCTTCCCCGGCTTTGGTAAACTTACGAACTACTTTCATGGCATTACTCCTGATGCATCCATGCATGAACCGGCTCAGCGGCAGACCCTTCCGCTGTACCCCAACTAAATAAACCGGCCCAACCCGAATATCACAGCGCCGGCAAACACCGCCGACGGCTTACATCCCGCAAAACTCAACTTCGTCCTCGACCAAGAACCGCGCTTTGTTGTGCCGCACGTTAGTCAACGCGCGGCAATGTAAGGCCCGGCTGATCCTGATATTTGCCGCTCTTGTCGGCATAACTGGTGCGGCATACCTGTTCGCCGCGCAGAAAAATGATCTGGGCAATACCCTCGTTGGCGTATATTTTTGCCGGCAAGGGGGTTGTGTTTGAAATTTCGATGGTAACGCGTCCCTTCCACTCCGGCTCAAGCGGCGTGACATTGACGATAATGCCGCAGCGGGCATAGGTACTTTTACCGACACAAATAGCGAGCATGTCGCGTGGGATTTCGAAATATTCGACGGTTTCGCACAAAGCAAAGCTGTTGGGCGGAATCAGTACATAGCCGGTTTTGGACGCATCCACATCCACAAAGCTGCGCGGCGAAAAACTTTTGGGGTCCACTACTTCAGAGTTTACGTTGGTAAAAATTTTAAACTGCACGCCTACGCGCACGTCGTAGCCATAGCTCGACACGCCGTAACTGATGCGTCCGGCCCGCTTCACTGCTCGTTCAAACGGGTCAATGCGTACCAGTTCTTCTATTTGCGAATCCGCGAGAATGCCCATGTTACCTGCCTGCTTGTTAGGTATCTGTTAGTATACGCTGCCGCTTACGACAGCACAAGCGTGGCCTACCATGGCCGATAAACTTACTCGCATCCTGCGACCGCCAACCTGCTTGCCTCGCTCACACACCGAGCCACCGAACGACCAGGGGGTTGCTATTGGCGTACCCTGTCGCCCGGCTTTTTCACTCAGGTACGGGTTAAAACCCGCCAAAGCGGCCAGAGCCATTAAAGTATGACCAAAATCGCGATAAGAACGCGATAAGTGCCAAACTTTAGGTACTGTAACGCTATATATTGTGGTGTCAACTGCATATTTTACTAAATATTGATTAACAGGTTATCCACAATCGTAAGTTATTGAAATACAACAACTTGTGCCACAAAAAAATCTAAACACAACCTGTTGTGGCTGGCGTTTCATTTGTACGCCCGTGTATATGTTAAGGGTTTGTGAGCGCCGGGTTAACAGATCGCCAAGCCGCCTTGGCTTTCGCCCCGGCCATTTCTACAATGACCGCCATGAAAGCACCGCACGCGATGCAACCAAAACATGTAAAAATGTTGAAACGATCATTTACGGCGTTGCTGCTGCCCTGGTTCGACACAAACAAACGCCCCATGCCCTGGCGAAACACGCGCGACGCCTACGCCATCTGGGTGTCCGAAGTCATGCTGCAGCAAACGCAGGTGGCGACGGTTATTCCATATTTTGAAAGGTTTTTGCGGCGTTTTCCGTCGGTCGCCGACCTTGCCGCAGCGCCGCTTCATGATGTGCTGGTCCTGTGGGCCGGACTGGGCTATTATCGGCGGGCCAAACATCTTCATAAGTGCGCATGTACAGTTGTTAATTTGTATGGCGGCGTATTTCCGACCGATGCGGCATCGCTCCAGGAGCTGCCCGGCATCGGACGATACACCGCGGCCGCTATTGCCAGCATCGCCGCCGACCAAAGCGTTGCCGTGCTTGATGGCAACGTCAAACGCGTACTGGCGCGGCTGTTGGCCCTGCGTGTGGATGTCTCCAGGCCGGCCGCCACAGCCAGGCTCTGGGACATTGCCGAAAGCCTTGTGCCGCTGGCTCGCCCCGGCGATTACAACCAGGCCATGATGGAACTCGGCGCAACGGTCTGTTTGCCGCAAAGCCCACGCTGCGACGCATGCCCGGCGCAAAGTTTATGCCGCGCGGCAGCTTGCGGCCGCCAACATGACATCCCACGCAAACGCCCTGCCCGCGTAACGCCCACAATGCACTGCGCAGCGGCGGCCATTCGCCACGGCAATCGCTGGCTACTGGTACAGCGACCGAATGAAGGGCTTTGGAACGGCCTTTGGGAGCTGCCCACCATCTGGAGCAGGCCTCCACGCGATACCGCAGCCGCACAACGAGCATTTTGCAAACTGCTTGCCGGCAAGGTCGAAAAGATAAGGCCCATTGTCACGCTGCAGCATCAACTGACCCATCGGCGTATAGACTGCACGCTCTTTGCCGGCGAGATGAAAGCATCACAGGCCAAGGCCATGGTGCAGGCCAGCCGAGGGCGATGGGTAAGCCGCGCCGACGAGTTGCCCACCAGTCGCCTGACGGCCAAACTCATCGCGGCGGCAAGTGCTGCGCTGCGGGGTGTTAAATAATCACTCATCGCCGGCACGCCTGACGGCTGCGGGCATGACGACGGCCATGCGAACGCAGTATCCAAACTTGCGGCTGCGTACCGCCGCGCCGCAGATGCTGCGACCGCCAGAGGCTATATGCTTATCGCCAGGCCATCGTAGGCTATGCGTACATGCGGCGGCAGCAGAGCCTCGGCCTGCTCGTGAAGCACATCGTGCGCCAGGTGCGTAAAGTACGCCTGCTGCGGAGCAAGCTCTGCGATGCGTTCCAAGGCCTGATCAAAAGAAAAATGCGTAGGGTGCGGTCGCGGGCGGAGCGCATCTATCACCAGCACGCGTACGCCCCGAAGAATGTCCATGGACGCGGGCGGTATTTCAGCGCAATCCGTGCAGTATGCGAAATCTCCTATGCGAAAGCCCAGCACATGAGCCTTGCCATGCACCAGCGGCAGCGGCTGCCACTGCCTGCTAAAGAGATTGAACGGCCCGGTAATTTCATGCGGCACCAGCTCGGGCCGATACAATTGCGGGTCCGCCCTGGCGGCAAAAGCGTACGCAAATATGCGCTGCAAACTGGCCAGTGTGTCGGCCGAGCCGTAAACAGGCAGCGGCGCCTGCAAGATGGTGTTGAACCGCCGCACGTCATCAAGTCCAAAGATGTGGTCGGCATGCGCATGGGTAAACACCACCGCATCCACGCGGTCAACGCAATTGGCCACAGCCTGCAAACGCAGCTCAGGAGCGGCATCAATAAGAATAGTCTTGCCTTTGTAGCTGACCGTGATGCTGGTGCGTGAGCGATGGTCGCGCCGGTCACTGCTGGAACACACCTGACAGTGACAACCAATCATGGGCACGCCGGCCGAAGTTCCTGTGCCAAGAAACTGAATAGCTAATGTTTTTGTCGCATCCATGAAAACTAGCCTACGGGTGTTAAAACGTTAAAGCAAGTGCGCCCACCTACCGATAAACATTGGACGATTGGTGAACCGTGGGCCCCGCCGCAGCCGCACTGCCCGCATAAATCTAAGGATATCCATGGCTATTGACAGTACCTTATTTGCCGAGCCATTGGTCATACTGTTGGTGGATGACGACCCCACCGACACAGCCAACATGATCAAGGCTTTGGAGGATGCCCGCATTCACAATCGGCTGCTGTTGTTGCGCAAGGGCGGCGACTTGTTGGATTTTCTTCATAAGCGCCCGCCTTACCAGGAAGTTCCTACGCCCGACCTGATTCTTTTAGACCTGCACCTTACCGATACCCACGGACGCGACTTGCTGGAAATGCTCCGACAAGATCAGACATATAAAAACGCCAACGTCATCGTCATTGCGGACCCAACCCAAGGCGACCCCAACAGCGAAACATTTGATTTGGACGTTGAAGTTTTTCTCACCAGACCGGTTGCACCGGACAACCTGCTTATGGCAATTCGCACCGCCAGTGACGGCTGGATTTGCTTTGTGAAGCGTCTGGCGGTTAACCGCGGACGCCCCATCGGCACCCAACCACCGCCGCAGCCGCTTCCACGGGCCATCATCGCCTGAGTTACCGCAAGCGCGTTAACCTCCGCGGTTGGATGGAGACTAACAGCTAATTCCAAACCGGCCGCATGCAATCGCTTCTGAAATTATGGATTTCAACTTCTCCCCCTTCATAACGCCGGTCAAGCTGCCGCTCTGAAATCTGAAATCTAAAGCCCCCCTTTTGCGATAGCTTCTAAACCCCTTCCAGCAGCATCCGTCATCATCCTCCCCGCCCAACCCCAAACAGCCCTCACAAAACCCTTAATGCAATCATCTTTAAAATCTCAAATTTAGAATTCTCCGCCCTTTTGAGATACATTCTCATGAGTTCGTGGCAATATATTGCTTTTTAGTGTTTGCCGCAGTCATTTGGGTCGTACAGTCTCATCACCGCCAACCAAAAAGCTTGCGCTGGGGCGCGGCAATTTGCCATCAGGCCTTGCCTGCCATTATGCTTTGAGCATGGATAAACTACTCGAAAGCAAAATTATCGCGGGCCTGGCACATGAGGAATCGTGCGTACGCGAAAACTGCATGGACTACTTTTGGTCGCCGCTGGCCGACCTCGCGGCCGCGGCGCCCACCATCATACAAGCCGCCAGCACCTATGGATGGTACAAAGCCTTTGACCTATCGCAGGTTCGTTGCAAGCGACTGGCACAAAACGATTTACTGTTTGAATCGCTGATGCAGGCCGTGCGGGAACCGCCGCCGCTGGATTCACTTACTCTGAATCGGCTCCATGATGCAATGAACATCGGCATTGCCACCGCTCCAATTGAGATACAGGCTCTGCGCCGCAAGGAACTCTTTGCCGCTCTTGAGTCGCACCCGACCGCATGGGATATATTTATCGAGCGACTGGATATTGCGGCGCTTAGCGACGATGATCTGTGGGAAGAGGCTCTTGATATTTTTGAGCGTCTGGAATCAGACGATGACACGGTGGGGCCCGGCACCAACCAACTCGCAAATATAACCGACGTACTGGCCTCGCGACGCGAAATGATGCCTCTGCTGATGGGCATCTTGGAGCAGCCTCGGCGGGCCAAAACCTTGCAAACCCAATGGGCCAGATACGATTGTGCTATTAGAACGCTGGGGCATATGCGAGCCGTCTCGGCCGTGACGTCCCTTGTGCGGTTGCTGCTAACGCGAGAAGAGCATGACCTATCGAACGCCGTCATCTGCGCGCTGGGCCGAATCGCCGATGATTCCGTCGTTGACACTCTGATGCTGCATTGGGACAACTCGCACTTTTCATTCAAATCGGCTGCCGCTGAAACGCTGAGCCTGATTCCCACCGAAACGGCCCGGTCGGCTACGCTGCAACTGCTCGACCGCGGCAAAGATGATTTGTCCGAACCTATCTATGTCGACTTGATTTTTACGGCCCTGCAGCACTTTGCCCCGCAGGGAGTGGAACTTGCAATTGCCTACCCTCCGGATGCAAATTTGACGCTCGCCTCCACGGCGGCGGCTGTGGCCATCGTCAACGGTATGCAACTACCGCAACTTCCAGAGCTATTGGAACAGTCGCATCAGTTGGCGCAGCGTCGGCAGCGCATTGATCGCAATTGCGACCTGCTGGAGGCTGCACTTGCAGAGTTGGAGGCAGAATCAAAGTTGCCCGGGCTACCACTCCTCCGGCAGAGATGCGCACAATTAAGCCAAGAGGATCTGATCGAAGCTTTCGACGCTTCACTCGCGGAGCCGGACTCGTATTTCCCCGACGACTTCCCCGAAAATTACAATGATAGTTATTTGGATAGCGGCGATTACGACGATGCCGATTCGCGGCCGGCTGCAACCTCCGACGAGGACACCGGTGTGTCCGATGATACCGAGCCATCTATTAAACTCCGCCCCATCATTGCGGAGGCCAAACCCGGCCGAAACGACCCCTGCCCCTGCGGCAGCGGCAAGAAATACAAAAAGTGCTGCGGCAAGAAATAGTAAACCGCAACCTCGGCTGCCAAACGTATTCATTCTCGGTATTTTTGATGGCGGTAGTTGAGCCTTGGGTTAAGCCGCAGGTTAATCCGTGGTCGCCCACCTCTTTTTCAAACTCGCTGGCGACAAAAACTTTTGGAGCCTCTGCGGAAGCGCGTACCGCATGGTAAAAGGCAGGCCAGTATTGACGCAGACTCACGTACCGCCCCTGCCGGAATGACGGCAGCAAATAGCCAAAGTGAAGAACACCCACTTGGCTCAAGAAGAACACGCGGTTTTATTGAGGAAAACGGAGAGAGCGGGATTCGAACCCGCGGTACAGGTTTAAGCCCGTACACCGGTTTAGCAAACCGGCGCCTTCAGCCGCTCGGCCATCTCTCCAAAAGGTACCATAAACACTATCGGTCAATCACCTGAAAGTCAATGATCATCGCCCATTTGGCAACCTGAAACAAACGATTCTACAAACGCGGCGCGGCACTGGGTTGAGCCACGACACACCGTTCCCGCCCTGCGTTTAATAACAGCTTATACCAGCCGCTGTTGGCAACTCCGCAGAAACTCGCTGGCCAGCGGACCGAGTCGCTCGGGGGCTTCTTCGTGCGGCAGGTGTGATAGATCGGCGTACTCCACCACGCGAACATTTGGCAAATCTTGTCGAAGTTTTTGTGGCGAATCAGCCCGTAGCAGCGGATCCAGCAGACCCCACATCACAAGCACTGGCTGATGGAGTTGCCCCGCCCGCGTCATGTAGCCCTGCACCTCAGCTTCACGCGTGGGGAGCTGCCTCACGACATCCATCAATTTCAGGCGATTAGACCGTGTTTTCATGTTGGCCTGATACGCCTTCATCAACGCAGGGTTGACCAAAGCCGGATTGCTGTAGCCGATGGAAGTCACCCCACAAATGAGCTTTTCGGGCGGCATGATGGTCATGATGAATTCACCCAGCAGCGGCACGCGCAGCAGGCGGTAAAACGATGGCAGTTTCTGCGGATAAAACGCCGGATTAAACAGCAGCAGTTCTGTTATCTGCTGCGGATAATCAAGTGCGGCCATCAGGCTCAGGCCGCCACCCAGGCTCGAGCCACCGCAGGCAAAGCGTCCAATGCCCAAGGCGTTGGGCACGCACATGGCGGCATGCATCAGCTCGCGCAGCGACGAGCCGGCAACCGATTGCCCATCCATTTCCGGCGGGACACAAAAGCTGTTCCAATCCACCAGCAGCACATCGTGCGTGGCCAGCAGCCAGCGACCAATGGCTGAAAACGACGCAATGTGCAATCCCATGCCATGTAGCAACAGCAGTACCGGACGCTTGCCCGGACCGACAGAATTGCCTCGAATAAAGCGAAACGGCAACCATCGCTCATCGGTTTCCAACACCCAATGGGTGCCATTTGATTCACTTAAGGGCATATCCCATCGGAAGCGAGTGGCCGGGCGGAAGGGATGGCACAGCTCAAGCATGTCGTGCGCATCGCGGCAGGGCCAGAGCGCAGCGGCCGCGTCGGCTGCACTCAATAGATCGTCCTTGGGCACACGGTTGCTCATAGCGGTAATGTATACGAACAGAAGCTGCAAGACGATGTTGGGCAGAAAAACAACGTCTTCACCACGTGGCTATTACCCGAACCGGCTCCCGCAGCCTTCGGCATGATCGCCCGTCAGGAATCTCGCCGGTAGGCGGCCAAGAGGTCTTCGCGCGTAATAACGCCGATCAGCCGCCCGGTCTCGTTGCGATCGGTCACCAGCAGGCGGCCAACATTGTGGCGCTGCATCATCTGGTCGGCGATTCGCAGGCTGCAGTCGCCGTAAATAACATTGGGTGGCCGCCGGAGCAACTGCTCCAGCAGCGTGTTTGGCGTAACGCCGGCATCCAGAAAGTCGCGGGTGGTTAACAGGCCCACAACATGGCCCGCCGGGTCTACGAGCGGAAAGCCGTTGTGCTTGGAAAATATCGGATCGCTTAGAATTTTTTGCCGAGCGGAAGCGACTGTTTCACGGGCATTTAGACACACAGGCTTGCGCGTGCACGCATCAGCCACGAGAGTGCGGTCCAGAAAATCGCCTTTGGGCCTGAAAAGCCCCCCGCCACCACGACGCGCAAACTTTTCGGTAAGTATGTTTTGTCGCATCAGCGCACAGGAAACCAGAAAGGATGTGGTGCAGCCGGCAACAATCGGAGCCAGGCCGTTGGGGCGCAGAGTGGTTTCAAACGCAAAAACAATGGAGGTAAGGGGTGCCCATGTGGCGCCGGCAAACAACGACGCCATGCCCACCAGCGCAGCGGCCCGCGCATTGACATCGGCTTCGGGAATAAAATGCAAAAGAGTCAGCGCCACCACCGCCCCCAGCGCACTGCCAATGTTGAACAGTGGAGCCATGGTGCTGCCCGAAGTACCGCTGCCCAGGGCTATCGTCCATGAGATGATGCGGGTTAAGAGCAGCATACCGACAAACGCAAAGCCTACTTTGCCGGAGAGTATTCGCTGAATATTGATATAGCCCACACCCATGGAGGGGTTAAAAATTAACCCGCAAATACCCACCGCCACCGCCCCGATCGCGGGCCACCACATCCAATGGACATGACTCAACTTCTTAAAGGTTTTTTCAACCGCATACACGCTGTGCGTCAGCAGCACCGCCATCACGCCGCACACAATGCCGATTAAGGCGTAAAACATTAACGGCTCCAGTGTAGGCCGGGGCAGTTCAGGCATAGCAAATATGGGTTTTGTGCCCATGACGGCTATGCGCAGCGCTGCCGCCACAGCACTCGCAATGGCCACAGCCGCAATCGCCACCGGCTGAAATTCAAACAGCAGCAACTCCAGCGCCAGCAACACCGACGCCAAAGGAGCTCCGAACGTTGCCGACATGCCGGCGGCAGCGCCTGCGGCCAGCAAAATGCGGCGGCGATCTTTGTTCATAGGTATGATCTGCCCGACAATTGAGCCAAGCGAAGCTCCCGTGGCAATGATGGGGCCTTCAGCGCCAAAAGGGCAGCCGGTGCCAATGCTGATCGCGGCCGAAAGCGGTTTAAGAATGGCCACACGAGCTGGAATAATGCTGTCCTGATACAGGGCGCTCTGCATGGCTTCCGGAATGCCATGCCCCCGAATCATCTCAGAACCAAAACGGGCCATCAAGCCAACAACCAGCCCCCCTACCACGGGTATAAGCAACACCCACCACCCCACATGCACCGTTGTGGGGGCGTTAAAGGTGAAAGCGAAGCGGTCATAAAACGCGAGATTGGTAAACAACCCGATCATTTTAAACAGTGTCCATGCGGCGGCCTCGCCTAACACGCCGATGCCTGCCGCCAATAGACACAAAAACAGACCGCTGCGATCCAAAAGCCCGCGAGACTCCCTGGTTTTTATTACCTGCAGAAGGTCCTCATCCGCACCATGATGGGGCGAGGCACCATCGGGTGTTTGAGCAGGGGCGTTGTGGTTCGGACCGGTTGACTCGTCTGACTTCCGAGCCTCCGGCGCAGCATTCGCATCAGCGCCGCCAACGGCAGGTGGTTGGTTTAAATTTTTGCTTTCATCATCCAACGTCGCACCCGGCGTCCACGGTCGAGTTCCGGCGGGCTTGACCAACACTCGCATTAGCCGACGCCTGCGTAGCCACAACCCGCCACCAACACAGCCAAGAGTCTTGATAAAACTCTATAATCTCTAAATCAGTCATGGTAAGTTTGAGCATACTACCGATGCGCCACCGCGCCAACATATTTTGGCTCCGCCGCCTCAAGAGCTAATTGAAACGACAAGGCTCAAGCCAACCATCCCAGACCACCGCTGCGAGGGGCATCTTCGGCGGGCTTTCCAACTGGCCCGCAGCGGCTAAAATAGGGTATTGAAAGCCGCCTGTTGGCGCGGCTGATGACGGGTTTGTTTTTATAGCTCTAAAACCAGAGGATTTTCATGACAAGCGCAGCATTGTTCGATCCATTCAAAGCCAAGGCAACCATCAGCACACCTCGCGGCGAAAAAACGGTCTATCGCCTGGACGCTCTTAAGAATGTTGGCCCGGTACAGCAACTGCCTTACAGCATCAAGGTGCTTTTAGAGTCGGTTCTGCGTAACTGCGATGGCCATGTTGTCACGCAGAAGGATGTTGAAGCACTGGCCACCTACGACAGCCGCAAGCCCGCCGGCGCTGAAATACCGTTTATGCCCGGTCGCGTGGTGTTGCAGGATTTTACCGGCGTACCGGCCGTGGTAGACCTCGCCGCTATGCGAGCGGCCATCAAACGCATCGGTGGCGATCCCAAAAAGGTAAATCCGCTGGTGCCGTGTGATCTGGTGATAGACCACAGCGTGCAGGTAGACGCTTTTGCCAGCGGCATGGCTCTGGAAATCAACGCCCGCCACGAGTTTGAGCGCAATCAGGAGCGATACCAGTTTTTAAAATGGGGTCAGCAGGCATTTAATAATTTTCGCGTGGTGCCGCCGGCCACAGGCATTGTGCATCAGGTAAACCTGGAGTATCTGGCCAAAGTGGTTTGGGAAAAAGATGGCGTGCTTTACCCCGACTCGCTGGTAGGCACCGATTCGCACACCACCATGATCAATGGGCTGGGTGTGGTAGGCTGGGGCGTAGGCGGCATCGAGGCAGAGGCCGTCATGCTGGGCCAGCCCATTTATATGCTGCTGCCCGAAGTGGTAGGCTTCAAACTCACCGGCAAGTTGCGCGAAGGTTGCACGGCCACCGACCTGGTACTCACCATTACCCAAATGTTGCGCGAGCATGGCGTGGTAGATAAATTTGTTGAGTTTTATGGACCGGGACTGGCGGAAATGTCGGTGGCCAACCGCGCCACCATCGGCAACATGGCACCCGAATACGGGGCCACCATCGGCTTTTTCCCAATTGACGAACAAACCCTTGCGTACATGCGCCTCAGCGGTCGCGAGGAAGCCCTCATCAAAACGGTTGAACAATACGCCAAGCTTCAGGGCTTATGGCGCGACGACAGCCGCAGCATTGTTTACAGCAGTTCGCTGGAGTTGAACCTCAACCAGGTGGAACCGTCGCTGGCGGGGCCACGTCGCCCGCAAGATCGCGTCGCCCTTGGCGCCATGAAAGGTCAATGGCGGCAGGATCTGTCTGTCATTTACGGCAAAGCCTCGACTGCCCATGGCTCGAGCGTGCAAAGCTGGGAAGGCGACGGAGGCGGTGCCAGCGCCATAGCCAATGCCGTTAAGGCCGATCCCGGGTTTGACGGGGTATATGTTCAGCTTGATGGCAACACATGCAGCCTTAAGCATGGCGCGGTAGCCATTGCCGCCATCACAAGTTGCACCAACACCAGCAACCCCAATGTCATGATTGCCGCCGGGCTGGTCGCCAAGAAGGCGGCCGATCGCGGCCTGACCCGCAAGCCGTGGGTGAAAACATCGCTCGCCCCAGGCTCCAAGGTGGTGGTGGACTATCTTGAAAAAGCGGGCCTCATGAAGCCGCTGGAATCCTGCGGATTTAATCTGGTGGGGTTTGGCTGCACCACATGCATTGGCAATTCAGGGCCTTTGCCCGAGCCTATCAGCAAAGCCATCAACGAAAACGACTTGGTGGCGGCGGCGGTACTCTCGGGCAATCGCAACTTTGAGGGGCGTATCAGTCCCGACATCAAAGCCAACTATCTGGCCTCGCCACCGCTGGTGGTGGCGTACGCCATCGCCGGCACGGTGGACATTGACCTGCTCCACGAACCGCTGGGCGTAGATGCCAACGGCCAGCCGGTGATGCTCGCGGACATTTGGCCCAGCCAGCAGGAAATTGCCGATACCGTTAACCGATGCGTGCTTAGCGAGCAGTTCACCCACGAGTACGCCAACGTATTTACCGGCTCCAATGAGTGGAAGGCTATTAAAACCAGCACGGGCGATCTTTTTGAATGGGATGCCAAGAGCACCTACATTCAAGAACCGCCCTTTTTTGTTGGCCTGAGCCCCACGCCCAAGCCCATTGAGGCTATTGGCGCCGCCCGCTGCCTGGCCTATGTTGGCGATTCGGTAACAACCGACCACATCAGTCCCGCCGGCAATATTAAAAAAGACAGCCCCGCCGGCAAGTTCCTTATTGAAAACGGCGTAACGGCTGCTATGTTTAACAGCTATGGCGCTCGCCGTGGCAACGATCGCGTCATGACGCGCGGCACCTTTGCCAATATTCGCGTTAAAAACAAGCTCGCCCCCGGTACTGAAGGCGGCGTAACCACCGACTTCACCGATGGTAAGGTAAAACCCATTTACGACGCTTCGGTGAGCTACAAGAGCAAAGGCACACCGCTGATTATTCTTGCCGGCAAAGATTATGGCATGGGTTCGAGCCGCGATTGGGCAGCCAAAGGCACCTTTCTGCTGGGCGCTCGTGCGGTAATTGCCGAAAGTTTTGAACGTATTCACCGCAGCAATCTGGTGGGTATGGGCGTGTTGCCGCTGACGTTTAAGAAGGGCCATAGCGCTCAGAGCCTGGGCCTGACCGGGCAGGAAACGTTTGATATCAAGCTTGACGATACGCTTAAGCCGCGTCAGGACGTGGTTGTTACCGCAACCAAGCCAGATGGCGCAAAGATTGAGTTTGTCGTCACCTGCCGTATAGATACGCCGGTAGAGGTAGACTACTACCGCAACGGCGGCATACTGCATACAGTGTTGCGGCGAATGGCGCAAAGCTAATGGCTGAGTTTGCGCGGGCAAACTCTCCCAAAGCCAACCGCCGTCGCTTGCGAAAAACGAGCGGAGTTAGTAGGTTGAGCTTCTACCTCCTATGGGCACTGGCGCGTTTGTAAAAGACGCCTTTGTGCCGGCAGAGCTCGCGCATGATGGTAATGACATAAAGTTTTATGGTGAGGTTGCAGTGGAATTAAACAAGCTTTATCAGGGTGACTGCATTGAAGGCTTGAACAAAGTGCCTGAAGGCACGATTGATTTAATCTTTGCCGATCCACCTTTCAACATCGGCTACAAATACGACGTATATGAAGACAAGCGAGCCGCCGACGAATACCTGGATTGGACGCGAAAATGGGGCGCAGCCGCCGTCAAGGCACTTAAGCCTACCGGAACCTTTTGGCTGGCGATTGGCGATGACTTTGCGGCCGAGCTTAAACTGATTTTTCAACGCGAGCTTGGTCTGCACTGCCGTAGTTGGGTGCTGTGGTATTACACCTTTGGGGTGCAGTGCAAGTTCAAGTTTGCCCGCAGCCACACACACCTGTTTCATTTTGTGAAGAATCCGAAGAGCTTTATCTTCAACAATATGGATATCCGGGTTCCGTCGGCACGGCAGTTGGTCTATCGTGACAGCCGCGGCAATCCAGACGGCAAGTTGCCCGACGATACTTGGATCCTTCGGCCGCAAGACATTCCCGACAACTTTCCGGCTGAAAATGACACTTGGTACTTTCCACGGGTGTGCGGCACTTTTGGCGAGCGTGCTGGCTGGCATGGTTGCCAAATGCCAGAGCAGCTTTTGGGACGGATCATTCGAGCCTCATCCAACGCCGGCGAAACCGTGCTGGATCCCTTTGGTGGCAGCGGATCTACTTTGGTAACAGCCAAAAAGCTCGGCCGTAATTTTATTGGCTTTGAACTTTCAGAAGAGTATGCCAAACGCATCCAAGATCGCCTGAAACAAACCGCCGTTGGCGATCCATTGCATGGCTCCGATACGCCGGTGACGTCAGCGCCCCAAACGCCACGCTCCCCTTTCACAGCCAAAGCAGAGAAGTCCACTGGCGACGATCGGCTAAGAATTACTCCGAGGCGAATCTCATCCCCCAGCGAAAGACGTTCCGCAGTAATAGAAGCGTTCCTCATTGCCCGTGATGGATTTTCTGCTGACCGGGTCGTAGCTGACCCGGCTCTCAATAAGGAATTTGAATCAGCGTGTAAGCGGCTCGGGGTGCCAGGGTCAATCGTTGACTGGAACACGACGCTGTTGAACATTCGCAAAGGAAGCGGATTAACAGGATTAGGTAAGCCGCGGCCTACAAATCTTGGGGTGCCCGAAAATAAATACGCCGTATATAAGTATGCGTTTGAAATTGGCCTCGCAAAGTTTGAACGGGACGGGCTGCACACGCTCGACACAATCCTGTGCAACCCTTCCGAGGCCAAGAAATTTGACCAGTTTGTGCTCTCGCTAATACCGGAGTCGCTTGGTGCATTTGCGATCCGATGGCTTGCCCTTCGATTTCGTAAAGAAGCGCAAAATCGCAAGCTAAAAAACCAAAGTGGTCACGTACCCCGCATGCCAAGAAATCTTCAGGATCCATTCGCAATCTCATCGCGGAGCATCCCAGAATCGCCTGGAATCTACTGGCTCGGCAACCAGGCCGAACGGCTCTATATCGGGGAAGCGGAAAATCTGCGACAGCGCTGCGAGGCACAGTTTTCGTCACGCGTAAAATTCTCCTTTTGGGACTCCAATAGAGCGGAGCTGCGATTGGGCTGGGTGACGGATGATGCGATTTACGGACCGGCGAACGTGAGGGTCACGAAACAGGTACTGGCCATTAAGAGGGATCACCCGATCGCGAATTATTTTAACTGTCCCGTTTTGCGTTGCTGTATGGAGCAGGAAGTAGCTTGACTGCAACCATTAAACAAATAGTTCAAGACGCTTTTATTGCCACAAGGCAGGGAACATCTGCGGATTTTGTCATCTGCAATGACGCTCTAAGGGGAGATTTCATTCGTCGCTGCCAGGCATCAAATGCCGAGGTCACAGAGGTATTGTGCAACACAACGCTGCTTAACTTGCGCAAATCCGGGCGCCTCCGGGATCTGCCGGCAACAGCTCGCTCTCAGGGGGCGACGGCTCCCACCGGATATGAGACCCTCGTCTTTCAACTTGTGCGAATGCTCGAACGGTCATTGGGGACAAACGTTGACCACATAATCTGTGATCCCAAAATTAGGCAGCAGTTTGACGATGGGCTGGTACTCTTCGGGATGCGCCTATCCGCCGCCGAAGGTAGACTGACGGCTCTGCGGCTGCGGAAAAGCGCCATGCTGCGACCCGAGCCTGTTGGAAAGTTTGTGCGATCCAAGTTATCGGGCATGATCCAGCTGGCCGAGCTTGAAGCTAAATGCTCGCAGTTACCGGAGGCTTCAGGGGCCTACATATTTTTCAGCGAATCCGCCACCCTTTATATCGGAAAGGCCGACAACCTCCGGCGGAGGCTTGACGATCATGCCTCAACATGGACTTTCCGCGAACTCGTACGGCTGATCAAAGCCAACAAAATTCCCGAAATATGGTTGGCTTTCCACGAGACGGGTTTGACTGGAGGCAGCCTCAGCGCTTACGAGTCGGAGCTTATTCAATCCCAAGCGCCAGTTCATAACCGGGCAGGTGCGTCTGGGCGTGGGGTGAATCGCAGAAAATGAATGTAGCACAAAAAAGTCTTGAGCTAACCGGCATTTTCGAAGCGGAAGTGCTCGTGGAACTTATGCTCAGGTTCTGGCAGCACCCATTTGCGGCGGATAGGGATTTTCGTAACGACCTGCTGGAAAGAACTGCGGAGGTATTGCGAACAGCCCTAGCCGGTACACGAATAGTGCAAGATATCCAGCCGCAAAATACAAACTTTATCGTGGCGGTCTGGTACTCTGAATGGGCAGCCATTCAAGATGTGTTGGATGGGGTGCGTCAGGAACGCGAGGCTTGGCTGGAACGAGTTAAGCGGGCGCTGCCCTCCTGCTTCTGCGACCCGGGGGATCTGCTTCCATAGCCGACAAAACACACGAAGGAATCCTTGGCCGGGCCTGCCCGCCGGGCAATTTGGCAGGCTGGTGGCGAGTTATTGCGGTCGTTCCGCCAACAGGCTACACCAAGTGGTCGGGACGGTTGGAGGCCGCTTGAGCTGGCGAACCGGTCGCCGTTCGTGTGGTGTCTGCGGTGGGCAAAAGTTCAATATAGTGATCAACACGCCGGGGCGTTGAATCGGGTGCCTTGACGTTCAGCCGTAATTGGCAGCCGTATCTACCAGCAAGCCACACGTCTATGAATGGGTAGGCACCACCGTCACATAACAACGGTTCTTTTAGAACTATTTTCATATTAAGCTTCCCTAAAAACGGATAATAATACCACCATATATGCATCTCGCGATCCAACCAAAGACTAATTTTTAGAATTTTATTATCCAGGGCGTACTCGAATAGGCAGCCTTTACGGTAACGCAATCTGCCGACTGAGCAACAGTAGGTTTCCCCTGCCGCTGGCAGCCACGGGCACAATCGTTTATCGTTAATTTATGGCACAACCGCCCCACAACGAACGTTCCGAAAGCCAACTGCTCGCCGATGCACGCCAGATTGTGCTTGCCGAAGCGGCAGCACTAACGCAGGTTGCCGGCCGGCTCGACGGTGCCATTGCATCGGCCATTGGCCTTATTTATCGCCAAACATCTCCACAGGCGGGCGGAGCACTGGTGGTTTCAGGCTTGGGAAAATCGGGCCTGGCCGGGCAGAGAATCAGTGCCAGCTTTGCGAGCACCGGTACCCCTTCGCACTTTGTACATCCGGTGGAGGCCCTGCATGGTGACTTGGGGCGTATCCGTCGGCAGGACATTGCCATGCTGTTGTCCTACGGCGGCGAAACCGAAGAACTAATTCGCCTGCTGGATCATCTCAAGCGGTTTTCAACCCCTACCATTGCCATTACAGCCAAAAACACCAGCACCCTCGGCCGCCTTGCCGATTTGTGCATCTGCCTGGGCGCACTGGAAGAAGCCTGCCCGTTGCGACTGGCCCCCACCACCAGCATCACCTGCTTAGGGGCGGTGGCTGACGCGTTGGTTCTGGGCGTGATGAGCCTTCGCAAGTTCTCGGCGGAGGATTTTGCGGCTTTTCATCCCGGCGGATCGCTGGGGCGAAAGCTGCTCAAGGTAAAAGACGCCATGAGCTTTAAGGTCGGCGATAACCTGCAGGTGCTGCCAACAACCCTTACGCTCCGCGAAGCTCTCAGCCGCAGCACCGTCAGCACGCGACGCGCTGGAGCCATGCTGCTGGTTGACGATGATGGCACGCTCGCGGGCATTTTTACCGATGGCGACCTGCGGCGCAAGCTTGCCGAGCATGCCGATTTACTGGATATGCCCATGGCGGCCGTCATGACCCCACACCCCAAGCGCATCAGCGCCGAAAGCCTCGCCAGCGAGGCCATGTCGCTTTTTAACCGGTACCGCATTGACGAATTGCCCGTGGTCAACGAGCATAATCATCCCATCGGCCTGATTGACGTACAGGATGTGATGGCCCTGCGCGCTTTGGAATAACGCCGGCTGGCGCAGGCGAGATTGTAAAAACCCCAACTGGCGGGGCATTATTTGGAGACATTTATGGTTGGCGACATTCAGTTACTTGTCCTGGACGTGGACGGCGTGTTAACAGATGGCGGCATCATACGCGATGATGCCGGCCAGCAGATTAAGCGTTTTCATGTGCGCGACGGTTCGGGCGCGGTGATATGGCGAAGGCTCAACCGGCACTTGGCCATTATCACCGGCAAAGAAAGCCAGGTGGTACAATACCGCGCGGAAGAACTGGGCATTACGCATGTGTACCAAAACGTAAACAACAAGCTTGAAATATATACCGACCTGCTGCAGCAGCTTGGCCTTAAGGATGAAAACGCCGCCTATATCGGCGACGACCTGCCCGATCTACCGGTGATGCGCCGCTGCGGCTGCCCCATTGCCGTGGCAGATGCCGTCGAAGAGGTCAAAGCCGCTGCGCGGTACGTCACCAAATATCCGGGAGGCTACGGGGCCGTTCGCGACGCGATCGAATGGCTTCTTAAAGAAATGAACCTCTGGAACCAGGTTCTCGCACGCTATCAGTAAACGAGCGGCAAGGGCCGGGCGGGCGCACTGCCCGGCTGGCCGCCGCAGGGGTTCGACGCTCGCATGAAAAGAAAACTGCTTTTATATATGGCTTCGCTGGCTGTGGCGCTGATCGTCTTTTTCTGGATGATCAGCGCGTGGCACATCAGCTCGTTTTTTATTACACCCGGCAAGCCCACGCACGTCGCGCCGGTTGAATCGGGTACAGGCGTTCAGAACCTGGTGGTGGAGGTGCGAAACCCGCAGGGCATGCTCGAATATGTGCTTGAAGCGCGTCAAGCGACGCCGCAAGGCAACGGCCGCTATCTCATCAAAAAGCCGCAGATGCGTTTTTTCACCGCGCACGGCCAGATGATTCGCATAACCAGCGACACCGGCGATATTACGGTAGATCAACTCGGCAACTCACTCACCGGCCAGGTGTACCCGCGCAAGGGCACGCTTTCGGGCCATGCTGAAATGACCTTGGGACCACTGAACTCATTTGTACCCGGCCAAACGCGGCGTTTAACCGGCCAAACCCAGATGAAGCTCTCCGCTCCGATACAATTTAATTATCAGCAGGGGCTGTTAACCAGCAGCGGGGCCGTGCATGTGCGCCAGGATCGGGCAAGCTTTGACGGCAGCGGGCTTACCGTTGAGGTGGACTCTAAAACGCGAATGCTCGATTATGTACGCATTGACCGCGGTGATGACCTGATTATCCGTGACGTCGGCGGCAACCGCCTGGGGGCGGGTTCGAACCCGGTTGCAACCAGCACGCAAAGCAGCGCCACCAGCACGGCCCCGGCCACCGCACCGTCAACGGCTCCAAACGCGACGCCTCCGCTGATTTACCGATTGGCTTTTGACGATCATGTGCGAGCCGTCCTGCGGCATAACCATCTGCAATCGCACCAAATGATCCTCTATTTTCAGGACATCAACAACGCATCGCCATCCGCGGCAGCCGCAGGCACCCCAGCGGCCACCAGCACCGCGGCTCCCGGAACTTCGACCACAAAGCCAGCGACCACCCAACCGGCCTCCGCCGCCGCAACGACGGATAACCTGGTGGTGCATTGGCGCGGCCCGATGATTATGCGCCGCGTCAGCGATGAGGAGGCTCAACTTGCCAGCCCAAAGGATGTGCACTTTGTGGCGCTCGGGCGCGGGGGTCGGGAGGTAGTACTCTCCGACGGGGCCGGGCGCTCCGCCTCTGCCGACGAACTTGGCTACCACACCCTCACCCATGTGGTAACACTTAAAGCGACAGCTCTAGAGCCTGTACAATTGGCCGATAAATCACTCGGAGCGCTTAACTGCCGCGACGTACGATTTAATTTACATTCCAACCGTGCCTGGTTTGCCGGGCCGGGAAGCGTGCGATTTGTGGGTAAAGCGTTGGCTGCAAAGGGCAGAACTCGCACTCAAACCGCATGGCAGGCAGCCTGGAACAAGACCATGACGCTGCTGCTGGCCCGCGAGCCGGACCTGAAAGCACCCGGCAAAACAACGCTGGCCATTCGGCATATTACGCTCATGGGCAATGCCGCCGTCAGTGGGCAGGGGCTGAATCTGCAGGCCCAGAAGCTTGCGGCACAACTGGTATTTACCCGCGATCCGCGCCAGCCCGAGGCACTGTCTCACCTGCTGGCTATCGGCGCTGTGCATGTGGTATCGCACAACAGTGCCAATGCCGGGCCTGATTCCATCCGGGCCAATTCGCTTGAGCTTAAAACCACAACCACCGCCGCAAGCACGGTGCCGCAGCCCAGCCAACTGTTCTGCGCGGGCAACGTGCGGGCACGGTTTGTGCAGCAACGCCAAAAGTCCGCGCCGCAGCACAGCGCCGTATACCACATAACAGGCCAAACCCTTGCAGCCCAGCTTATTGCCAAGGCGCAGCAGGCCGGGGGTGCAGCGGCTGGCCCGGCAGGTATTGGCCGCTTTGATGTTGGCCACTTTGCCATTGGCGGCGGAGTACATGTAGATATTGCCAACGTCGGCAAACCAATCGAAGCCGTCGCCGACACCATGACCGGCAATAAGAGCACCGGCCGTGTGGTGCTTACAGGCAACAGTGCGCCGGGCAGCGCGGCATTTGCATCTATCACACAGGGACAAAATGTCATTGATGCCGGCCGCATTACACTCCTGCAAAAGCATCAGGCGATACAGGTCGCCGGCCCGGGCAGCTTTGTTTTTGTCCCGCCGGCTTCGCACGCGGCAACAGCGCAAGGCCAGACGGGTCATGTCGTTATTACCTGGGCAAACGCCATGAATTACGCCGGCGACGCCCAGAAGGCACGATTTGCCGGCAATGTGCACGTGGCGCTCGTGGGGCGACAGGACCAGCACAGTTCGCTTTCATGCGATGCACTTGGCGTACTTTTCGCCCGCCGCAGCAGCCAAACGACGGCAACGTCCAAAACAGCGCTCAATAGCATTTCCAGCAATTCACTGGAACTGGCACAAATAACGGCCAGCGGTTCGACGGCACAACCTGTTGTGGCTCTTGATGCAAACTATGGCCCGCACGGCCACCTGCGAACGCGACTCTTTTTGACCACAGCTCAGCTTACCTATAACGCCATTGCCGGCCGACTGGACATTCCACAGGCGGGCGAACTATCGCTTGAGGATTATCGCCCTGCCGCAGTTCAACCAACCGGGCAGATCGCAAATGCAACCGCAACCCCGATGGCTGGTACACGAGGTCAATCGGCATTCGCATGGAAAAACAGCCTTATCTATCGGCGCCGCACTGGAATTGTTGCCTTTAAGGGCAAAGTGCGAATGGTGTATCATCCGCAAGAACCCATTAAACTGATACCCACCCATAACAATGAATTGCCCGCAACCGCGCCGCAACTTACTAATCCAAATAAGAACCTGATTTTGCTGGATTGCAATTCGCTGCATGCCATGCTGTCGCAAATTGCCGGACAAACCAAACCCAACGCCGTTGAACTCGGTATGGGCGGTCCCATGAAGCTTCGCTCGGTACAGGCAGATGACGCGGCACTTGAACTCTCGGGCGTGCGACTCGTGGCAAGAATGCTGCGCTTTGATGCTGACAAGGAGTTCGCCATTGCCCAAGGCAGCAGCAGCGAACCGGCGGTTGTATCAGGTGCAAATGGTGCTTCGGAGGGACAGGCCGAGAAAATTACCTGGGACCTCGCCCGCGGTCGTCAGGGCATTACGCTGATACATCCGCAGGGCAATATCACCGGGCCATAATTTGCTATTACCATCGGCCCTAGCCGGACACAATAATACAATCCAGATTACAAATGGCTATGAACGAGCAGATGGGGTAGTCATACCACCGCCATACGGCTTCAAGCATATATGCCGAACTGCGGTGCGGTGTATTTGAAGCGCCAGTGCGGATGCTATTGCTTGACCACCCTCGCGCCCGGGGCAACGCCTCATCAAGCTACGCTTATCTGCCGGCTTTGCCCGCCATCGCAGGCTCGCGGCTGATGGGGCGCACCGGCTCTTTGGCTTCAGGCTTGGCCGCAGGCTTTTCACCGGATTTGTCGGTCGGCTTTTCACCGGGCTTGGCAGGTGGATCGGCAACGATTGGTGCCGCGTGCTTCGCCAAAACTTTGGCATGCACTTCTTTGGCAACCTCCGGATTTTCCTTCAGGAACTGACGCGTTTGCTCGCGGCCTTGACCCAGTCGCAGCTGGCCGTAGCTGAACCAGGCACCGGCCTTATCAATAATGTTGGCGGTCACGGCCAGGTCCAGCAGGTCGCCCTCATAACTGATGCCGCTATCAAAAAGAATATCAAACTCGGCTTCGCGGAATGGCGGGGCAATCTTATTTTTAACAACCTTGGCTCGCACATGGTTGCCCACCGACACTTCACCTTCTTTAATGGTGTTAACCCGACGAATGTCCACCCGCACCGAGCTGTAAAACTTCAGCGCCCGGCCGCCCGTGGTGGTTTCAGGATTGCCGAACATCACGCCGATCTTTTCGCGGATTTGGTTGATAAAAATCACCAGCGACTTGCTCTTGGAGACCGCTCCGGTGAGTTTGCGCATCGCCTGGCTCATGAGCCGGGCCTGCATGCCCATGGACGCGTCGCCCATCTCGCCTTCAATTTCCGACTTGGGTATAAGGGCAGCCACAGAGTCAATCACAATGACATCCACCGCATTGCTGCGCACCAGCATTTCGACAATTTCCAGCGCTTGTTCGCCCGTGTCGGGCTGGCTTACCAGCAAGTTCTGCAGGCTTACTCCCAACCGCTTGGCCCACGATGGGTCCAATGCGTGCTCGGCATCAACAAAAGCCGCAACGCCGCCAACTTTTTGCGCCTGGGCAATAACATGCAAGCACAAGGTGGTTTTACCGGAAGACTCCGGCCCGTATACCTCCACAATGCGGCCGCGCGGAAGCCCCTTGCCGCCCAGAGCGATATCAAGTCCCAGCGAGCCGGTGGAGATACCTTCAATAGGCAACGGGTTGGCGCCATCGAGCGTCATAATGGCGCCTTTGCCGTAGGATTTTTCAATTTGTGCCAGCGCCCGTTCCAAGGCTTGATCGCGTGCGGTGGACGTTCCATTTTCCTTACTCATAGCGGCCTCGCTGCAAAAGAAGACAACATATAAGCCGGCAACCCACGCCACCGGCACGCTTGGGAGTATACCTAACTAAGTCCTAACGTCAAGCGATTATTGAAGTCGTTCTACTCGTCACGTCTTACGGGTCGCTCGCAAGCAATTTTTACGGCAAAACGGCGGTGAAAAGGGTCCCACGACAGCCGCTACCGCAACCAGAATGTCCGGCCAAATGTAGCCTCCAACACTCAAGGCCCAGCCCACAATCGTATTACTCCACCAACTCGCCTTCTACCACCGGCGCGGTTGGCTTAAACGTAAAGCGATCATGGCGGTCTACGCCAATTTCCAGGCCGCTGCCTGGCGGAAGCTTTTCGTCGAGCAGTAACTGCGCCAGCGGATTCTCAATCTGCTGCTGGATGACCCGCTTGAGCGGCCTGGCTCCAAAGGTTACATCGTAGCCTTGCTGGGCCAACGCGTCGCGGGCTTTTTCGCTCATAACCAGCGAATGTCCTCGGGCCTTGAGTCGCTGCTCCAACTGCCGCAGTTGTATATCTACAATGCGGCCGATGTGCTCCTTCTTAAGTGTGTGAAAGACGACAATTTCGTCCACGCGGTTAAGAAACTCCGGCCGAAAGTTCTGTTTGAGTATATCGCGAACACCCGCTTCAATTTCCCAATCGGACCCTTCCTTGGCAGCAAGGTCCTGAATGATCTGCGAGCCGAGATTGCTGGTCATGACGATCAGCGTGTTTTTGAAGTCTACGGTGCGGCCTTGGCCATCGGTAAGTCGGCCGTCATCGAGCACCTGCAGCAGCACGTTGAACACATCGCGATGCGCTTTCTCAATTTCGTCAAACAATATAACGCTGTAGGGCCGCCGGCGCACCGCTTCGGTCAGCACACCCCCCTCTTCGTAGCCTACATAGCCGGGAGGAGCGCCAATGAGCCTCGCCACGCTATGCTGCTCCATAAACTCCGACATATCTATGCGAATGAGCGCTTCTTCAGTATCAAATAAAAACTCAGCCAGCGCCTTGCACAGCTCGGTTTTTCCCACGCCCGTAGGCCCCAAAAACATGAAACTGCCGATGGGACGCCTCGGGTCGCCCAGGCCAGAGCGGCTCCGGCGCACGGCGTTGCTCACGGCCTTGACAGCTTCATCCTGGCCGACGACCCGTTTTTCTAAAAATGATTCCATTCGCCGCAGCCGCTCTCGGTCGCCCTCGAGCATTTTGCTTACCGGAATGCCGGTCCATTTGCCAACAACCTCGGCAATTTCTTCGGGCGTTACTTCTTCGCGCACCATGGATTGGCCCGTTTTTAAAATGGCGTCCAACTCACCCTGGCTGCGTTTGAGTTCGTCTTCAAGTTGGCGCAGCTCACCATAGCGCAACCGCGCGGCTTCCTCGAGGTGGCCTTTGCGCTGGGCTTCTTCCAGTTGGGTGTTCGCCTGCTCAATTTTTTCACGCAGCGCCTTAACGGCTTTTAGCGCACCCGATTCGTGCTGCCACTTGGCGGTCAGCGTGGCATTCAACTCCGAAAGCTCAGCCAGTTCTTTTTGCACCTTTTCAAGCTGGCGGGCGGAGGCTTCATCTTTTTCTTTCTTAAGCGCTTCGCGCTCCACCTCAAGCTGCATCATGCGACGGCGCGTGTCGTCAAGCTCGGCCGGCATCGAATCATTTTCGATACGCAGCCGGCTGGCCGCTTCATCCACAAGGTCAATGGCCTTGTCGGGCAGAAAGCGGTCCGCAATGTATCGCTGGCTAAGCGTTGCCGCCGCCACCAGGGCGGAATCCTGTATACGCACGCCATGGTGCGTTTCGTACTTCGGCTTCAGGCCTCGCAAAATGGCAATGGTGTCTTCAACCGAAGGCTGTGCCACTATCACCGGCTGAAAGCGGCGTTCAAGCGCCGGGTCTTTTTCAATGTATTTGCGGTATTCGTCGAGTGTGGTCGCGCCAATGCAGCGAAGTTCGCCGCGTGCCAGTGCGGGCTTAAGCAAATTGCCCGCGTCCATCGAGCCTTCGGCCCGGCCGGCGCCCACCACGTTGTGCAGTTCATCAATAAATAAGATAACACTGCCGGCGGCCTGCTCCACTTCTTTAAGCACGGCTTTGAGGCGATCTTCAAATTCGCCACGGAACTTGGCCCCCGCGACCAGTGCTCCCATGTCCAGCGCAATGAGCCGCTTGTTTTTAAGCCCCTCCGGCACGTCACCGGAAAGAATGCGCTGCGCCATGCCCTCTACAATGGCGGTTTTACCTACGCCCGGCTCACCAATAAGCACCGGGTTGTTTTTGGTGCGACGGCTTAGCACCTGCATGCAACGACGAATTTCTTCATCGCGGCCAATCACCGGGTCCAGTTTGCCCCGGCGGGCTGTTTCAACAAGGTCGCGGCCATAGCGCTGCAGCGCCTGGTATTTGCCTTCCGGGTTGTCGTCGGTAATGCGGGTGGAGCCACGGATATCTTTGAGGCTGGCCAGAATGGCATCACGTTTAACGCCCATGTGGCGCAGTGCATCGCGCGACGGCCCGGCAACTTCGGTAAGAGCCAGCAGCAGATGCTCCGTTGAAATATATTCGTCCTTCAGGCGGTCGGCCTCGCGCTGCGCCGCGCCGAGCACCTCGGTTAAATCGCGGGCCAGTCCAAGCTGTGCCTGCCCCGACACCTGCGGCCAGCGAGCCAATTCACCTTCTACACTGGCGGTGAGACGGTTGGCATCGGCGCCAACTTTAGCCAAAAGCGGCCTGATGATGCCTTCCTCATCCGCCAGAAGGGCCGAAAGCAAATGCAATGCGGCAACTTCGCTATGGTGTTTCTCGGCTGCCAACGACTGGGCATTGCCCAGCGCTTCCTGGGCCTTGACGGTTAATTTATCCAAACGCATAAAGCTCCTCGCCGGCCGTGCCCACCCACAGGCAAACACCGCCCTTTACCAACCTCCCAAACTCAATATCTATTCTACGATTACAAAAGGCATACCAAAGTGGCCAAGTCGTGCTTTAAGCGATTTTTCGCCGTTTTTTACCGGGTGCAGAGCCATCTTAACCGAAAGAATTGCCTCATCATGCCAGTTTGGCAGCCACATTCGCCGACGGGGCGAAGCGCCCAGCCCGAGACCTGTGGCGTGCGGCACGCGTGCGACCTTGAAGCTCGGCAACCACGGGGCAACCTCGGCAACAATTGCATTGCCGCAGCGCAGGCGGCACAATGCCTTGCCGTAAACCTGTTTGGGGCATTGGAGTCATCATGGATGTTGTTATAGTCAGTATTGGTACACTCTCTAAAAATCCATTCTGGCAGGAGCGCACCGCCGTGCGAACCAGCCATGCCACCACCACGCTCATTCATGTTGATGACGCATTTATTTTAGTAGACCCCTCGCTACCCGCCCAAGCGCTGGAGCAGCGACTTTTTGAACGCACCGGCCTTAAGCCGCAAGCCATTACCCACGTGTTTCTAACCAACTGGCGGCCTGTGCATCGGCGGGCGCTTGCCGCGTTTACCAATGCCGATTGGCTGATGCACGAGCCGGAAATTCGCGCCGCCCGCGAGGTGCTTGCCGCTGCCAGCCGCATGGCTGAAGGCTCGCAGGACGACATGACGCTGCAAAGCGAGGTGCGACTGCTTGAACGCATGCAAATCGCCGGCGACAAACTCGCCAGCGGCGTAGACCTGTTCCCGCTGGCCGGCTATACCCCCGGCCAATGCGGGCTGCTGCTGAGCCTGCCCACAAGCACCACGCTTATTACCGGCGATGCCGTTGCCACCGCCGAACATTTTTCCGCCGGGCGAGTGCTGCCCGAATGTTTTGATGTTAAAACCGCCCAAGACTCGCTGAGCGAAGTTTACGAAATCGCGGACCAGGTGATTCCCGGCCACGACAATATTTTCAATAATCCGCGAGCGGCTGGCATTTAGCCTGTCGGCCGCTGCATATCCGCACCGTTAATGTGTAGCGGGCGGGCCTTGCTGCACGTCGGGACTCGGCATGAGCGTTGCGGTGGTAACTTTAATCAGCGGAACGATCGTGCCGGTTTTGCCGACAAAGTCCCCCTTAACGCCAATGTATTCACCGAGCAGCTTGGAAATATCTATTTGCGTGGTTTTGTCCACGTAAGCCGTCACACGATCTGTGGTTGGGTTTACCAACGCGTACTTGCTCCGCAACGCCGAGCTGTGCCGCAAAACCCCCATGGCCACATACGGTTCGCGGGCCATAATGTCGTTAATTTGCTGCTGCGATTGCGACCATTTTTCCTGGTAGGGCTGCACCTGCTGCTGAATGGACGGCTGCGTCTGGTTGGCTTTGTACACCGCCTGCACCGCCATGCGGCTGTTCACCGCCGCGAGCAGCTCGGTTGTGTCCTTTTTCATTGAGGCGGGCAGTCCCGCCTGTGCGAGCAGAGCCTTGGCTTGTACGGCCAGCGGAGCAAGGTTCTCGTGGCCAAGTTTTTTATCAAACTCTTTTTGAGTGGCCTGCGCCAACTGATCGTACTGCGTAAAAAGCGATGGATTAACCGCTGGAGTTAGCGAGCCGGCTCCAGCTCCCGCGCCGGTTGCGGAAACAGCCACTTGCGTCGCCGGGGCTGTCGCAGTCGCAGCGCCCGGGACCGCAGCGCCGACAACTGGGGTCGTAGTGCCAGCGGCACCGCTCAATGGCATGTTAATCACGCCGCCACCAGCTGCTCCCGGCTGGGCGGCGGCAAACTGCCCACCTGAAACACCCGCCGGCATAACCAGCGTGGGACGGGCGTATTGCGCATCGGCCGCAGCTTTGGCTACAAATTTCGACAACACATACACCCGTGTGCCCGGCGGGGCTTTAATCACATAAAAACTGCTCGTGGAGCCTACAATATGCACCGTGGCCCCCGATCGCAGCATATTGACAATGGCAAAGTCGGCATGCGGCGCCAGCACGCTGGCTGCTCGCACATTAATGTAGTCGCCGGTCACCCGGCCCACGGTGCCATCTACGTTCGGTTTTACGAACTGCCGGGCAATATAGCAGCGCGTGCCATGTGGCGCGGCAATTGCATACCAGCCGCGGCGTGTGCCCAGGACGCTTACCAGATCGTGCCGACTAAGCTGCCCTACCGGATAGTAGTTGATGCTCGGCCCGCTGCGAATATTAACATGGCTGGCATTGATTTCGCCCGTAAAGGGATGCACCGCCGGCAGCACCGCAGCAGCAGGCCTGTGCGACTTGGGGTGCCCACTGCTGGGAACGGGAATATTGATCGTATCATTGGGCGATGTAGCCGGCGCTGGAGTTGCCGGCGCGTTGGCCGTTGGAGAAATTGCCGGGACAACAACCGTGGGCGGAGCACTATTGTTCGGCGCTGCCGCGGGCGGCTGGGCTGGAGCTGCCGGCGACGCCGTAGCGGTTGGAGTTGCATTGCTCGCACCGCTGTCGGCCGCAAAGCTCGGCAAAGCCAATCCGGCGCTTATCAGCAAAGCTGCAAGCGCACCCACATGGCGATAACTGGTTTTTTTTAATTTGCTGGGCATGGTCGTTCTCCTGAAATCGCCGCGCGTCAACCGCCAACGGCATATCCGCCCGCAGCTATTGCTGCCGGCCAATGCAGGCTATCATCCACGATTTTAAGCGTCAAGAAAAGGGCAGGACGGCTTGGACACCGGTTTGCATGCATTTTTGAGCGGAGGTACGTGTTTTCGACCCCGCCAACCTCAGGCCATTGCGTCCGCCGACCGCCAGCGATGGCGATGCCCCAGATGCGGCCTCTGGCCTGCCACCAAAACACACCAATCATAAGGCATATCGCTACCGACCGCCCCTTGGCATATTTACCGCTTGGTTAGTTGCCAAATACCCCTCTTAAAAACCGCAAACTTTCTTGCGCGGCGTATGCCGGTCGGTCAGGATAGGTGTAAAGTTCCACCGTCAACGACCGCTGATAGCCAATGCCCTCCAGCGCAGCCTTAAGCGAAAACCAGTCAATACTCCCCTGGCCAGGGATGAGGTGGTAATGCTTGCGATTGGGAATATCTTCAATGTGGCAGTTCCAAATGCGCCCTTGCAAAATGGCCAGCACCTCACCGATGTCTTCGCCCAGCACGATGGAATGGCCGATGTCCAAATTGGCCCCCAGGTAATCGCTGCCGATTTCCCTGATAAGAGCGGCAAGCTCCTGCGCATATTCAATAAAAAGCATCGGCTCACATTCTATGCCGATGCGCACGCCCAGTTTTTCGGCATCGTCAAGCAATTTGCGCAGCGAATCGCGCAGCAGCGGCCAGACCTTTTTAGGCTCCATCGCAGGCAGAGCTTTGCCGCTGGTAATGCTGATGTTGCCAGCGCCAACGGCCCGGGCAAACCGCAGGGTATTTTTGATCATACGCATCCGGTCGCGCCGCAGTTGAAGCTTGGGCGAAATCAGCGATGGCTCAAAAAACGGCTCCGGCGGAGGGTTTTTCCAGTAGCCAAAGGTGCAATTGGCGTTGATATTGCTTACATGCAGGCCGGTTTTATCAAGCAGTTTACGAACCTTGGCGGCAACCGGTGCTGAAAACGCCGCCGGGTACCAATGCGGTTTGTCGGCCAGAATTTCTACACCGGTGTAGCC
>JABEVB010000042.1 GCA_013044165.1 Phycisphaerales bacterium
CGAGGCATATTCGAAAATATGGCGAGGAGCGAGAACGCAGCAGACGGCCGCCCTGGGCCGCAAGACGATCCCGCCGGAGTTTTCAAACAGGCTCTAAGCTCTGCATCCCTCGTAGTATGGATGTAAAACAGGCTGGCCTCGAGGTATGCGGTCCTGCCAAAGCATCAAGCATCGTTATGGACCTTGCCGGACAATTTGTCGCAGTGCGGTGACATAATAGCCGGCGAATGGCTTGGGCAATCTTAAGGGTAGCGCGGGATATGCGCGCAGGGCAATTAGACCGCTGCACCATTTAAACCTGTGCTGATATTCGCTTCAGAACAGCTCTAATGACGCAACAGGAAGAGTGGCCCATCAATAAATCAGAAGCGTTCCGGCGCGGGTGCAATCACAGCCGGAACCCCAATCCCCAGGGCGGTTGCAAGGGCGATCTGATGATCCTGCTCCTGCATTAATATCTCGCGCAGATGTTCCGC
Source organism: Phycisphaerales bacterium (assembly GCA_013044165.1). GTDB lineage: Bacteria > Planctomycetota > Phycisphaerae > WQYP01 > WQYP01 > JABEVB01. The sequence continues at coordinate 477 of JABEVB010000042.1, forward strand.
CAGCGCATATTCACCCATTTCCTCGCACTGCCGCACGCGCTGGCGATAATTACTTATGGTCTCGGTCTCATTGGCCAGATCGAAGCGCAGCATGTCTTCGGCCTTGGTGGATGTCTTGACCGGTTTGGGTGTCACCTTCGGCATGCCGCCGAGGTAATCAATCTGATTGGCCAGTGTGATGGCGTGGCTAAGCTCCTCGGAGGCATGAACTTCCAGTTCGGCGGCAATATTCATGAACGCAGCGCCCTTAATAACCTGCGAATAAACCACATAGGCAATAATCGCCTGATATTCGCGGGCCAAATCTTCATTCAGCAGTTCGATAAGATCATCACGCGTGAGCGCAGGCGCGAGCCTCTTTTCGGCGGGTGTTTTGATTGCCATGGATAAAGCCCTTTTCTTTGGTTTCAACGATGTGACATCCCGATGGGAACACCAAGCGCTTGATGGGGCGTTTCCAATATCAGGTTACCGGAAACGGCCCCATACACAGCGTTGCCCCACTTGCACAGCCTTGCGGCACATGCCTCTCTAAACGCCCTACTTTTTAGACGACGCGAGTTTTTTGTCCACTCGATCCCAAGAATCGCGCACCGCCTGTTTCGCTTGTTCCCACACCAATGCCGACTTGCCACGATGGGTAGGCCAGTCACGTCCCAGGTTCAGTTCCACCTGGTCAAATGTTTTGTCATGATAAAAGGCTCGGGATTCCCAGCCGTACTGGTAAGCCGCCTCATATTGCTCAAAGGTGACACCAGTTTGCGCATAGGGTCTTGACACGTAGGCCGATTGCCAAAAGCCGTGTTCAACGGTCGGATCAATTATTTCCGCGATGGCTTTGCCGCCCATAGCGCCCGCAACGCCTCCAACAATCGCGCCGGTCGCTGCTCCCACCACGGTGCCAACAGGGCCGGCCACCGTGCCAATGGCAGCACCAACAGCCACTCCACCGATTGCACCACCGGCAAGTGCGCCAGCGCCGGCTCCCAGTGGATGCGACTCGGCAGCGCCACTGAGCCGATCCCTGTTCGCATCTTTTTTAGAGCGGCGAATCTCTTTTTCGTCGTTGGTTTCAGGTTTCATAGTACACTCCTTATGTCGTAAGAGAAACTTTATCACCGCAGATAACATTCATGCGGCGTTACGTACTTACACCGCTCTCATATGCAAAGACCGTGCCGCGGCACACAATTTATGCATCACAGCGGATTGTGGCATAGCCTGTGGTACGAAATACCCCGGCAGGCCTCGACCAACTGCCTCCATCAACGCCTTGCACAGGCGCCAAGGCGTTTTCACTGGCCCTCCGCCATTTTGGTAGCACAGCCGACACATTGACATAGCCAAGTGCGCCATTTCTTCTTCTGTCGGCATCGTGCCTGCGTCCTCGCCGCATTTCAAAAGATTAGGAGTCTTATAGATTCGCCAAACGGTATGGCAATTGCTCTGCTAACAGACCGGGAGCGTCAGAGAGCATGAATTATGAACAGGTTCATGTACAGGAGCGAATCATCATGGCTGAAATGCTGCATAAAAATGACTACATACCCGAATCGCTACATCGGACATTCCAACGGAGCGGTCTGGTTACCGATAACGTACTGGCCTGCGCGCGGGAACTTTCATGGGCAAATCAGGCGCTAAAAGAAAAGCTCGCCCATTACGATCCGCAAGACTCGGTGCACACTCTGCTCACACACACCCAAGCCGTTGAGAGCCGCGTACAGCACTGCGCCGACGATCTCCGGGCGCTGAACGCAGCGCTGGCCCATGAACTTGCTGAACGCAGCCTCTTGGAAGAGCGCCTGTATCTGAGCGAGAAACAGTCTGACAAGCACCGCTATCTGGCCTTTCACGATGCCACCACGGGTCTGCCCAACCGCGCCCTTTTTAATGACCGTCTTGAGCGGGCCTTGGCCCAGGCAAGGCGACACCAGCGGCCGTTTGCGGTGATGTTTCTCGATCTTAATAATTTTAAAAGCATCAATGACGCTTTGGGCCACTCCGCCGGCGACACCGTCCTACGGATGGTTGCGCAGGCACTGCAGGCGTGCGTACGACGGGAGGATACCGTCAGCCGCGCCGGTGGTGACGAATTTCTCTGTCTTCTGATGGAAGTTCCTAACATGGCCGCTGTTGGCCGAGTCGCCAACTCCATGATCAGCCGGATTGCCCAAGCCTCGACTGCAACGGGCTTGGATGCACCAGTCACTATCAGCATCGGCAGCGCCATTTGCCCACAAGATGGCGTTACAATAGAAGCCATCCTGCAAAAAGCCGACCTCGCCATGTATCAGGCCAAGAGCACAGGCATCAGCCATTGGCATCCACACAGATCTGCCGACTCAACCCGCGGCCATCTCGATATGGCATTACGCACAAATGGCAGCAGTGGCATGTACGATCCCTTACTGCCAGCCAAGGACACCCATCCAACCGACAACCGCACGGCATAACTTAAAGATCGGCTTACACCGCAGTCGCACAATATCTGTCCGGACATACCGTGCCGCTGAGATTAACTCCGACAAATGAATCCAGCAGCCTTTTACCGGGATGAGACCCCAACAGCCGGGTTCTACACAGCAAAGCGTCAATCGCTACCATGGCAACATAGCCAATTTGACATTTAGCGACAGAATGACGCACAATAACCGACGAAATTGCTTCAAAACACCCGCTAAACAAAAAAAGCCCCCGCCGATGTGCGAACTTCGTTGTGGCACGCCAATTGCTTATTAATGGGAGAGAGTGATACGACAGATGTTTGATACAAATGTCCGTCAGAGCCAGGATGACGGAGAGACCGAGCTTCTGAGTTTCGCCATGAAATTGCTCGACTGGCTATGGCAGGTATCTCGGCTGGAAGTATTTTATAGTTCAGAAGATTGCCCCTAACTTTACACATGGAGTTTTCCCAATGAAATCAAAAATTTTTAATTGTGCTCTTGCAACTTTGTTGGCCGCCAGCTTAAGCCTCGGCGTAACCGGCTGTTCATTATTTGAAAAATCAGATGCTCCACAGATCAGCGTGCAGTCGGATCATTCTTCCGTGCAGGTTGGCGAGACGGTTTGGCTTCATGCGACCACCGCCAACCTTAGCAGCAGTAGCATCAAATGGAAGGTTTCTCCCACCAACGCCAAACTTGCGCCTGATGATTCGCGCGGCGATCAATACGCCCGGTTTTCCGCGAGCCAACCGGAGGATACATAGTCACGGCTTCTGCAAAAACAGGAAATGGCGAATCAGTTGTCAGTCGCATAACTGTTACTGTAGCGCCGCCCCACAACGAATAGACGCTTGCATTTAAGACTCTTTTGCTCCACCCCGTACCAATATCGGCTGCTCCTCACATCTACTGCCTAAGGAGCGGCCGATGGTACGGTTGGTGCAATTCCAAAGCTTTTACAGGGATACCCATGCAGTGCCCATACCAATCTACCGGAGGGAAGGAGAGCTTGGTTGTTGCTGATAATCAGAGCCATCGTTGGGCCCGGGTGATGCTCGCAAAAAGCGGCATAGGCGGCTTGCGCGAGGGGCTGACAACAATCGCCGCGATAAATCAACTGTTGCTTTGCGCGCGGCATAGGAAGATAATGAAAAAGGAAGAAATACCTTCGCTTGCGAGCAACCGCGATTTCTGCCCTTTAATGAGACAATGACGTCAGGGCTTCTATGCAAGCCACGCAAAACAACGTCATGCTAGATGCGCAAATTGGATAAAATGATGCCGAAATCCGCCGACAATTATGAAATACTCGTGATCGAGGACAATCCGACCCAGCGGGCGGCGCTGGAGCAGTTGTTGACCAACGCCGGCTATAACGTCAAAACAACCGATTCGGCGGAGAAGGCGTTGAGCTATGTCGGCGAAGGCATAGACTGCGTCATCGCCGGCGTGATTTCAGGAGATGTTTCGCGTATTGATCTGATCGCTCACTGGCGGAAGTATTTTCCAGATACGCCGCTGCCGCTGATCCACGAAACCCAAACAGTCCAGGAGTTGGTGGCGGCAATTAACGTCAGCGCAACCAAAGATCTCGAGCATTTCTCCGACGCCAAGCTGATGCTGACACGGCTCATAGACCTTGTCTGGGCTTGCCAGAAGGAGAAGATTGTTCCGCCCCCGCCGGCGATTGATGGGGTTAAGGACAACATCATCGGCCATTGCAAGGCCATGCAGGATGTTTATCGCTTAATTGATCGTTCGAGCCAGGTCTTCAGCACCGCGCTGATTCTTGGCGAGTCGGGCACCGGCAAGGACCTCGTAGCACAAGCTATTCACCGGAACTCACCGCGCCGTGCGGGGCCGTTTATTGCCCTGAACTGCGCCGCCATGCCGGAAACGCTGGTGGAAAGCGAACTTTTTGGATACGAAAAGGGGGCATTTTCCGGTGCGGTCGGTTCACGAGTCGGCCGGTTTGAGGCAGCCGATGGCGGCACCCTGTTCATTGATGAAATCGGCGACTGCCCGCTGTCGCTGCAGGCCAAATTGCTGCGCATTTTGGAAAATCGCGTTGTCACGCCGCTGGGTGGGCATCGCGAAACCAAGGTGGACACCCGCGTGATTGCCGCCACAAGCAGAGACTTGCCAACCATGATGGCTGCGGGCCAGTTTCGCGAGGACTTGTACTATCGGCTCAATATCATCGCCATTCACGTGCCTCCCCTGCGCGAGCGCGTGGAAGACATTCCACTGCTCGTGCGCTTTTTTATTGAACGGGTCAACCTGCGAAATCCTGCGGCTCCCATTGGGTCAATATCCGCGGCCGCGCTGGAGGCATTGCAGCGATACCATTGGCCGGGCAACGTACGCGAGCTTTTAAACGTTATTGAGCGGGCCATCGTGCTGGCCGATCCAGGCAAGACGGTTATCCATCTGGCCGATTTGCCCCACGAAATGCAGAACCCGGTTATCGCGTCCGATTCCACCACAGCCAAGAGCAGTGCGCCGCAAACAGCCACGACAAAAGCGGCATCAGTAGCATTATCCACGGAGAATAGCGGCCCACTGCTTACGCTTGCTGAACTTGAAAAAATCGCCATTGAGGCCGCCTTGGCTCGGTACGCCAACAACAAAACCAAGGCCGCGCTTGCCATTGGCATCAGCGTGCGAACCTTGCAGCGAAAACTCGCCACTCGTGATACGCCGCAATTGGTGATGCTTCGTACTGAACTGGAAACCTGATGGGTTGGCAACCGACTCCGATGTTAACCACCCGCATCGAAGTGGGGCTGCCTGTGCCACAACGCCATTCGCCTTCCATTTTGCACAGTAATTGCCAGGACAAGCCCATGGTCACGTTTGACTGCGAGTCTTCTACCGCCACTTGCGAGCAGGAATATTGGCAGCCGCGCGTGCGCGGCAACCTGCCAATATCCACCAGCGACGATTACTGGGCAGATGGTACAAAGGTGATTTGACCCGTCGGCCCAAGGGTGGCAGCCTTTTGCTGCTTGCCACCACTGAAGTACACCACCACATTCATGTGCGTAAACACATTTGGCCCGCTGTAGCTACCCGCGCGATGCCAAGAGAGCGTGCGGGTTTTGTCGTTCCAGGTGAAGGTTGTGGTGCGTTCAATGCCGCGCATATAGCGGTAGCTGGTGCCGTCATCTTCAACCAGCGAGAAGTGGGCATCGCCGCCGGGATACACTTCAACCGTCAACGGACCGCCGGGAAGGTCCTGCGTAGATTGAATAACCGGGCCTAGCGGCACAATGCTGCCGGCGCGAACATAAACGGGTATCTCATCCAACGAAGGCGAAACATCGCGCGTTGCCGGGCCGGAGTACAGCTTGGTGGTTTGAAACTTATACCAGCCGCCGGTGGGTAAATACACCGAGCGCTCCGATGAATGATGGAGAATGGGGGCAACCATCAAGCCGCTGCCAATCATCCATTGGCTGGTCATGTCGGCAAGTGACGGATCATCCGGAAACTCCATAAACATGGGCCGCATGATGGGCGTGCCCGTGTCGTA
>JABEVB010000251.1 GCA_013044165.1 Phycisphaerales bacterium
GCCCGGAAAACCGTTCTGCATGTCGGGGCTGTAATAGCGAAAGCGCACGCCGTAGTTGCCCCATTCTTCGACTTCTTCGGCCATCCACACCTGTTCGTCATAGGCATGCGGGCCACCGTGGAGCGCGTTGCCATGGTCGTTAACGGGTATCTGGTAGGTTTTGCCATCCAGGGTAAAACGTCCCTTACCAATACGATTGGCATAGCGACCAATGGTGGCGCCAAAATAAGGGTCGGTTTTGTGATGCAGGTAGGGATTAAGCTCGTTAAAACCAAGTATGATGTCGCCAGGGGTGCCTTTTTTGTCGGGGGTGACAAGCCGCGTCCAGCGGGCGCCAAAAGTAATCATCGAAAGCATCATGCCGTTGCCATTGGTTACTACATATTGGTCAATTTTTGCGCCATTGGGCAACGTGCCGAAAGTACACTTTTGAATGCCGGCCTTACTTAGGTTGACCGCCGGACCGTTCATGGAACTGCAACCACCGAGCGTGCAGGCGGCTGCAGCGGCACCCATCGCCGTTACAAAGCTGCGGCGAGACCAGCGGTTGCCGACGGCCTGTGAAAGGCTACCAGCAAAGTTCGAGGAAGTATTACCCATAAATGCGTGCCTCCAAAAAAGAATAACCGGCGACAAACGCCGAACACCGGGCAATATATGCTCGGTGGTTCACATAGGCAACAATAATCCTTCCGAACTCAATGATCGCACAATGGCTTTTTGCGCAACGCACGCCGATATTTAAAACGTCGCGATTACCGGCGTTTCGGTTAAATTATGGCAATTGGATATGCCGAGTTCGACCAAATAAAGGGTAAATCATGGGCAAAAAGAGCAGCCTCGCACTGATGATCTTTCCGGCTGTGTTTTTGGTGGCCGTGCCTGTTTGTATCGGCCAAAGAAGACCGCATGGTTCCGGACATTGTCAACGGTATGAGTCCGGCCACGGGTGCCAGATGTGACCTTGGTACCGTTGCCCACAGCTACTGGCATAGCACCATTGATATTAATATCACTCGCCCCTGACTTACGCCGTAGTTTTAGCAATCGAAAACGCCTGGAACGCGTGACTGCCCCATCACTCTCGCCGCCATTAACTTGACTGGTTTTTTAGCGAGGCTTTATGGCCATCCGATCGCCGTGGCAATCGCCCTGCAAACCATGGCGGGCTATAATAAATGCAATACCCTGCGACCTGATGCTCTCGTTAACATCAACTTTGGCACACGATAAATGCCTGTATAATGGCATCAATTGTGCCAACATGGCGTTAAGTTATGATGATATCAGCGGGGCGACCACACATGAGCTTGAGGGTGCAAGCAATGCCACGGATGCAGTCAAAATTAAATTCTTGCAAACCACTAATGTGGCCGCTTGTGGTGTGCCTTGCCATTGGAGCAGGCTCTACAGGCGGCGACACCTCCGCAGCCACCCGGTCGAACTTGCAGATCGCCACCTGCCGTCTTGAGTCGCAAGGCCAAACGCTTTTGGCCGACGCATCAAATAACAGCGCCGGCCAAATTGATTCCGATATTTTTGATAACGCCCGCCATCTGCCCACGCACTTTGGCCAAACGACACAACCAGGCAACCCAAACACCGCCCCCGGCACCCAACCGGCCTCCGATAAAGCCGGGCACTCAGATAGCTCTCCGCAACCCCATCAGCCGCCAGCAACGCCATCGTCTCAAGCCGGTGGCAACAGCACAACCGGAAATGCCGGTGGGCCAAGCAATTCTTTTACCACAGGAAGCGGCAATCAAGGCTCCGGCCCAAATCAAAGCAACCAGCAGACTCAACCGTCAACCCTTACCGGCAGAGCCAATGTCGGCGAGCAACCAAAAACTGGCAACGGACAGAACTCTGGCGGCGGTCAAGGCTCCACCCAACCATCGGCCCAGTCACAGGCGAGCAATCTGCCTCACCCCCCGGCAGAGCCAGCCGATGCGCGACTGCCCGCGCCGACAGCACATCAACAACGGCATGCCATCGCCGAGCTTAAAGCGCTCTATCGCGCTCGCTACAAGGGCGTGGTGAATGCGGCGACCATGTCAGACTTCGTCAGTTATTTGCTTGCTCACTTTGGCACTAACGCGCAGCGCCCGGTACATCGTTATGTAGCACTTAACATGGTCTGGAAGCTTGCGGCCCGCATAGGCGACAGCGATGACGCGCTTGGCTCCATTGCCCGACTGGCAAGGCACTACCAGATAAAATCAGGCCCTCTGTTTGTGCGGGCGGCCACCATGCTCGCCGGCGATGTGCCTTCATACAGCGCAGCTTTGGCACTCTACAACGACCTGATGTCCGATGTCAGCCTAGTGGCGACTGAGCACGACTACGCCTCGGTCCGCGCCATGCTTGTGGTTGCAGCCAAAACCGCAGCAGCTCTACAGATGCCCGCCAATGCACAAACCGCCGCCATCGAGGCTCGACACTTTGCAATCGAACAACAGGCTTATGCATCCGTTCCGGACGACATTAAAACGCTCAAAACGCATCCGCATAGTTTGGGCGCAAATGCACGACTCGGCATTTACTACTGGCTGCTGGGCCATCATCCCGTGACCGGTCAAGCGTACCTGGCTTTTGCTTTTCAGGCCGATAAACATTTAATCATCCCACCCGGCCAGGCATTTGCGAGCACGCTGCAGGCATTTGATTACTTGCGTTGGCTTGATGCCGTTGCTGCCGCCGCCGGACGCCAGCCGTTCATAAATTTGGTAAAGCGCCAACAACAATTGGTGGCACGTTGGCTGCTACCCAACACGCCCCAAGCCATGATCGAGACCCTGCGCCGCAATGGATTTGCCTCCGCCCTTAAGCTGGAGAGGCGTGCCGCGCATCTTGCACGCGAATCGGGTACTGCCTCGGTGGAAACGCAAAGCGATAAGTGGAATCGCCTTGCAGAACGTCTGGTCAGCATACACTCCCGCTATGAAAGATCGCTGGCTACTTTAACCAAGAAGCCTGATGACGGCCCGGCAAATAAAGCCGTTGGCGAGTATTTGTGCTTCATAAAAGGTAACTGGCACGGAGGACTGTTGTATTTAGCATACAGCCACACGCCCGACCTGGTGGCCGCCGCAGTCGCCGACAAAGCCTCGCCCACCAAGCCTGCCGCAGCTCTGCAGCTTGGTGATTTATGGTGGCACATCAGTAAAAGGTATGATCAGCCCATGCGCGGAGCGGTACGGCAGCGCGCCGTGTACTGGTATAAATGGGCCGCGAGCAATGAAACCACGCCTTTGCCGGCAACGGCCGTCTACCGCATCAAGCGCATGACTCACAAATTGTTTATACCAACCGCTGCACAATAATGACGCAAACACCCTCCTTTTTAGCTTTTGGATCGCATCCCCATCACTTTCGGCACGAGCGTAGAAACTGTTTTTCGCCAAGGCACAACGCATGTCTCTAAGAATACCGCCGCCGAATGGCCGACTGCCATCCGCCCGCCCGGCCGCAGCGTGGTAACGCCGGTGCCCATGAGGCCTGGCGCTGACCAAAACACGACTATTTGACATACCGCCCCGCCGACGGCATCATTGCTCCATGGAAAACCGCATAAAAATTATTGGCGAAGGCATCACGTTTGATGATGTGCTGCTGGTTCCCAACCGCAGCGACTTTGTTCCGTCCGAGGCAGACGTCAAAACGCGCATTACGCGAACTATCGAGCTGACGCTTCCCTTGGTTTCGGCACCGATGGACACCGTTACAGAAGCGGCCTTGGCCATTGCCTTGGCTCAGGAAGGTGGCATCGGCTGCATTCACAAAAACATGAGCATTGAACACCAGTGCCGCGAAGTGGAAAAGGTAAAGCGCTCCGCCAACGGCATTATCACGGACCCCGTAACGCTGCCGCCCGATGAAACCGTGGGCCGTGCCCGGCAGATTATGAAGGAGCAGCACATCAGCGGCATTCCGATTGTGCTTGGCACCGGCGGCGAACTTGTCGGCATTTTAACCCGCCGCGACCTGAAGTTTCATGAAGGCGACGACCACAAGCCCATTCGCGAGCTTATGACCAAATCCAATCTGGTAACCGCCCCACCCGACACGTCGCTCGAAAATGCCGAGGTGGTTCTTAACAATGCTCGCGTCGAAAAGCTGCTGCTTGTAGATGACAAACGCCGGCTTAAAGGCATGATTACCATGCGCGACATCGAAAAGACGCATCAGTTTCCACGTGCCAGCAAAGACGCTAGAGGTCGTCTGCGCGTAGGCGCTGCCGTGGGCGTGCGCCAGTACGATCGCGTGGAAGCACTTATTCAAAAAGGCGTGGACCTGGTGGTGGTGGATACGGCACACGGCCATTCCAGCAATGTCATTGATTCGGTACGCGAAATTAAACACCGCTTCGGCATAGATGTCGTCGCCGGCAACATTGCCACCACCGACGCCGCCAACGATCTTATCGCCGCCGGAGCCGACGCTCTTAAGGTGGGCATTGGCCCGGGCAGCATTTGCACCACGCGCATTGTTTCAGGCGTAGGGGTCCCGCAGATCACGGCCATTATGAACGTGGTTGCAGCCGCGGCGCCGGCCGGCATCCCGGTTATTGCCGACGGCGGTATTCGCCACAGCGGCGACATCACCAAGGCGCTGGCTGTGGGAGCCTCGGCGGTGATGATGGGGTCGCTTTTTGCCGGCCTCGACGAAAGCCCCGGCGATCTGGTTATTCGGCGCGGTCGTCGGTTCAAGAGCTATCGTGGTATGGGCTCGATGGGGGCCATGGTGCAAGGCTCTGCCGACCGCTACGGTCAGGCGGGCGTACGGCAAACCAGCAAACTGGTGCCGGAAGGGGTCGAGGGACTTGTGCACTACCGCGGTCCATTAGGTGATTTTGTTTATCAGATGATTGGCGGGCTTCGTGCCGGCATGGGGTACTGCGGCGCAAAAACAATTGACGAGTTGCACGCCAAGGCTCGGTTTGTCAAAGTATCGCACGCCAGCATGGTCGAAAGTCATCCTCACGACATCACCATCACGCGCGAAAGCCCCAACTATTACACCAGCGACACCGCTATGGATGAATAATCGTCCCGGAGCCGCTCCGGGTAATCGCCGCGAAGGCCCTGCGGTTGTGCAGCATTACATAACAGGAGCACCACATCGCCGCAGGTATCGCGGCCCTTGAACCATGGCAAATCATCGCCGTTTGGCGCAGCTTTACTCCGCATTTGCACTGCCGAAACAAACTGTATACCCTACATGAGGGTTCGTTTATTCATGCAATTGAGCCTCTGCGCAGGAGACCACACATGAGCGTTACGATGCTTCCGGAAGTCAAAAAGTTTTTGTCCAATCAGCCACTGAAGTTTTTTGCCGGCGGCAAGCATGTCGCAGCAGCGGCTGGCGGCACCTTTGAAACGCGCGACCCCGGCACCGGCGAAGTGCTGGCGCAGGTATCGGCCGCTGACGCACAAGATGTGGATGCGGCCATTGGTGCAGCCGCGCATGCATTTGCCCACAGCCCATGGGCCACCATGCCCGCCAACGACCGCGCCGTTATACTGCATCGTCTTGCCGACCTTATAGACAAACACACCCCCACGCTCGCACAACTCGAATCGCTGGATGTGGGTAAACCGCTGGCACAGGCCGCAGGCTTCGATATTCCATTTGCCGCCAAGGCGTTTCGCTACTTTGCCGATTTGTCGGTTCATGCCCGGCGGCGCGAGCCGCTGGCCCTCCAAGGCATCGAAGCTCATACCTTGCGCAAACCGTACGGTGTTTGCGGGTTTGTATTGCCGTGGAACTTCCCCTTTCTGCTGCTGGGTTGGAACCTCGCGCCCGCTCTTGCCGCCGGCAACGCCGTGGTGCTCAAGCCCGCAGAAGATACGCCGCTCACAAGCCTTTACTTTGGCGAGCTGTGCCAGCAGGTCGGCATACCGGCGGGTATCGTCAACATCATCACCGGTTTGGGCCATACAACGGGCGCGGCACTTTCCAAACATCCTGGCTTGGCTCGCATTGCTTTTACCGGCTCGCCCGAAGTGGGCCGGCTGGTGGCCGAGGCCGCCGGGCGCAACCTTATTCCGTGCAAGCTCGAACTCGGCGGCAAAGGCGCCGCGGTCATTTTTGACGATGTAGATGTTGCCGCCACCGCCAAACAACTCGCGGCAGCCGTTACCCTTAACAGCGGTCAGGTATGCTGCACCGCCACCCGCTGGCTGGTACATGAAAAGATATTTGATCAGTTTGCCGCCCAAGCCAAGACCGAAATGCAATCGCTCAAGCTCGGACACGCCCTCGATACCCACACCCAGATGGGGCCAGTTGTTTCGGCCAAGCAAAAGCAGCGCGTGCTCGGTTATCTTGACAAAGGCCGCAGCCAGGGAGCCACCGCCGTACTCGAAGGCGGTCCCGACCCGAGCCTTCCCGGCTTTTTTGTGAAGCCCGCCCTGCTTCAAGGCCCACCCGAAAACATCTGTGCGAAGGAAGAAATTTTTGGGCCCGTGGCCTATTTGATGCGGTTTAAGGATGAAGCCCAAGCCCTGCAACTCGTCAATGCTTCACGCTATGGCTTAGCAAATTCCGTCTGGTCGGCTGATTTGGCCAGGGCGCAGCGCGTGGCCGAATCGCTTGTCGCCGGCAACTCTTGGATCAATGCCCATAACGTGTTTGCCTATGGCCTGCCGTATGGCGGCGTCAATCTCAGCGGTATGGGCGGCGGCGTCAACAGCCCCGAAACCTTTTACGACTACCTGCGGCCACAAACCATCGCTCGACCTTTGGGCTAAAACCGCTGACTGCGCAGCGACGATGCATGCTAGCCGTTGATGCAACCGCCGGCTTTCAGCAATCTCAATCACTGCCCAGCACAACCAGTTCGCAAATGCCCGCCAAACACTGCCGCGGAACACTCTTAAGTGTCACGCGCAGATAGCGACATCTTACGCCCCGCGCCACCGATAGCGAGATCATCTTGCCCGGCCGTACCCTCACCGTCCCGCCCAGAGGCCGCCAACCTGCCCCGTCATTGCAAGTCGCCACCACAAGCGCGTAGGAACCAACGCTGCCCTGTGCATTGGCCGGCACCGGTGGAACGGTAATTTCGATGCGGTGCAACACGTGTATGCCCTCAAGGTCCACCTGACACCACGGCACGGAGCTAGGCGTCTGCGCCTGCCACCAAGTAAGATCACTGCCATCATTGATCAGTCGCGATGGATGCCCGACAAGGCTGCTCGAGGCCTCCGTCGGACGATTGAGCGCGATATTCACCGCTTCCGAAGCCCGGGTGGCATAATTGTTTTGATTGGGGGTGATGTGCTTAATGTAGGCTCGCTCGGCCACCAGCGGCGTTTGGCCTGGCACAAAGGCGGGTTCGCCATGCGTTTCAATGCGAAGCGTAGCGGATTCGAGGCCCTTGGCGGTGGCCTGCAATATTGTTTCGCCGCCGTAATACGATCTAAACTCAATGGCGGCCAGCCCATCTGCGATGGTAATGTCGGAATTGGGATGGAAGCGGATGGATCGCCCGGTTGGAAATTGCCCCGGCCCGGAACTAATTTTCAATTCGACCGGTAACGCGGCAGGCACGCGCTGCCCATCGGCATCAAGCACTTCCACGACAACCTGCGAATCTTCCAGCGAGCAAACGCCTTGAATAATCAGACGATCGGTGGACAGTCGCAGACGTGCCGGTTTGCCTGGCTTGCTCGTCGGCAATCGCCGAAAGCCCGCAAAGTGCGTGCGGTACCATTGCCACGAGCGCTTGGGCAAACGAAAATAATCTACGATGCCCATTTCGCCGGTAACGCCCACCCAAGTGCCATAATCGAAGCCGCACCAAATCGCCGCCCCGCTGCGCCAGGCAAATTGCGAGCTCTGCAGCAAACCCCAATTAGGCGAGTAGCGACCGGGCCGCTCAGCAACAACCGATCCATACTCGGTTACCAAACTTGGGAAGCCGGGATTGAGGTACAGCGTAGCGCCATCGCCGTTATAACCGGCAATGTCACCCAGCCTGTCAATACCGCCGCGCTGCGCCCCACCGATGCCGGCCGGTCTGGTTTTGTCGAGCTTGTGCGTACGCGCCACCATGCGTCGCAAGAGGTTTTTCATTCTCTGAAATACCCGCTGATCGGTAAAAAACACCTCGTTACACATACTCCATGCGATAATGCACGGATGATTGCGATGCATGGCTATCATCTCCTGCAATTGCTGCAGGCAGCTTGCTTCAAAACCGTTCCAATGCGCCGGCTGCACGGGGTAAGCGGATGCCCGCCAGTTGCCATCCGGCCCAAAACCACCCACGCCCCAAAAACACATTTCGCTCCACACCAGAATGCCGTAGTAGTCGCAGGCCTGCATAAAAGCCCGGCTATGCGGATAGTGCGATGTACGAATAAAGTTAAAGCCAGCCTCTTTTATGAGCCGAACGTCCCGCCATGCCCCTGCATCGGTGCCGCCGGATGCCCAGCCCGCGCGGTCCTGATGCACATTGGCACCCCGCAACCACACATGCGAACCATTAAGAAAAAAACCCTGCTCGGCGGTCCATTTGAAGCAGCGCAATCCCAGCGGAGCCGAATCGCCATCCACTGGGTGACCGTCTTCAAGGAGTGTGGCAACCACCCGATATAGTTGCGGCGAATCCGGATGCCACAATTCGGGATGAGCGATATGAAATTCATGCGTAACGTTTGTGCTCATGCCCGCCGAGACATCAATGCTGCCGATTGCGCTGACCACCTCCTTGCCGGAAGGGCTTATCACAGTGCTCCGCACGGTGGCGTGCCGGCGCTGGCCTCCACGATTTTCTATCAACAGTGCGATGGCAACACTTGCCAAGCGCCGACTTACTCTGGGCGTGGTCACCTGCAGGCCCTGAAAGCCAATGCGCAGCGTATCGGTCACAACGAGCCATACATTGCGGTACAGGCCGCCATCAAATATGTGATCGCCGGCACGTGGGGCGAGTTGCGGATTCCATAGATTGTTGACTCGCACCGCGAGGAGATTTTCGCCCGGTGCTAGATGATGCGTAATATCCACTTCAAAGCTGGTGTAACCACCCTTGTGAGAGCCGACCTGTCGCCCATTAACATAAACCTCCGCGTCCTGAAAGGCAGCCTCAAACTCAAGCGAAACACTTTTGCCAGCCCATTCGCTGCGCCACGCAATGCTCTTGCGGTACCAGCCGAAACCGACATAAAAGTCGTTCCCGCGAAAGTAAGGCAGGCTGAACGAATGCGGCAGCCCCACAACTTGCCAGTCGCCGTCCGACAAACTTTGCTCCGCGGCCTGCGGGTTATCGCCCAGCAAAAACTTCCAGTCGCGGTTTATGCACTCACGCCTGCGGGCCGCAGGCGCCGCCAACCACTGGGTAACCTGCCCAGGTGGCAGTTCGGGTAGCGGCGCGGCCGTGGCAGATGGTGTAAGGCGCACGGCATCCGTCAACGCAATTGCGGAGGCGGCAAGTTGTACAAACTCTCGCCTACTGATTTGGCCTGCGGTCATTAAAACAATCCTTCCGTAGTTCTTCTGTGCTAATGGCAACAATTTAACTTATGAGTTTACAGTCGGAATTCGTACTTGACACGTCGAACCCGCGAATGTGGAAAGCTTCAGTGCCACAGAACTTTGTATGGAGCACCCGGCATCGGTGTTGATGCGGTTGGTGGGCCTAAGGATGCTGCATCGTACGCCGCCAATAAAATTGGTAGTAAGGTCCGCCATTGTTCTGTACGTTGCCGCCGTTATCCCATGGCAACCAATCAACATGGCCATCATTATAGAGTTCGTTGCCACCCGCAATGGCTCCGGTGGGAGTAAAGTGTGCACTGGGGCTGGCACTCCAGCCGCTGATGATATCGCTAGCAAGTGCCCAAGTCGGATTGCTGGCGGTAGAGAGCGGTGAATCAACTTGGCCATCCAGTTCACCGCTACCCGTCGGCCCGGGCCACCAGTAACTGCCGCCAAGGTAAAAGTAACCGATCTCCGCATAATAATACTGCGGTTGTGGCGGGCCTCGATAGAGCGGTCCTCCGCTGTGTTCGTAATAACCCGATTCGTTCGCCCAGTAAGTGTCGCGGTATAAAACAGAATAACCGCTGGAGAAGCTATTGAAAGGGATGGCTGTAGAGTTAATGTTGGTAGTGGGTGCAGGAACCGCAAACTCCGGACATGATAATATGTAGGCTGGCTCAGGCATTGGGTCGGTGGCCAGCTTGGGCTCCGTCATGACGCCCATGAGATCAAGCATCGCATTGAATTCTGCGCCAGGTAAGGAGTTTTCCTGAGGCCCATAGCCGCCTTGCATATAGTTTTCGGCCGTTATCTCCGCTCCGTTGGAGCTGCGCTGTGCGGGGTAGGTTGCGTATTCGCTGCAATATTCAAAGAGCGTCTGGCCAAACTCACGCAAATTGCTGGCACATACCGTGCGTTTGGCAAGCTCACGTGCGGCCGCCAGCGCCGGCAGCAACAGTGCAATCAAGATAGCGATGATCGAAATGACCACCAGCAATTCCACCAGCGTAAATGCGAGCGCCCGTTTGCCTGTGTTGAAGCGTCTAGACATCACGTGTCACCCCGCAAGCCGCCGCTTTAAAAAGTCCGGCGGCAGAGCCTCTTAAGGTCTGCCGCCGGAGACTCTGTTACCTCGCACACGGGACACGCCGGCTTTACACAGTGTTCCCTTTACGCCGCGACGCGATAAGCAAGCCCATTGCCCCGGCCGCAAACATGCCCATCGTTGCAGGCTCAGGAACAGCCGTTGTGTCTACAATCTGAAGCCCGGCGATGCCAGAGTTATTGCCGCTGAGAGCGACGCCTTCCGGAGTCAGCGTGAGCGTAAAGCTGCTGCCGCTTAGGCCGGTGAATACGGCGTAGTCAGCAAGATCGCTGGAACTGGCAACACCCGGATCGGTCGTTGTTGTGGTCTGCCGGTATGGGCTGGGGCTGTAGTCAGCACTCACCGGCCCAATTGCCGTGTAATAATATTTTGTTGAGCCAATGCTGACATTGCCAAAAGCGGCGTTGGTGTTAGTGTTCAGGTGATCTGAGTTGAAGTACGCGATCACTTCGTACGAGGAATAGGTAAGCCCAGACACCGTAATCGTGGCAGGCGTTACCGTGTGGTTAGAACCCGTGTTGTGATTCGAATCGAGATAGCCATTGAGCAATTGCAAGTCGGCATTACTTTGCGAACTGCCAAAGGTGCCCCAGGTATCTGGGCCGCTCCAAGTTGCGGTTGCAGTTGTCGCAGCGCCGGTGCTGTCATGGAATGCCGATGACGGCGAAGTCTGCGAGTTGCCGCTCAAATCGTTCCAGTTGTCTTGAGCTACCACACCCGCGGTAAGGCCCGGCGGAGTCGCATCCAGATTGTATGGCCCACCATTGCCTCCTGATAAGTTCAGCCCGATGGAATTAGCATGTGCCACACCACCGACGGCCACTGCGCTACACGCGGCCAAAACCGCCACGGCTACCTTACGATCTAACCACATAGAAATACCTCCATAACGCTAAGCCCCTCTCCGAAAAATCAGAGCCTCGCACTTGCCAAGTGCCGCCACCAAAGCAGCACGGGCCATCACTACTTCAACGAAGGGGAACACCCCCCTCGCATGTTCGGACTTGGCCGAGGCTCGGTTAGAACCGAGCCATATCCTTGGGGCGAAAAACCAGCTCCAACGCGCTAGAGCCATGGCAGAACCCCGACAATGGCCATACGGGCCATAGCGGCTGGCAGTGCGCTGGCGTATTGGCCATCATTGGGCAGCCCCGCCTCTATCAGCAGACGCGCGGATAGGCAAAATCTCTACACACAAAATCTCTAATTTTCGGCTTTTTCATCAGGACGCTGTAAAGATTTCGGGTTTTTTGGCGTCGGTTATTAGGAGATCACATAAAGGACGGGCACTATGAGCCGGTCCGGGCGACTGCCGGGCCAACCCATCTGTTGCCGCTCCCTTGCAATTGTCGTAGCCTGTTGGCCGACCTAAAGAGGGATCGCTAGAGTTGTTCCTGCTGCGAAAGGAAATGTGCAATGCCGATTAGCCAGGATATGCTTGTGCGAGTAATTGTCCGGGATCACGACAAGCTTTATACGCTCTGCTGGGCCATCCTGCGCGATGACAATCTTGCGGAGGATGTTTTACAGGACATATGTGCGCTGGCCGTGCAAAAACGTGAAGGCATCGCCAACGAAGATCACCTTACCGGCTGGCTGCGGGTGGCCGCGCGGCGGCAGGCTCTTGCGGCTTTGCGCAGCCGTTCGCACGAGCCAATCTTGTTTGACCAAGCCCTTCTGGACCTTCTCGAAACAAGCTGGCGAAGCTGGGACCAGCGTGTGGGGGATTCGCTACGCGAGGCCCTGCGCTACTGCCTTGGCAAGCTTGACGCCCGCGGCCGAGACCTGATGAGCATGCGGTACGAACTGGGCCTTAAGTCCCGGCAAATAGCCGAGCAGCTCGGCTGCAAGGTCGAAACAGTATATATGGCCACCCTGCGCACCCATGCCAAGTTGCGGGACTGCGTACGTGCCAAACTGGAGGCCGCCGAGCAGTAACGGCCGCCAGAGGAATATCTGATATGGAACCACATTCCACGCCCCTAACGCAGGTTGATGATGCCGAATTTTCGCGGCTGACCACGCTCTTTATTGAAAACGACCTTTCCGCAGCGGACATCGGAAGATTACGCGCCATCCTGATGGAAAATGACGCACGCCGCACTGAGTTCGCCGACTTTACCATCGTCCGCTGTGTGGCAAAACACCTCTTTAAAAGTGGCGGGCCAGAGGTAAAGGCGCCGGTCACTTCGGCGGGGCATCGTGCATTGAGACTTACTCCACTGCTGCTCGTGTGGGCCCTGGCCGCCATGGTGGCTTTTGGGCTTTTTCTGGCCCAGTGGTTCTACACGAAGCCAGCCCCTACGACGGCCGGGCAAACGGATGGTCTTGTCATGCGACAGGTCGGCGCACAGTGGGCGACGGCGCCGCGCCGCCATCGCGTGGTTGCGGGGGTTGTGTACCGGTTAAATGCCGGCTTCGCCCAGATTAGGCTTCAATCGGGCGTGCAACTGCTGATCAATGGGCCAGCGCGGTTCAAATTAAGCGCACATCGAGAAATGTTCCTCGATGCCGGTCGAGTCGTCGCCAAAGCTCATGGCGGACGCTTTACCATTAAAACTCCATCAGCCGTAATCAAAGACCTGGGTACATGGTTTGCGGTGTGGCAACGTCAGCGAGCGAACACGGTGGTCGGCGTTTACGAGGGACGTGTTCTCGTTGCATCCGCCGCACCTGGCGCAATGGCCCGCGCTCATTTGCTTACCACGGGACAGGCATCCGAGGTGTCGACTGCTGGTGTGCGGCCAGTCGCAGCCAGTGCGTGGACACAGTATTTCGCTCAGAGCATTGATCCCAAATCGCAAACATTGAGCGTTGCGGATTTGCTGTGTGGCGGAAACGGCCTGACAAACCATGCAGGCTGCGGCATTGACGTCGCTACGGGTGTGGTTGGGCATCTTCCACAAATCGCGCGCTACCAGAGCGACGGATTATTTCACCGCATAAACAGCATACCCGCACTGGACGGCTCTTTTGTGCCGCAAGGCAACTTACCGATCAAAATTGATTCGGCCGGCAATCGCTGTACGTTTGCCAGCGGTAGCAACCAAGGCTATTTCCTGCTGTGGTTGGGCGGAGCCTTTCCAAAACCAAGCTGGCCCAACGCGCAAGCCATGTCGCCCGTACTCGCGTCGGTGAACTATTCCGCCGTGGGCCATAGCATCATGTACCTGCACCCCAACAAAGGTATTACGATCAATCTTGACGCCGTGCGCCGCATGTACCCCGCTGATCGCCTCACGAGTTTTCAAGCGATGCTCGGCGACACATACACGCCGAGGTCGCAACACATACCGAAGGCATCGGAGGCCAACTTCTGGATTCTCGTCAATGGCAAACGCCGCTTTGTAAAGCATGGATTAACTCCTGCCGCCAGCGCTGTGCCGTTGAGCCTACCATTGCGTCCAAGCGACCACTTTCTGACTATTGCCGATACCGCTGCGACCCGACACATCAGCCGCGACTGGATTATTCTCGGTGATCCTACACTTCAACTCGCCCCACGGTGAAGAACGCTCTGGCCGGGTATTTCACTGGTCTATGGCCGCTTTGCGCTGTAGTACCTTGGATCGTATGGCCTGGGTCCGCAGATAAATCAAGTACGCCACGATGGCAAGGTTGCCCGCAAGCAGTAGCACCTTTACCCAACTGGGCTTTTTAATAAGCTCAAACACTTCCACCGGCACCAACAAAAAGGTGTTCACGATCACGAGGTATTCGGCCCAGGGTTTTTCAAAGTAAAGGCCAAAGCCCTCAACCATGAACATGGCGGCATACATAAAACTGCCCACGGCGAGCATCTCAAGCTGATGGGCATGAACATTTGCCAACCGATGAATCACACCATTAATAAAGTGGTTGTTCGGATCCATCCGGAAGTAGTTAACCCACTGCCGAAACGCTTTGGCGAGGTCCGCATTGCGAAAAACAATGGCCGTTACACCGGCGGTAGCCACGGCGGAAGCTTTAAGAAGCTTAAATATCGCAATGATCAGCAGCACTTTGTTATGGTGGCGGTGATGCGGTTTGGATTGCCCTGTGTATGGCGCAGTTGACGATTGGTTGTTCATAGAGCCTCCCCCGGCGAAAGGCGGACAACCTCGCGGGCGATTTGAGTGGAAATCAGTTCCACCCCCATCGCGTTGGGGTGTACGCCATCGGCGGCGATCCAATGCGAACGAGGCACGCCCTGCGCTTCATACTCATGCACCTTGCGTCGCAGGTCTACCAAAGGCAGGCTGCGGTGTACGGCCCAGTCGGCAAATGCCTGCTGATAAACAACGCGCCAGTGGTGCCGCAGAGCGAATATCTCAGCGCCCGCATGATAAAAGAGCCTGTTGGCCCGTTCGTCAGGCTTATGCGGCGAAGATGGTATCGTCAGGCATGCCAGCAGCAATGCCTTGGGCGCCAGTTCGCGGCAGTCGGCGATAATTTCGTCCCATATTCGGATAAAGTTGTCCAGCCCTGCCTGTTGATCGCTGGAGTTATTGAATGCACAGGACTCGAGCACCAGCACATCAGGCTTTAAAATATTCAGCGGAGCCATACGCTCGCGGCCGTACCAGTATTCGTAGCGCAGGCGATACAGCACCAACTCGGCCCGGGTGGCGCCAATGCCATAATTAAATAATTCAAACTCGCGTCCGGGGGCCTCATTGGCCAGCGCCTGCGCCAGCGCACGCGGCGGACGGTGGAGGTATTCAGTCATAGAATCGCCATACAGGCTTATGCGAATTGCCGCCACGAAACACTCCGAACATCACAGGTACTTTGGTTTTACGACAGCCCAAACGGTTCCGCCAAGCGCCCCAGGCTCATGCGGAATGAAAGCTGCTCAAGCTGCAAGGCCAGATCTACGCTTTGCACGACAACATCCGCGGGCACGTTAAGCGACACGGGCGCAAAATTAAGAATGCCACGTATGCCCGCTGCGGCCATCTGTGCGGCAACATCCTGGGCCGCTTCGGGCGGCACCGCCACAATGGCCATGCGAATTTGCTTTTCCTGTACCGTTTGCGGCAACGCCGCCATAGGCTGAATTTCGAGTTCGCCAAATTTGCGGCCCACTTTGGCCGCATCGGTATCGAACACCGCCGCAAGGCGAAAGCCTTTGCGCAAAAATCCACGATAAGTTGTCAGAGCGCGGCCGAGGTTGCCCACGCCCACCAAGGCCACGTCCCAGACTTTGTCGGTGCCGAGGATTTTTCGCAGTTGACTTATCAATTCCTCCACCCGATAGCCAATTCCGGGATGACCAAACTGTCCAAAATAGGCCAAATCGCGCCGTACCTGCGCATCGGTGTAGCCGAGTGATTCGCCAAGTTGGCGGCTGCTGATGGTATGCCGATCCAGCCGCTGCAGCGTCTCGAGTTGCCGCAGGTAAAAGCTAAGGCGATGAACGGCAGGGCTGGGTATGTCGTCGGATTTCATGGCGGCAGGTTCCAAGGCAAGGCCCAGGCGCAGCGCCGGGGCGATGGCAATAGTGTAATCAAGCCCTCGCGGCAGACGAAATGTACGTTGCCTTACGCCATGGGTCAAGCATTGGGCAGTGTTTACACGTACGGCTCCGGGCATGTTACAATTCGAATTATCGGATGTTGGTGGCGACAGCTTGCTGAAACGTTGTAGGCTTGGCGGTTCGCCCCCACAAGTTGTGTTGGAGACACCCATGAAGCGCAGCACCATTAATGGTTTGCATTGGATGAGAAAATCGGTTCGCTGGATGACGGCAGCGGCCGCGGCACTATCGCTGGTGGCAGGTGCTGCTGGCAGCGTCCATGCGGCCGCACCTGATGTGCTGTCGCAGGTGCCCGGCGATGCAATGGGGTTTGTGGTACTCAACAACCTGCAGGGATTCAGCAAGAAGATTCAACACATTGAATCACGCCTGCAGATACCAAGCTCCGCCAATCCGCTTAGCACTATGGAGATGCAAGTCGGCATTGATGGCGGCCTCGACCCGCACGGCTCGATGGCGATGGTCTTTTTGCGTGCACCCGCTGGCTTTGCGCAGCGTCACCCCGGCCAACCCGCCGCCGTGATCTTGCTGCCCGGCACCGACACAAAAACCATGTTCGCCCAGGACAACCCGTCTGTGCCGGCCAACGGCGTCATCACCTTCACGGACCCCAGCGGCACCACCAATTATGCCACCGTGCACGGCAGCTACACGGCTGTGGCGCAAAGTAAGGCGGTACTCAGCGAGTATCTAGCTGCAACAACCTGGGGCATGCCCATAGAAACATCACCCCACACGCTGGCTGCACTGCATACAGATGACATTGCCGCATACCTTAACAGTGCAGTCGCCCACCCCCTGGCCGAAAAGCAGCTCGAATCTATACGCACCAAAATGGATCAATCCGGTCAGCAGGCTCAACAAATTGTTGCTGGTGATATGGCCATAAGCCTCGCAGAAGATTTGCTTGCCCAGACACACGCGATGATGCTGGGGCTTAACATGGATGATAGCGGTATTGCGCTTAACGGCCATTTAGATATCGTGGCAGGGAGTCCTCTGGCCCAGGCGCTGACCTCCGGCAAGCCGCTGGGGCCCAAACCGTTTATGGGTCTGCCCGCCGGCGATAATCTCGGCCTGTTCAGCTACAATGGCAGTACGGCTCCGATCGTGGGGCTTCTTCGTACCGCACTTACCGAGGGAGCTGCGAAAAATCCACAATCCAATCAGCCAGATTACCAGTTGGCGCTCAAGAACGCCCGCGGAAGATTTAAACATGTTTATGCGGGTGCGATGGCAACCGCGTCGGTACTGCTGGCCCCTCGCGGGGACGAGCCGATTTTAAGGTTGCTGGCTGTTACGCAGAGCCAGTCTGCACAAGCCATAGAACATCAGACTTTGGAAGGTCTTAAAACCTCGCTGGGACAAATTGTGGCCAATCCCGGCATTGCTGATGCGGGCCTTAAGGCCACTTATGCCGAAAACCCCGATGCGTTTGAACTCGCGGATGGCACTCATGTAGCGAGCGCCACGGTTAACCTTGAGCCAACCCGCAAGGCGCTCTCACCGGTAATGCAGCACGTGCGGCAGATGATGCTTAAGGGTGAGCGAATGATGTGGCTTGGTAACCATGGCGCTGAAATCAATATGGCCCCCGTAGGCCAATCGCTGATCTCCGGCCTTAACGTAAGCCACAAGAAATTTTCTCAAACCGCCGCGGATCTAAAGGCCGGGACCGATACCATCAGCAGCGAGAAAGATGTCATTACCGCAGGCAAACATCTGTTGCCCAACCCATCCGCGGTCGCCTACCTGCCCATTGATCGCTGGATTATTGTAGCGTTGGATAAATTACGTGCGATGAATGGCTTTCCGCCAGGCGGACCGCAACCCGTAACCGCCACGCCGGCCAGCATCAGTGCCGCCGCGAGCGGCAATTCGGCGAACGTCCGCTTCTTCCTCCCGGAGGACCAGCTTGAAAGCATCGTCACGCAGGGCAAGCAGGTTTTCCCGCTCATTATGATGATGGAGATGAACGCGCAGCAGGGCGGCTGATTCAGATGGGGCAAAACTACTTGCCGACGCAAAGCATACCGGGGCGATCCACATGTTTATGGATCGCCCCGTTGCGTTTGCAGCATTGTGTGCTTTTGAGACTTATTCGCCGGCTGCCTGGGCGGCCGTCTCGATTTCCACTTCGGCAATACCGTCAGGGGTTGCCAGAAACAATTTATCTGAAAGCGGGTGCGTCGCCTGCGAAAACTTTACCTCCACCTGACGACGCAGCCAGTTGAGCGTGGCGGCATCTTTGGTGGAGAACGCGGTGAGCGACGCTCGGTCGGGTATGGCGATAAAAAATGTGGTGCCCAGGTGTTGCCGCAGATTTTTGTAAACAATTGGCAGCAGGACGCGAGCGGCATTGTTTGCATCGGCTCCACTGAAATTGAACATGGTGTACTGGCCGTATTTGCCGCCGGTCATGCTCATATTGCGCGTGGCCCGAAGCAGGTTTTCCAGGGCGTGCTGATGCAGGGCT
The DNA here is from genome assembly GCA_013044165.1 of Phycisphaerales bacterium. GTDB lineage: Bacteria > Planctomycetota > Phycisphaerae > WQYP01 > WQYP01 > JABEVB01. The sequence goes on from JABEVB010000251.1 coordinate 18,589, forward strand.
TGCTGATCTATTTCCCACAGGCCAAGGTCGGTATGCGTGATTGGTGCAGTACGGCCCGGCGCCTCGTAGAAAATGGTAAGCCCACTAAGCCATTCCTCCTTCACAACATCGCCCTCAAGACGCTCGGCCAGCGTGGTGGGCAGAAGCACCGGCAAAACGCGCAGGCTAATTTCATCCCAATCGGCGGCCGGCGAAGTATCACCGGGATGGCGTACCAAAAGCTTTTCAAAAAAGTCTTTGACGCTTTCGGCAAGTTTGTCGGGCCGCTTGAGATAGTCCTCCCGCAGCGAGACCACTTTTATTTTTACGCCGCCGACATTGAGTGTGTCGGCATCCAGAGCACTGATCTGTTCCGGCGGCAGATGTTCGCGGGCCAGGTCCACCACCATTTGAATAAACGGACGTTGACCGCCAATGGCCGCGGTTGCAATCCGCAATGATGCCACAATAGCATCCTGCACAGCGCGGAAGAACTGCATTTCTTCGATGCCGCCGTGACAGCTTACCAATACAGCGCGGCACTGGCTCAGTATTGCCCAGAAGCGATAGTCCACCAGGCGCTGGGGGCGACGCAACAGTTTACGCAAACCACCGCTGCTGATAACGCCCTCGGTTGTGCAGGTCATGTGCGACGTACCAGGCACCTGCTTGACCGGCTGGGACAGACGCACTTCGGGGAACTGCTTCACGAGGCCGCGAAGGGCGGTGCGTGCTTCTTCGGGCGTAACATCGTCGCTGAATCCCGCGATGCGTGCGGGAGCGTCCGCAGGCGCTTCGCGCAGCTTCAGCACCATGGAAATGCTGCTCGATGGATCGTGCAGCACCAACTCGCCATCGGTGCGAGTGTCGGCGAGCCAGTTTTCCGGTGCTAGAATCGAGAACGATTCCGTGGTAATGGTTTTCCAGCCTTGCATAATTCCCTCCGGATAAATATCCATCCAACCGCTGGATTGCGTTGCCAAACGACTGCCAAACAAACCAGATGCGGCCCAGAAACGCTACCCTGCGGCAAATGTGCCGGGCCGCTTGTACAGATTGTCCGAGTTCCCTCAGGCACAGCGGTCAGATAACGTGCTGCGGCGCTGTGCCTTTTAGAATGTGTCAATGAGTGTATCGCCAAGGTCACGTCATTTGATTGAACTATTTACAGGCAAATGTGCTTATAAGACGCAGCGATAATGAATGTGCCGAACCAGGACGACGATCAGGTTTTCTATCGGGCGTTGGGCGACGATTTTTATCCGCACCGATCGGCGTGCGGCTGTCGTTTTCCAACGTTGTCGCCATCACGGTGATGCAGCCTGGATGAGTCGCTGCAATCTACCTGCGTTGCCGTATCGAGGGACTGGCCGGCGATGAGGCGAATTACAGAGGATTATGGGCCATCGAAATGGCGACCGGCTGCAAACGTTTAACCTCGTGATGGCCGAGATGGCCACCGTCACGCCGACCTCGGAAATATCCTCTCCATGTGCCGGTGGAGAATATTGCCCGTAACGTTGCGTGCAATGACCCCTTCAAACTCCGACAGAGCCCCCAGATATTCGTCGCCCAACTGCGCCGCAACTTTAAAACCCACATGAATAAGTTGCCGCATGTTGGCGTTGTATGCCGGGCACTTGGGATCGTGCTGCAGCGCCGCAACATACTCGGCGCTGCTCCAGTTGGCCACTTGCTGGCTGGTGGGTAGTTTGCTGCGGTCAATATCTATAACCGTGGCGTAGGGTGCGCAGAGCTCATCGCAACGCTGTAGCGCCTGCGCATATATTTTTTTGGCGATCTGCAGGCCGCGTCCTTCCGCCATTGCCAGACCAATCACCTCCTCGAGCCAGGTGGTACCGGCGGTTTTGATGTGCAGTCCGGCACCGGTGGCTGCAAGGGTTTGGCGAATCGGTTCGTAGATCGAAAACTTGTCACTGCCTGAATGAACACTCAGCTTGAGGTTTGTCGGCAGCCCCAGATGTTTTACCGCGTAAGCGATTACCGCCACGTCGTCGGCAAACTCTTTGGCAAACTGCGCTACATCCCCGTGGTAATCCACTCCTTTGTTGAAACGACCGGTAAACTTGGGGGCAATGGTTTGAATCGGAATCTGTTCAGCTGCAATAGCGGCCAAAATCAAAAACATTTCACGCGGGGTTTGTGGAGCGGACGTTTCGTCCATTGAAATTTCTGGGATAAAATTAGCGCCGCCGATTTTCCCGGCAATATGCCGATAAATGCGCCCCGCCTCTTTTACTGCCGCCAGATATTTTTGCGCAACAACGGCGACATCGGCTTGGGCAATGTGCACCGGTTCCGCAATGCCGCCGATGCTCAGCGAGCCTATCAGCGGCCGCACCGCCAGCGAAAACGCATCTATCTCAGAGGCAGTGGCGGGCTTGCCAATCAGGTCCGCAACGTCCATTGTAAAAAAGTCGCTGCAGGCTAAAAATCGCTCCACTGTGGCAAGGCCAATATGGTCGGCATCCACATGGTACGCGCCCGTAAAGCCAAGAGCCTTTACCGCGGCATCGGCTTCGATCCGGACGGACGGCGGCTCGGTATGCACAATGTTATGCTCGCGGTTGGACTTATTCCAAACCGGCGAGATGGCTGCGCCGCCGGCTTTTTGGTACTCCATAAACGCCGCCAGCTGCGCTTTGCCCTGCCGACCGAATCGGTCACCTATGCCAAAACTATATTTCGCTATTTGCATGCCAGATCACCCCAATATTCAGACGCTGCACTGTGTTTCACTACATTATGGTGTCGCAGAAGAATTGACAAGACAGGAAATGTGCATCCAGCCCGACATATCTATACCGCGCGATCCGCAGCGTGATGCCATGAAACCTTCGGAAAGTGATTTCGCTCCGGCAGGTTCATCAGCAGCCGCTCGCTGTTCAAGGCTTTGGGCAAAAATGGTCGGGCCGCGGAGGGTTGGTCCGCGGCCCGATTGCGGGATTGACCGATAAGCCGAATTCTGTACCGCTTGGCGGCGGCGGCCATTTATCTGGGAGCGGCATTGCTGCCGCCCTCGAGCGACCTACCCGGAGCCTTAAGTCCGCCCGTTGACTGATGCCGCGAGCGGCACTTCGCTACTAAGGTAGACAAACCTTCAGCACGCCGTGTGCAACCATTGACGGGGACTCACACGGTGGCGGTCGAAGGATGCGTCGGGTCAACGCGTCGGCTCCCTATTTGGTCTTGCACCCGGTGGGGTTTGCCTTGCCGATTCTGTCGCCAGAACCGCGGTGCGCTCTTACCGCACCATTGCACCCTTACCTGCCGCCAGAGGCGACATAGGCGGTATGTTTTCTGTGGCACTTTCCCGCGCCGCCGACTTTAACTCGACGGCGGGTGGGCGTTACCCACCACCGTACCCTGTGGAGTTCGGACTTTCCTCCCGGCTTTCGCCGAGCGGCCGCCTGGTCACTCCTGCACCCTCTATGCTACAAATTACGATCGGCAAATGCCAGCGGGCTTCATGCCGAATCGTGCGGGCTTGGCGGACCCAAAACAGCGCGTTCTACACGCCCAGCAAACGATTAAGCTGGTAAAGGTCCACCTCGGCAAGGCTGGCGACGGCCTGATCTGCCCATTGGCGAACGTCCCCAAGGCCACTCGTGGTAGCCACACCAATAACATGCAGGCCCGCAGCGTGCGCAGCGGCCGCGCCGCCGGCGGTATCCTCAAACACCACCGATCGCTGCCGGGCGAGCGATCCATCGGCACGTATATTCAGAAGATCAAAGGCCTTGTTATAACCTTCGGGTTCAGGCTTGCTGCGACGCACATCATCTATGGAAACAATTACCGGAAAGTGGCTCTCTAAACCAAAAGCGCTAAGCAGAGGAGTAATTTCATCGCGGCGGGCACCGCTGCAGATGCCTCGCTCTACACCACGCGCCTGCAGGTGCTCGACGAGTTCGCGAACGCCCGGCAATGGTGATAAAAACCCGCCAAGCTGCCCGGCAAAGATCTGATCTTTCTGGCGACACAGTTCCTCGATAAAGCTATTATCGGCCGCAAATCCGGCATCGGACAAAATATTCGCAAAAGCTTCGCGATTGCCATACACCATATAGCGCTGCAGGTACTGCTGCGGCGAGATATGAACAATGCGACCGACGCGATCGGCGGCGGCGGCAAGCACACTGTTGTAGCATTCCAAATGTAAGGCTTCGGTGTCGGCAATAACGCCGTCAAAATCAAAAATCACGCAACCGGCGGCCATGGCGTCTCCAAAGCGTTTTTTTCGCACCGGCAAACAGCGGGCCGGTCGCAATGGTTGCATCATGCCGCAGACACCAGCGATTGTCACGCAGATGACGCCGCTGCGAGCAAAGGTTACAATGCAGGCATTGCGAATGGATTCGTAATCTATTGGAGCGCACGATGGATTTTCTGCTCCCGCATTCGGTGACGTTTTCACTTATTATTGCGGCGCTTTTGGGCCTGCTGGTTGGACTTGCGCTATGGTTGCATGGTTATAAATCGGCACGATTGGTACTGACCGTACTGCTGACGGCGGCCGGCGCTTTTTGGGGATACATCGCGCCGCACTATTGGCATAACGCGCCTGTGGCCATTGTGTGTAGCGTGCTGGTGGGCGTTACCGGGGCTATTTTGGGCTATGTGGGCTTTCGGCTGATGCAGGCTGTCCTGGTGGCGCTGTTGGCGGTGCTATTGGTTGCCGGCGTGATGGCTCATAATGCCGGGGCCTTTGCCAAGCCGCCACCGCCGCATAAAAACGCCCCCGCCGAAAATCTTGCCGCCCACGCTTTGGACAAAACACAGCCGGCGGCACAAGACCGGGCATGGAAGTATTGGCAGCAAGGCCACCATGAGGCGAGTTATCGCTGGCGTCAGTTTGATGCTCTGCCCGCGGCAACGCTTAAGCCGATTAAACGGACCGCGATTGCCACGGGCATTGTGGTGCTGGCATTAGGATTGTTTTTCGCCAAGCCGTGCAGCTTGGTGTCCACAAGTTGGATTGGCGGACTACTGGGTTTGTGGTCGCTGGGCGTTCTGGCAGAGTGGCTTAAGCCGGGTTCGCCCAAAATGGCATTTAAGTACATACCCGAATCGCAGTTAATAGTGGCGGTGGGCGTGCTTGGAACATTGATTCAGCTTGTTCAAGTCTGGATGAGCGGCCACAAAGCGAAGAAGAAGACGGTAGAAGAAAAAAAGGCATAAGGGTCACCATCGCAAGTGGCTGATATCGTAACGGGCGCCTGTTTGCTGATAGCATCGAAATAAACAATGCCTCGCATCAAACGACATTGATTGTAAAAACGAGCATTTTGCCAAGACAATTCTCAGTGTGGCGCATAACGGCATATGCCTGTCAAATACGCAGGCGCTACCGACCAGTCTTCGTAAACCCTATGATACTTTCTTTAAGCAATTTATAGGTCGGATGTTTTGAAAGCAAACTCCTTTCCGTTAATGGTCTTTATGGCATAATATAGGTCAATATGAAGCATACGACACAAAGCAATGCTTCGGATGGCGCAGGGATAGTCACCTGACCATTAAAAAAAGAGAGCAAGCTTGGCGGGGTTGTGGTGATTAATGTTGTGGCACCTGTTGATGTTCCCGCAGTCATCGGATGTTCGTTGTTTGTCATGAGGCGCTGAGCCGAGTGATGGAACCGCTTGGAGTATACCCATGCGCAGCAAGTTGGCCGGCAAACCATTTAGATTGGTGACTGCATTAAGTCTTTTTGTTGCGGCGCTGTTCGCTCAAGCACAAGTACTGCGGGCAGACCCACCGGTGAGCAGCGAGCAAGTAGTTAACGCCATACGCCGTGGTGTGGCCTACTTATTGGCACATCAGAATCCGAAAACCTGCTGGGAGACTGGCGTTAAGGCCGGCAATCTTCGCCCGGCAGCCAACGCCAAGGCCATCCCTGTCAATCAGTACGGCGGCGAAACGGCCTTGGTCACAGAAGCGCTCCTTGATGTGGGCCAAAGCCTAAAAATGTCTGAACTCAACATCTTTCACCCGGCCATGCAAAATGCCCTGAAGTTTTTGACGAAATTGCGACCTTTAACTACCTATGCCGCTTCCTTCCAGGCCAACTGTATGACGCTATTGCCGCGAAAGGAGCGTTACAGAGCGTCACTGCGCTATGACGCGCGTTTTCTGCTGGCAACTGTCCACTCCAACGGAGCATACTACTACGCTCACGAGCCGTTCTTGGGGCGGAACCCCGTTATCCCGGGCGAATGGGACAACTCCAACACACAATATGGAGTCTTGGGAATGTGGGCAGTGGCTCATGCTGGCATGGAAGTACCCACCAGCTACTGGCGCTTAGCGGCCCTGCATTGGCGCAAAACGCAATATCCCGACGGAGCATGGAATTACATGCAATGGGGCTTTCCCAACGGACCGATGCCTAAACCTGGACCAAAGGATTCGCCGAATGTCTTTTTGCGATGGCAGCCCTTTACCCCGGCCGGCGTTGCCAGCTTGTTTATTTGCGATGAATACCTGTTTGAAAGCCCTCGACTCCATGCCGTGGCAGACCCTAACATTCTTCGCGGCTTGGCGTACATTAATGCAAATTTTCGACCCGATACCAAAAATCTATATGCCATGTACGGCATCGAGCGCGTCGGCCTGGCCAGCGGCCTGAAAACGTTTGGCAACAATGATTGGTATCTCGATTTCGCCAATACCTTGGTTCATAACCAGAAGGGCGATGGGAGCTGGGGCGGAAACCTTGGTTTTGTCGGCATGGACGACAACATCGGCACCGCTTATGCCCTGCTAATATTAGACCGCGGCCTCAACCCGGTGCTTATCAACAAACTCTGGTATGGCAACAACTATTACGGCCAATGGAACAGCCGCCAGCGCGATGCCGCCAACTTCGTCAGTTGGGTCAGTACCACCTTTGAAGCCCCGCTGAACTGGCAGGCGGTAAGCATCAGCACCCCGGCGCATGATTGGCTCGACTCGCCGCTGCTGTACATCGCCGGGCACAAAGACCCTAAATTCTCCAAGGATGACATCGCCAAAATTGGCCGCTATATGGATGATGGCGGCCTTGTATTGGCCAACTGCGACCAGCAATCCCAACGATTTAAGCGGGCCATGATGAAATTGGGCGAGGCGGCCGTGAACAACCAATATTCCTTCAAGCCGCTCCACCGCACCAGTTTGATTTACCACATGCAGCCCTGGTATCACCCGCAAACCTACGGCAAATTGATGGGCCTTTGGAATGGCGTTCGGTATCTTATGATTATCAGCACCACCGATTGGGGCTCCGCGTGGCAGGCACACCGCTTTAACGAGCGTGACCGCTGGGAGTTGCCCGCCAATATTTATTTTTATGCCACCGGCAATAGTTCGCTCACCGACCGGCTCCATTCGCTGGCGGTAAGCCCCGGCGCCGGCGGAAACGTACACATGGCGATGGGCCAATTGCAATATGCCGGCAACTGGAACCCCGAGCCAGCCGCATGGCAGCGGTTCAGCAACATCGCATCGAGCCAGTATGGCATGTCGGTCAGTCTGCAGAACATTCAAGCCGGCCAACTGCAACCCAAACACGCCTGCCCGCTGATGCACATGCTGGGAACCGGCAAGTTTACACTTACATCGTCGCAGATTGCGGATATCAAATCTTACCTGAATGCCGGCGGCATACTGTTTGGCGAGGCGGCTGGCGGAAATCCTGAGTTTACCAACAGTTTTTCAACGCTGGTACAAAAACTGTATCCGGGGCAGCATCTGCAACATGTACCCGATGCTTCCAGCCTCTTTACCGGCCACAACCCCGGCGGTACCGATGCCACGCACGTTACTTACCGCAAATATTTTGTTAACCAGCATGGCATTAAACGTACACCCTCACTGCTGGGCATATCACAAAATGGACGCTGGGTTGTCATTTTTTCGCAGTATGACATTACCAGCGGCCTGCTGGGAACCAACACCTGGGGCATAGACGGTTACGCACCAAGCTCGGCGCAGGCGCTGGCCCGCAATATAGTTGCCTACGCCGCCGCTCACGCGCATTGACACGGCCGAGGCACACAGCCCGCCCTCCTTACCAACGACTGCGTCGGTCAGCCGTGGCAGGCTTCGCTGACACCTCATGGCAATATCTCGACCGGAGTGCCCACGCCCACAAGCGAATAGATTTCGGTTATGTCTGCATTACTCACCGCTACGCAACCGGCGGTGCTGGTGCGTCCTTCGGCACAGCCATGAATAAATATTTCACCGCCCAGCGGCGTTTTCCACACGCGGTTCTGTACCGTTTCGTCACTCATGTCGGCTGTGATTAAATCATCCACCAGTTGCTGGTACTGCGACGGATTCAGCAGCCCGCGCTTAAGCCCGCGCAGGGCATGGGCCAGGTTGGGGTAATTAAGCCCCAGTGAAAGATGAAATTTGCTCTGCGGATTTTTGAACACAACATAAAACAGTCCCAGCGGCGTGATGCGGTCGCCCTCCACTTGTTTATCGCCGGGGTTGGTGCCGGTGATGCAGGCATAGCTGCGCCATCTTCTGGGTCCATCAAAAAGGTCCAGCCGTCCAGCGGCTTTATGTACAATAATTCGCGGTTGGGCCGGCGGCACTGATGCTTCAGTCATGGCTGCCTCATAACCGGATGATGATAGTTGCGGTCAAAGTAATAAACAGCGTAACCCACCAGTTCATGCACCACCGCAAAGATGCTGGTTTGCCGCCACACATGATGCCGCGATGCCACCGTATAAACTTTCATACCAAACTGTCGGTAGGCCAGCCGCGCTCGCGGCAAATGGTAATCGGAACTGACAACGACAATGGTTTTCCAGTGATACTGTTGCTTCAACTGCAGCGTATCCCAGGCGCTGTAGCGGGTGTTGTCGCCATAAAAATCGAGCACCAGTTTTCGTTGCGGCACGTCGGCGGCGCGGCATAGTTTTTCCATCGCGAGCGGGGCATTTTGCCGCGGGTTGCTTATGCCATATGGAGCATTGGCGCTAAGCATAATCATGCGAACCCGGCCTTGCTTATATAGATCAATGGCCTTACGCGTGCGGGCGGCGGCGGTCCAGCCGCAGACGTCGTGTGGCAGCGTAGCATTACCCAGCACCACCGCTACATCACACACCATGGATCGCGGCGGTGGATTGGCCCGAAACAAAAAGCAGAAAATCACCACCACCAGTGCTGCCCACAGCGTAACAATGACGCGATCAGCCCATCGCGGCTTAAGCAATCGCATGCCCGGCACCGGCGGCGGCAGCAGTTCCGGCTCAAAGCCGGTGACGTTCCAGGGTTTGGTGCTAAGCCAGGCCGCTAGAATCATCGCCACCAGCAGGCACATGGGTATTTGGAAGGTGGTATTCACGCGGCCGCTATGCAGGAGGTTATAAAACTGATGAGCATTGTAGAGTAGCGCCGCGAGCAACATCCAGCTTGGCAGGCTCAGAACCAGGGACAGATGGCGTCGCCAGGTAAGCCGTTCCAGCGAAAGAGGTTTTGGACTGACGCGCCACGGGTACCGCAGCCAATATAGGACAAGCAACGAAACAAGCCACAGCGGTGGAAATATCGCCTGCATGGCATGGCCGCCTGCAAAACGCAAATCTACCCAGCGCCACGCCTGGCCGGTAAGTATGCTTACCGCCCCACCCCAATAAACCATGCCATCGAGCACGCGAAAAGCAACCCCCGCCTGTGACCAGCCAGCCGCAGCCGACACTACTGCGTCCGGTGGCATCTTGTGGGGAGCCATCACTGAAGCATCCATGCACACGTCCCACTACACGATGAAATAACAGATCATGCCCCAACATCGGTTATGCCGCGCATGGTCTTGCGCTAACTCTGCCCGCTGGCTGCCTGTTGCTGCCAGTTTAACTGTGCCTGCTCGTCGGCATGATAGCTTGAGCGCACCAGCGGCCCCGATTCAACAACAGAAAAGCCAATCTCCAGACCGAATGCTTTCCATCGGGCAAACTCTTCGGGCGTTACCCAGCGGTCTATGGGAAGATGTTCGCGGGTGGGCTGCAGGTACTGCCCCAGCGTCAGAATGTCCACACAGGCAGCGCGAATGTCAACGAGTGTTTGCCGCAGTTCTTCATCTGTTTCGCCGATACCGAGCATAAGACCTGTTTTGGTGGTAAAGCCCCGATCTTTGGCTCGCTTTAAAAGTTCCAGGGAGCGATGGTATTTGGCCTGCGGCCGCACGCGACGGTACTGGCTGGGAACCGTTTCCACATTGTGGTTAAGAATATCTGGCTTTGAATCAAGCACACGATCAAGATCGCCCCAATGCCCGCAGAAGTCCGGAATAAGAACTTCAATGGTGGTGCCGGGAGAGGCTGCGCGTATGCTGGTGATAGTCTCAGCCCAAATTGCCGAGCCGCCATCGGGTAGCTCGTCGCGATTGACCGATGTAATAACAATATGTTTGAGTCGCATGCGGGCGGCAGCGTCGGCCACGCGGCGCGGCTCATCCAAATCGAGCACTGGCGGGCGGCCGGTGGCAATGTGACAAAAGCCACAACTACGCGTGCAGACGTCGCCTAAAATCATGAGCGTGGCGGTGCCACGGCTCCAGCATTCGCCCATATTGGGACACTTGGCCGACTCGCATACCGTGTGGAGTTTATTATCGTCCACGATGCCGCGCATGTGCGTGTAGCCCGGCCCGGCAGGCAGCTTAACCCGCAGCCAGGGCGGCTTGCGACCGGGCAGGGTATGGTCGGGGCGCAATGCCGCATCGGAAGCGACCGGCAAACTAACAATACTTGGCTGGCTGGCCATGAGGTCCCTGTAGAGGTTGGCGGCCGCGCCATGGCCACCACGGCCGTGGCGCAAGCCCGCATTACTTTAGGCCACTGTGTTCGAGCGGCCCTGTCACTTCAATAGTATACCAAACCTGCCTGCCGTGCGTGGACCTGCAGTGATCGGCCATTGCCGGGCAATTCAAGATGCCTGGCAGAGGGCCTCGAGGTAATTTTGATCTTCAGCGGCATGATTCCATCGCGTTTTTATCGCTGTGCCGCCCCAAACAACGACTTCCCGCAATATCTGGCGGCTTAGGCTCTACCCCTCGGCAATGGCGCTGGCAATGGCCACAGTGTCGGTATGGCTTAGCGAAAGGTGCCATTGCTTAATGCCCTGCCCAAGGGCCAGTCGCCGCGCCTCACCAGAAAGCTCCACATACGGCTTGCCGGCGGCGTCACGGCGCACTTCCACATCCGTCCATGTGATCGCACCCCGCCAGCCAGTGCCCAAGGCCTTGAGCACCGCCTCTTTGGCGGCAAAACGCGCCGCATAGTGCATGGCCGGGCATTTATGATCGCGGCAATAAGACTGCTCTACAAGCGTGAAGCAGCGGTTTAAAAAGTGCTCGCCATGGCGATCCATCATATCTGCAATGCGAGCAACTTCGGCAATATCCACACCATGGCCAATAATCACCATGAAAGCACTTTATTCCCAAATGTCCAGCACAAATTGTTTAGTATGCTCTTATCGTGACACCATCAATATCGCTTGACTGCGGGATCTATCAGCAGGCTCCAGCTATCTATACCACCCGCCAGCGAGTGCACATGCTTAAAGCCCGCATGCCGCAAAAATGCTGTTGCTCGCAGCGACCGACTGCCATGATGGCAATGTACGATAATTCGTTTATCGGCATGCTGCTTCAACTCTTCAATCTTGTGCGGCAACTGATCTAACGGCACCAACACCGCCCCTTGAATATTGGCTGCTTCATGCTCGCGCGGCGTGCGAACGTCCAGCAATACATGCGGATGCTGCCGACTGCGCAGTTCGTGCAGCTCGTGCGGATGAATTTCCCATTCCGGATCGTGCTGCAGCTGATGCTTGCTCGATGCCGCCTTATGCCCGGAAGCCTCCGGCTTATTGGATGCCGACATGTATAACCTCCTCAAACAAGAACATACCACAACCGTCGCGATGGTAGTATATAAGAAAGGCATCGCCGGCCGCCATGCAGCGTTTGATAGATGCCCCGAGCCAACGGACAACCATGATGAACAAAAAGCCAACGCAACATCCAACCGACGTCCCACCCCGCATCTACCTGCCTGCGAGCCTGCGCCAGCCAATCGAAGAGCATCTTGGCGCCGCGTATCCGCAGGAGGCGTGCGGGCTGCTGTTGACCGAGCCCAATCAGCCACTGATGCAACCCGAAAGGGAGATACATATTGCGGCGGTTTGGCCCATGGCCAACGAAGCGCCGGAGGCCGAACGATTCAATCGCTATGCCATTGCTCCGGCCGCCATGCACCAGGCGCAAAACCAGGCCTCGGCCGCCGGACTGGATATTGTGGGCGTTTACCACAGCCACCCTGATGCACCCGCGCAGCCCAGCGCAACAGATTTAACCGCTGCGTGGCCAGTTTACATTTATATCATTGTGCACACCGGCAGCACTGGAGCCACCGAATGGCAGGCCTGGCGATTAAGCGAGGATGGCCCCCACCGAGTCTTTGTGCAGGTGGCGCTTGAGACATAAAGCCTCTGCAACAAGGGAGCAACCGTAACCTGCGGAGCTTTCACGCCATGGCGTGCATATTCACCCTGAAACCATCCCTCCAACTGCATGAGGCAACTCACAGCCAAATGGCTGCTTCATAGTGGAGAATAACCGACGCGAAGCGCAAAAAGAGCCGGTTTGCAAATAATTACGTAGTTTCGTATCCTGATGTATGTTGTCGCGGGGCTTTCGGCAGGCGACGCGTTCTTTTTGAAGGAGCGTGTAATGGCCAACATCGTCGTACTTGGCGCTGGAATTGCCGGGCACACAGCGGCGCTTTTTCTGCGCCGTCGCCTCCCGAAAGAACATCAGGTGATCGTCGTTTCTCCCAAGGATGTGTACAACTGGATTCCATCCAACATCTGGGTGGGCGTTGGGGTCATGTCCGCCAAAGATGTGGTGGTGCCTCTGCAACCCGTTTATCAGCGAATGAACATTGCCTTTGTTCAGGGACGCGCGGTAGAAATTCATCCACAGGGATCCGCCAGTCGTGCATCGCCGTATGTCGTGGCTGAACAAACCGGCAGCCAACGCACCGGCCAACGGCAGGAAATACCATACGATTATCTGATCAACGCGTCGGGGCCTAAACTCAATTTCGCCGCCACGCCGGGGCTTGGCCCTGATGGCTTTTCGCAGTCGGTATGCACCTTCGAACATGCGGAGCGGGCGGCAACCGCTTTCCTGCAATGCGTAGAGCGCATGCGCAGCGGCCAGTCGCAGACGATGCTCATCGGCGTGGGCCACGGCACCTGCACCTGCGAAGGGGCTGCATTTGAGTATGTGCTAAACGTTGAGTTTGAATTGCGACGACACAATGTGCGCGACAAGGCCCGCGTTATTTACATAACCAACGAGGCCGAAATAGGCGACTTTGGCGTTGGAGGCCTGCACCTTAAGCGCGGGGGCTATGTGGTCTCAAGCCGCATTTTCGCCGAGTCGCTGTTTGCGGAGCGCGGCGTTGAGTGGATTACCGGCGCTCATGTTAAACAAGTTGAAGCCGCACGCGTAACCTACGAAACGCTCGATGGCCAAACGCATGAACAGGGCTTCGACTACGCGATGCTCCTGCCACCATTTACCGGCGTTGGCATCAAGGCATTTGACCGCCAGGGAGTCGACATCACTTCAGAAATGTTTGCGCCAAATGGTTTTATGAAGGTAGATGCCGATTACACAAAAAAGCCCTATGCACAATGGAAAGCGTCTGACTGGCCGCGCTTTTATCAAAATCCGCAATATCAAAATATTTATGCGGTAGGTATTGCGTTTGCGCCGCCCCACCCGATTTCGGAACCGCGGCTAAGCGCGTCAGGCACGCAGATTTCGCCTGCGCCGCCGCGCACCGGCATGCCTTCGGCCATCATGGGGCGCGTGGTTGCCAACAACATCGCCGACCTGGTGCTGAACCGGCAACATCCACCGCGCACCGCTTCGCTGGCAGAGCTTGGCGCCGCCTGCGTGGCTTCCGCCGGAGCCAACTGGTTCTCAGGCACCGCCGCATCCATGACCATGTACCCGGTGGTACCCGACTTTGAACGTTTCGGCGATTATGGCCGCGACTTAAAATTCACCTTTGGTGATATAGGCTCCGCCGGTCACTGGATCAAAAAACTGCTGCATTATATGTTTATTTACAAGGCCAAGGCTCGGCCATTGTGGTGGATGATTCCGGAGTAAACACCCATGAACTCAGGCCAACGTCACGCACCCATGCCAACAACCACAACGCGATTTTTTCGCACGTTTGTGCCGTGGCAACTCATCAAGTTCATCAGCATCAATCTTAAAATGATTCGGATGATCAGGCGCTCGCATTGACGCGGCGCAGGTTGATGGCTTTTCTGCCGCCGCGTGCTGCAACAACAGCGGAAATGCCGACATCTGCAATCCTGCAAAATACCACCGGCTCTGACATTGTGCTCCGCCCGTCGCACCTATTACACATGGGCTATTTTTACGGGCGTTGCCATCCACCGTGCGGCAAGTTCCTCCCCCTATTTGCCCATGAAGTGCAGCACCACCAACATGGTGAGAGCGGTGATGACGGGCAGCAACACGCAAGCGAGCAGAATAATGCTGGTGAGCCGGTCATCCGAATCGTCCGGCTGATTTTTCTGCCTGCGATGCCGCTCCTCTTCGCTGGCGGCGAGATATAAAAGCAGCCAATCGTCCATTACCAAATTATACCATCGCGGCCGTCGGCAAAGGCAAGCCTCGGGCATCCCTGCGGCTGCTGGCGCCGCATCAAATTCAATGTTGAAGCTTTGAAACACGTCGGTCTTGGAAAGCGTTTACTCTGATGCGACCAACACGCAAAGGAAATTAGGTCTCCGCGTGGGAGTTAAGACTAGCGCAAAGACATAACGATGAGGGCCAGATGGGCGGTGAGGGACTCGAACCCCCGACATCCGCGGTGTAAACACGGCGCTCTAACCAACTGAGCTAACCGCCCGATTCGGCGCCCCTTACAATACCGCACATTGACCGGCGGGTCGAGCGCGGGCGGGCAATCCATTTGGGGGTCTCTGCTGGATCAAAGCCGCGGCAACATTCCACCATAACGATGATATACATCGCACAAAGTAACTATTGAGCTACGCGATTGCAAATCAATAAAAAAATAGGCCGCCAACTGTCGCATCACAGTGGGCGGCCCAGGTTATGGGAGGAATCTTATGGTCTCTTTCTGCCACTATCATCGGCAGAACCTTCAATACAACTTTACTTTTTTTTCAACTCCATTGCAAGCGGTTTGCAAACCAACACCAAATCCTTTGCCAGCACACCCTAAAACGTGCCATCTTAGCGTTGGGCAGGCCCACAAAAATCGGCTAAAATATGCCGAAGGCCTCATCAGAACAACGCCCGGTAGGCCAGATTGTTGCACGGCGGCAACAAAATTTATATTTTGGAGCGGAAATGACTAATACTTCGCATATGCGAACCATTTTGCCACCCGCTACCGTCTACCTCGTTGGAGCCGGGCCGGGCGATGCCGGGCTGGCCACCACAGCGGCCGTTGAGGCATTAAAAACAGCCGCCTGTGTCATATAC
>JABEVB010000043.1 GCA_013044165.1 Phycisphaerales bacterium
ACCAACACTTCTATCAAGAACCGCCCGATCACACACACCGAGGCAACACTTGCCCAGCCGGGAATGATATCGAAAACGTTATATATGATTTTGCCCTGATTTCGAGCAGACGCGTGCGATGGCGATTGAGCACGCTAGGAACGATCTGCTTGGGGCCTCGTGAGATATTTATTCGCCACACTGGACGTTTTACAACCGGCTGATAAGGAGTTCGCGTTGAAATATCATTTCTTTTGGAAGTTCGCCAGCCATTTTTAAGAACAATTCTTCGCCCGCCAGCAACTCCGCCTTAAAGGCTTCGGAGTCTACGCGCTGAGCCTCGGCAAGGTCTGCGGGTTTCACCTCGATTCCCGAGAGGTTAATGTCTTGAATTCGAGGCATCCAACCCAGCAGCGACTCGACCGCGGACGCTTTACCCTGGCAGCGGTTGAGTATCCACTCCAAGATACGGATATTTTCACCATAGCCCGGCCAGAGGTATTCGCCGCGATTGTTTTTGCGGAACCAGTTCACGTGAAATATTCTTGGGCAGTCGGCCATTTTGCGCCGCATCCGGAACCAGTGAATTAAATAATCGCTGATGCTGTAGCCCATAAAGGGCAACATGGCCATCGGATCGCGCCGCACGACACCGGTTTTTCCGGTGCTGGCGGCAGTGGTTTCGCTGCCGAGGGTCGCGCCCACATACACACCGTGAATCCAGTTAAAGGCTTGGTAAACCAATGGTATGGTGCTGCTGCGTCGCCCGCCGAAAATGATCGCGGAAATGGGCACGCCTGCGGGGTCCATGGCAGCTTCATCCAATGCCGGGTTATTTTTCATAGGAGCCGTGAAGCGGCTGTTGGGATGCGCCGCTTTGCGGCCGCAATCCGGTGTCCAAGGCTGGCCGGTCCAGTCAATGGCGTGAGGGGGCGGTTCGAGCGTTTTGCCCTCCCACCACACGTCGCCATCGGGCAGCAAGGCTGTATTGGTGAAGATGGTGTCGTGGGCCATGGTGCTCATGGCATTAGGGTTGGTCTGCCAGTTGGTGCCGGGGAGCACGCCGAAATAGCCAGCCTCGGGGTTAATACCGCGCAGTCTTCCATCGCGATGATCTACCCAGAGCCAGGCGATGTCGTCGCCCACGGTGGTTACGCGCCAGCCACGCCGTTTGTAGGATTCGGGTGGAATGAGCATGGCAAAATTGGTTTTGCCGCAGGCGCTTGGAAAGGCCGCAGCCACATAGCTTTTTTGTTCGTTGTGCTGTACGCCGGTAATCAGCATGTGTTCGGCCATCCAGCCTTGCTGCAGGCCCATGTACCCTGCCATTCGCAGCGCCATACACTTTTTTCCGAGCAAGGCATTGCCGCCATACCCTGAACCAAAACTCCAGATAGTGTTGTCGAGCGGGAAATGACAAATGTAACGGCGCTGCGGGTCGCAATCGCCAATGCTGTGCAGGCACCGGGTAAAATCATCGGAGTCGCCAAGCACCTCCAAGGCGGGCAGGCCGACGCGCGTCATAATGCTCATACTGGCAGCCACATAAAGGCTGTCGGTAACCTCAATACCGACGCGGGTAAGCGGGCAGCCTACCGGACCGAGAAGGAACGGAATGATATAACAGGTGCGCCCCCGCATGCTATGGGCAAACAATCCGCGCAGCAGGCCATACGCTTGGCGCGATGCCATCCAGTTGTTGGTTGGCCCGGCAAAATCCTTGTGCGGGGCACAAATGTAGGTGCACTGCTCCGTACGAGCCACATCGTTGGGATGCGACCGATGCAGGTAGCAGCCGGGGAGCTTCTGTTGGTTGAGAGGTATGAATACGCCATCGAGTACGCCGCAATCAAGCAGTTCCTGTTGCTGCGCCGGCTCGCCGGTGCACAGGATGATACGCTCCGGATCGCATAAACTGAACACATCGGCGAGCCAACTCTGCAGGTGCTGGTTTGGCTCGCCGCGAAAAGCGGCCTCAAACGACATATTCGCCGGAGTAAAATGTTCAGGCATTTGCGACTCCAACTGCCCCAACTTCCAACACTCGACCTTTGGCGAGACCGACGCCTTGAAGTATGGTCGTAAAGCCCATTGATGGCAACCCGCAGCGCATCACCATAAATTGAGGAGCCGAGTTGTTTGGCGGCAGGCATTTTGTCCAAAAGTGATTGTCGTTGTCTTGTGCGCGGTGCGTTCGCCACAGCGCACCGGCGTCATTTCTGCAGAGGTCAGGCATTCATTTCTTTGCCGGAGGATTGCTGGCGGCGGGCTTTTTCCTGCTTCACAAGTTCAATAACCTTGGGCAGCAATTTGCTGACCGCTTCGGCCGAGGCCGAGTGGGGAAAGCGATCCATGATGCGATTGGCGACTTCGAGCGCCTCTTCAAAGCGCTGGCGCTGGAGTAAGTCTTTGAACAGCGACTCCTCCTCCTGGCGCTCCTGCGCATCGGCATTGCTTTGCAAGGTGGAAAAGTCTTGGCGAATGCGATCCACGAGCTTTTCGTCCGGGTAACGATCCATAAGTTGCTGGGCGTACAGCACCGCGCGTTGCCACTGCCGATGCTCGGTAGCCTCCTTGAGCGAAGCGAGCAGGTTTTGGAACTCTTCCCTGTAAAACGAAGTCTGCTCCTGACGAACCTGCGTAATAAAGGCCTGCACCGCCGAATCTTTTGGAAAGCGTCCCTGTAGTTCACGGACGAGTTGCTCGACCTGGTCCCATGCACCCAGACCAACCGCGTGACGCACGCGCTCGCTCGCATCTTCCAGCGCCCGCTCGACAACCATTGACTGCTGTGCGTGCAGGCGAGCTGCAAGCTCCCCGCCAATGGGGTCTTCGGGCAACATGGCGCGAAGCGCTTTAATGGTTTCGTCGGCGGCAAGCCAGTTCTGATCGCGCAGCTGCAGGTCGAACTCCTCCAATAGAGAGGCCTTTCGCTGGCTCCAATGGCGGATGGCCACACTCTTCCGCTGCGTGTCATCCATCAGGCTGTAATCGCGCAACTGCGAGAGCAAATCTACCAGCAGCCGCGAACTAAGCTCATCCACGGGTGTAACCGTCATCGCGGGGATGTTTGCCGCGTCAGTTGTGCTCAATCTCGATGAGTGTGACTGAGCCAAACCTGTGCCGGAAGCCAGCGAGGTCTCAAGATTGGCCAATCGCAGCACCACATCATGCCGCGCTGCGTTAATAGCGCCGCGCAAGTTATCCACGGATGCCTGTGTGTGCCGGGCTGATCGGGCCACATGGGCCAGCATGAGAAGGACGACCGCCACCCCAGCCAGTATGGCTGCCACCACCAGTGAGGCCAACATGACCAAGCCCGCCACGCCAATGGCATCGCGATGGCTCCAGTGCATGGCTACATCCATGCGATAGAGTTTGATGGACAGGGCAGTGCTGGCAATGATCACGAGTACTGCTACAGCCAGCAAAAGAACCAGCGTCACGCCCATTGCAGGTGGCGCGCCGAAGGGGCGAGCCGATCCGCCCGTTGAGGTACCACCCGAGGCTTTCATGGATGTGTCCGCCGCCGCTGATGTTGAACCTGCTGATTGTGTCTGCATAAATTAATCGCCCCTGATCCACCGCCATATATTGTTCTTAAATCTCATTGATGCCCAACGCAGCCCTGGCTAAGGAGTTGCATCCGCGGCATGCCGCATCGGTGCTTCAAGCGGCTGCGCCACGAGGCCGCTGCCTTGGGCCGTGAGTTGCTCAATACGCTTTTCCGCCCGCTCTAATACGGCCTTGCATTTCTGCACGAGTTGCACTCCCTGCTCGTAGCGAGCCAAGCTTTCCTCAAGTCCGATGGAGCCTGAGGCGATTTCCTCCACAATTTTTTCGAGCTGCGCCATGGATTCTTCAAAACTTGGCGAAGCATCAGTTTTTTTGGCCATGGATGGTATCTCCGTGCCGCTGGCACCCGAAAAACGGCCAGCACGTTTGAAGATTATATCCGCAAAGCTATGCGAGTGGTCAAAATAATTCGGCATAAAATCTCCGCCCGGATCGCAGTTCCCCGGCTGTGCCGCAGGGCATGTTGGACAATGCTTCATCTGGGGCAGGCTCGCGGCAACACCAGCCGGCGGCTGACGCCGCAGGGCAGGTGCTGGTTGACAAGGCGAGTCTCGATTTTTTGCTCCGTGCCATTGAGGCCGGTCCCGGCCGGTGCCGGGGGACTTCGGCGTCCGTGCCTCAACAAGGCAGGGAACTCAGAGATTTTTATTTTGTTTTTTTAGCGCTGCTGCTTGGGAGCGGCCAGCAGGCTGGCTGGTTTATGGGGATGGTGGTGAGAAAAGCCTTTTGGATAGTAGGGAGTGTGTTGCGGTTAACAAATTGCAAAATCTTAAGAAAACTTTGAAGGATGCCAAGATGCTCGCACGCAGTGTGTTGAAGTAGGTTTAGACCACAAGATTCGCAAATGGAGTTTTTGGGGATGAGAATAGTGGGCGTGATAAACCATGTAAGTATCTGTGCGTGGCATAGCGGGGATGACTGAGCACCGAGACAACGACGGTTTACTACAAAGACAGCAAGACACAAGGATTTTGTATGGGGGCGCTGCGCGACGGACCTCACGGCAGAGGACACAGGGTGACGCAGGGGTTTTTAATTTTTTTTATTTAGGGGCGCTGGGCGTCGCCGTAACGGCGGTTAACGTACCAGGATACGTTTGGAGAACCTGCGTATCCAGATCGTGACGGCAGATTTATCCAACGTGCCATTGGCGACGCCAAGGGCCAAAGCAATCAATTCGCGATTGCCCGTTTTTAATGTATGGCCGTTTACCTTCAAAAATGCAATAGCCGAGATGACCGCCGCCCGCTTATTGCCATCATAAAAAGCATGTGCCTGACAGATGTGAAACAGATAAGCCGCCGCCATCGCGGAAATCCCCCGGTGCAGGTATCGTCCGCCTACGGCCACTTGCGGCATCATGACTGCGGATTCGAGAAGCCCGCGATCCCTCAATCCGGCCGTCCCGCCCTCGTGCGCAATGGTATTGCCATGGAAATAGAGCACATCCTCAAGCGTCAAAAATACGATTTTAGAGCGCTTCATTTGGCCAGCTCAGTTAATGCGAGGCCATATTCCGCGCGAATTTCTTTCAATATCTGATCCGCCCGACGTTTGCCGATACCGGCCCTGGCGGGTGTCAGGATCAGCCGCGGGCCATCGAGCACAATCATCACTTGATCCCCGACATGCAAACCCATCAGGTCCAGCAGGCTATTATCCAAAGGCAATGCTGTGCCATTGCCGACTTTACGAATTGTTTTGATCAATGCCATCATGCAACTCCTGTCTGGCGACCGCACGGTGAGATTACATTGTAATTACATTGATCCAGAAGATCAATCTGTTTTTCTGCCGCGTTCGATCACGCCGGGACCGCTCGCTGCCCATAAACACCGCCCCCCCTTCGCCGGCCGGCCAATCCGCGTGGCCGATGAACCGGCAGCCTGACTATATTTTAACGCATCGGCGGGTATTTTGGCGTTCCTTTGGGCAAGCCCGGGGCTATTGGGTGCGGGTGTGGCTGGCTGGTTGTTTCTTTTGGCGGAAACCTCGATAGCCCCCGCTGGAGAGAAGGTGGGCACAACTGTTGGGCGCCGCGTTATACTGGGGGTTTTGGCGCTGGAGTAGTCATGTCGGCAATTGTAATTTCCATAGGCGATGAACTTGTCTCAGGCCTTACGATCAACACCAACGCAGCTTGGCTTAGCCAGCAGCTTGCTACCTGCGGCATACGCACGTTGGAACATCTGACGGTTGGTGATGATGCAAGCGCCATCAGCATGATCATTGGCTCCGCTGTGACGCGCTGCAATACATTGATCATTTCCGGTGGGCTTGGCCCCACCGAGGACGACCTGACTCGAACGGCTCTGGCCGCGGCCTTGGACGAGCCGCTCGTGGAGGATGCGGCTGCTCTTGCCGACATTGAAGCGTTTTTTCGCAAGCTTCAGCGGCCGATGTCACCAAGCAATCGGCTGCAGGCATTGCGGCCTGCGAGTGCAAGATGCCTGGCTAATACGTGCGGAACAGCGCCGGGCATGGCACTGAGCCGTGGCAACACGGCCATTTTTGTGCTGCCCGGTGTACCGCGCGAAATGAAAGCCATGTTCAGCCAAGGTGTGTTACCGGAATTGTCGGCCGGGCAAACCGAAATTGTTGCAAGAACCATGCAACTGAATACCGCCGGCTTGGGAGAATCGGTGCTGGGTGAGCGCATCGCTGATTTTATGCGTCGCGGTGCCAAACCACGCGTGGGCACCGCGGTGCATGACGGACTCGTGTCAATACGCGTTTACGCGGAAGGCCATCTGGCTGAAGTCGAAGCATCTCTCGAACGGACGTCTTTAGACATCAGTCAACGTCTGGGAGCATTGGTCTTTTCGCGCGGTGACGTGCCGCTGGAGCAAGCCTGCGCCGAGGCGCTGCGTCTGGCGGGGCAAACGGTTACTACCGCTGAAAGCTGCACGGGCGGCATGGTTGCCGCACGGCTTACCAACATCTCTGGTAGTTCGTCATGGTTCAAACAGGGATGGGTTACCTACAGCAATACCAGCAAGGTTCAGGAACTGGGAGTTGATGAAGCGATTATTGCCACCCATGGAGCGGTCAGCGATGAAACGGCTCGGGCCATGGCTCTGGGGGCACGGCATCAGGCTGCGACCGACTGGGCCGTGGCCATTACTGGAATCGCCGGACCAGATGGCGGCACGGCAGAAAAACCCGTCGGCCTGGTCTACATTGCAATTGCCGGGGCTGCGGGCGCACAGGTGTATCGCTACAACTTTGTCGGCGGCCGCACGGATGTGCGCCTACGCGCAACGGTATCGGCTCTTAACTTGTTACGGCTGCATGTGGCTGGCGTGGACGTGCGATCGGTGCTTGGATAGTACAACAAGCGGCCGTCCATCGAAGAGGAGTGCATCTGATTCAGGGGCCGCAATGGGTTGCAGAGCGATTACCACCGGAGACCGATAACCACCGGCAAGCCGGTGGCTATATTGAGCGGCGCTCGTTGGGCAGGCAATGTGCGATTTACTTTCTTGCGCTGTTGTCGCGGCTGGGCAACAGGTCGCGAGCGAGTTTGGCGAGCGTGCGTTTTTTATCAGCGCCAAGTGCCTGCGTGAGAGAGGCCACCAGACGGTAATACCCGGGCAAAATCGTCTTGACCAACTGAAGTCCGCGTGGTGTAAGTTCGATGGTGTGAACGCGGCGATCTTCCCGCGAACGAACGCGCCGCACCAGGCCGCTGCGCTGCAGGCCGATCAACAGGCCCGTCATGGTGGCACGGGTAACGCCACACATATCGGCAAGCTGCGACGGGCGAATGCCCTTATTTTCCCGCCACCATAGTGTGGCCAGTACCGAAAACTTGCCGCGGCTTATGCCTTTGCGCGCAAAGCTGCGTTCAACGGTCTGCACCCAGCCATTGACCAGATGCAAGAGGACAAGATAGCACTCAATGGCATCTGGTTGTGCCTGCGGATATAAATCCGCGAGCCGCAGCAGACATTCGTACTTTGGCAAATCCTTAAGATAGATCAGTGGACGTTCCATGCTGCGATAGTATGGCGCTTGTGCTTTGACAGCAAGACGGACCTTTGCCTGCCAAATGGCCAACACAAAGGCGAACATCGCCCCCCTATTTATCAGTATAGGAACCCATAGGACTCGCCAAGGATTTTAACGTCTTTGCGAATGTAAGCAAAAACGTCCAAATTTGGCTGCAAAATAGCTGGCCACTACTAGTAGGCAGACATCAAGCGGTAATGTTTGTACACTATGCCCTTTGGCAAACCGGAGCGTTGCTTGCGATCTTCGCTCCCTAAGATGGAAACGACATAACATTCAATGAATACCACCCACAACGATTCCTCTGAAACATCAGCAAGTAGCCCCCCCAACCGCTCGAATACCGCGGTAGCCGCTCATATAGCGGTGCAGCCCTGGCTAGCCGAACGCCTTGTGGCCGGGGTGGGCCGCATTCCAGCGGCGGTTGGCCGACAACTTGATAAGCTTGCAGCTATGCCGGCCCCTATTGGCCCGGTTGTGCGATTTTTCAGTTCGGTGAAGTTGGGGCTGGTGTGGCTGGGGCTTACCGCCATTTACATTGGCCTGGGTTCTGGCCTGCCACAGCTTCGCTCTTATTTTGATGTCAGTTCCATGGAGTATTTTGACGCGTGGCCCATGGTAACGCTCATGATTCTGCTGGCACTGACACTCATGACCGTGACGCTTCGCAGAATACCGCTCACCCTCTTTAAGCTTGGCGTGTGGATGGTGCACACCGGCATTATTACGCTGCTGGTGGGTTGTTTTCTGTATTTCGGTCTTAAGCATGAGGGGTTGGTGCGCATATTCATGCATCAAACCGTAAGTCATTATTACGATGGAGCAGAGAGGGCACTTTACCTGCGCACGGACAATGCCGGCGGCGGCACGGAGCGTTCAGAAATTGTGCCGCTGCCAAGGTTGCCTATTTTTGAAAAGCGAACGACGTCCAATGGTCGCCCGCTCAATATTGCTGTCGCACCGGAAATACTCAAGCGGCTGGGCATCGGGCACGCTGTCGCCGTGCGCGTCGTGGGTTATTACCCCTACAGCGAACTTGGCCCGGTGGCCGTTCCACGTAAGCCAGGGGTACCACCCACTCAGCCAGCCATTGAGTTCAACTTAGGCAAAGGCTCGGTCATTACGGGTGGTAAATGGCTCTTTGGTGCAAGCCCGCGCGGCCGCGTGATGGATACCGATCTTCCGTATGGGGTGGAATATCTGTACCATCCCTCGGCGCGACGCATCCGTGATATATCAACGCCCTTGCCCAGCTACGACTCTGTAATTGTTAACATTCCAAAGCTGCATCTACGGCGGGTGTATGCGGTCAAAAAAGGCCAGTCCATTGCCATCACCGGTTCGCCGTATCTGCTGGTGCCCATTGGCCATCTCGATATGCCAATGCTGTCGCCGGGCTATCATGGTGCGCACAGCCAGGCGTACGCGTTTCAGGTGCAGCGCACCGATCCCAAAGGTGTATTTAATTTTGTGCGGGTTGCACTTTTCAGGTACCCGACCCGAACGCCGGACTTCATTTTTAACCACGGACATCGCCAGTTGGTGCCCAACAAAATTGATCACAACCTTCACCTGCGTTATGAGGATGCCCGTCGCGATCAATTTTGGGTTGTGGAGAAAAGCGACGGCTCGCTGGAACTCATTCATCGCCATGCCGGCGGCCCCGTCAACATTCACAGCATTACCCTCGGTCAGCCAAACCCGGTAAAAATACAGGCAGCTAACGCAACCATCCACGCAAACTTTACAGTTATTAATAAAGCCAATGTAGTGCTGCGGCCGAGACTCATTCCTAAAAGTGAGCGCCGGCCGAAAATTGAAAACACCATGAGCAAGAGCATTCTGGCGTTGTCCATTACGAATGGCTCCGGCAAACCGCGTATGGTTTACCTGCCGTTCCAGCAGTTTGGTTTTTCGGGTGATTTGCCCACCAAAGAGGTGAATATTGCCGGGGTTGGCCGCGTTGGACTGATATTCTCGCAGGTGCGACGCCCGCTGCCGGTGCGTATCAAACTGCTGAACTGTCAGGAGCTTTTTTATCCCGGCGGCGGGCATTTCCCGCGGGATTTTATAAGCACGGTTGAAATGACCAATCTTAAAACCGGCAAGAGCGAGCGGCACATCATTCATTTGAATCACCCAGCCAAGGTTATGGGCCTTTCTTTTTTTCAGGCGCGTTTTGGCCGGGACCAAAACGGTGTGCCCTTTACGGTGCTGGGGGTTGGCAATACGCACGGTTTTTGGGCATTGATTGCCGGAGCCGTGCTCATTATCTTTGGAATAGCCTATGCTTTTTATGTTAAGCCGGTACTGCTGAACATAAAAAAGCATCAACTGAAAAAAATGGCCGACGCGCAGCAATCGTCGCCAGCCTGATGCCCGTTGGCCCTAGCCATCATTTAACAGGAGTAGGTTTATGAACACCTTGCTTAAACAACTGTTGCCGGCGTTGTGCGCGGCGGTTTGCCTGGCGATTTGTGCGGGCACCGTGCAAGCCGTCATAAGCATTGACCAAGCCGCCCCCAAGGCACAGTTGCCCGCAGGCCATCCGGCCATTGGCCCGAACTCACCGATGGTGAATCCGCAGGCGATTCCGCTGAAAATGCAGACCACCGCGGAAATACAGTCACAAGATCGGACCGCCTTTAAAAAAGCCATTAATCTTTCGGGCTTTCGGTTGCTCGCCGTTTACAACAAGGACGAAGTGAAAACGGTTGATAGCTGGGCAAGAGAGTCGCTGCATGCCATTTGCCACTATGGTTCGATCAACGGGTCCGACTCGCTTTATACCGTGCTTGACATGGCTCTGCGGCCCGAGGCGTGGACCAACCGAAACTTCATATATATTATGGCCATACCCATCCGGAAAGGATTAGAACAATTTGTGGCAGGAAAAAAGCAGCAGCAACGACTGCTGGAGCAGGGCACGGTAAGCCCGGAGTTTTTGGCGCAGCCGCAGGTTGAGAAATATCTCCAGAATATCGCTTCGCAATCGGTGTTGAACTCTTCGGTGGCGCAAATAAGCAACGCCATGGGAACATTTCAAGACCTTGGCAATGAGCTGCTGATTGTGCCACCTGCCCCCCCCGCCAAAGCAGGTGATTGGCACGAGCCACTGGACCTTGCCGCCAACCTGGGGCGCATTCCGAAAGACGCCCCGCCCGACATTGCCAATCTCAAACCTGTGCCAGGCTACACGCCGGCTCAGGCCAGCAGTATTTTTCTGGCGACAGCAAGATTTGTGCAAGCCTGGCGCAACAACAATGCCGCAGCGGCCAATCGTTACATTGACCAACTTACAAAATTGTTGCCTGCGGCCAATCCGGCGGCTTATCCATCGAGTTTCCGCCGCCATGTTGAAATCTGGTACAACCGTCTTTTTAACGGCACCATTGTGGGCGTGTTCTTCTATTTTGTTTCGCTGACTCTGTTTCTGATAGCTGCGGTTGGGGCATATCCTGCAGCCCGCAAACCCGCCATGGTGTTTTTTACACTGGCGGTGCTGATGCATGCTCTGTTTATGGCGACGCGCTGGTGGCTTGCGGGACGCATTCCCATTCAAAACGAGTTTGAAAGCGTGTTAGGCTCGGCCTTTGCGGGTTGCGTTATCGGCTGGTGTCTGGAAGTCTGGAAGCGAAATAATCTCTTCGGCCTGGCCATGAGCTTTGTGGGCTTTTTGGCAATGACGGCCTGCTTTGTGGTGCCATTTGTGCTTGGCAAAAGCATTGGCGCCAACATCAGTCGGGTAGACGGCGTGTTGAACACCTACTGGCTTTACATTCACGTAAACGTCGTCATCAGCAGCTATGCGCTAATCGCGGCGAGTTTCTGCCTCGGCCTGCTTTACCTTATAACCAAGGCCTACTACAACCTGCACCCGGTTGCGGCCTTTGCCTCCACCGGCTCGGGCGGAGTTGCGGCAGCGGCTCTCGCGGGCGGCGGCAGCGTGGCAATGGCCACCACCGCCGGTGGAGGTACCGCCATCACGCCGGAGCGGCGTAAATTTTTGGAGCAGCTTGACAGCGCCAACATTGTCATTTTGCAGATGGCATTCTGGTTTTTGGGCACTGGCATTATTTTTGGCGCCATCTGGGCAGACTTCAGTTGGGGCCGTCCATGGGGTTGGGACCCCAAAGAAACATTCGCGCTGCTTACCTGGATATTTTATCTGATTATTGTGCACCTGCGATTTGTGACGCCCAAATACCGGCCCGATTGGACCGCCTGGCTTTCTATTGCCGGCTTTGCCGCCATGATGTTTAACTGGATTGGCGTAAACTTCTTTCTGGTGGGATTGCACAGTTACGCCTGATGCACTCGGCGCGAACCTGGATATTTCGCCCTAAAATTGAAGGAACTGTGAAAATGTCTGTATCACATGATGCTGTCATGGCTGCCCTGGCAACCGTACAGGATCCAGAAATTTTTAAAGATATTGTCTCGCTTGATATGGTGCGCGATGTCAACATCTGCGGTGGATCGGTAAAGGTCCGCGTGGAGCTTACCACGCCGGCGTGCCCTCTTAAAGATCGCATTCGCGAGGAAGTAACCACGGCGGTTAAGAAAGTTTCCGGCGTTGAAGCGGTGGATGTGGAACTTACCGCCAAGGTGCGCAGTGCCGCGGGTCCAAAACAACTGCTGCCGCAGGTACGCAACATTATCGCGGTAGGCGCGGGCAAGGGTGGCGTCGGCAAAAGCACCATTGCGCTGAATCTCGCGGTTGGGTTGGCTCTGCAGGGCGCGTCGGTAGGCTTGCTTGATGGCGATATTTATGGTCCATCAATCCCCACGATGACGGGCATCGGCCAGCGCAATCCACAGCTTAACGGCGAACGGATTATCCCGTTTTCGATCGGCTCGGCTGAGGCCATTATAAAAGTTATGTCCATCGGTTTTATCGTGCCGCCGGAGAAAGCCCTTATTTGGCGAGGGCCGATGGTGCACGGGGTTATCCGGCAATTTATTGAACAAGTGGAATGGGGCGAGCTTGACTATTTGATAGTAGACCTTCCGCCCGGCACCGGAGATGTTTCACTGACGCTGGCGCAAACCATCGCTCTTACGGGCGCTGTGATTGTGGCAACGCCACAGGAACTGGCCCTTGCCGATGCCCGCCGCGCGGTGCGGATGTTTCAGCAGTTGGGGGTGGCCATCTTGGGCGTGGTCGAGAACATGAGTTACTTTATCTGCGAGCATGGCACAACGTACGACCTGTTTGGGCGCGGCGGCGCGGCGGCCATGGCGCAAAACATGGGGCTGCCCTTCCTGGCGGAAATTCCGATTGATGCACGCATGCGGCAATTTGCTGATTCGGGCGAGCCATTCGCGAATTTTGCGGCCGATGCCCCGAGCCGGCAGTTACTGCTTACACTGGCTCAAAAGCTTGCCGGCCAGGTAAGCATTCGTAATCTTACGAAGCCCGCGGGTAAGGAAGTTAAGCTGGAAATCAGCGGTTAACGGCCAAAAAGCAGCTTGTTTTATGCGCTTGTGCCATAAACGCGCGGCGCATAAAATGCCCTTCAAATAGGATAATCGTTATCCTTACATAGCCTTAACGCGATGTTAACATTGATGGGGTGTAATTCCTGACAAGTCCACTGCGGATGAAGCGCTGGAGTTCGGTGCTGCCGATGGTGGTGGTGGTTTATCAGGAAAGGATTTAAACCATGTTCAGTCGTATTGGCAAACTACTCAAAGTCGCGGTGCCGGCATTGGCACTTGCCGTGGTCGGCGGCAATATCGCGCGAGGCGTGGAGATTTCAGGTGCCGGCTCCACGTTTGTGTATCCGATCATGCTCAAGTGGATGGCGTTGTACGAAAAGAGCCATCCTGATGTCAAGATTGACTACGAAGCCATCGGCTCCGGCGGCGGCATCAATGGCCTGATCAATAAGACCATTGATTTCTCCGGATCTGATGCATACATGAGTAAGTCGCAAATGAAGCAGGCTGGTGGCGTGCTGCACATGCCGGAATTAGCAGGCCCCGAAGTTATGAGCTACAACCTGCCAATGGTACACCACCAGTTGGTTTTTGACGGCAAAGTCATCGCGGATATTTATCTCGGTCGCATCACAAAATGGAATGACCCTCGCATCGAAAAACTTAACCCCGGCGTAAAATTACCCAACCTGCATATCCTGGTCGCCCACCGCTCAGATGGTTCTGGCACCACCTTTATTTTTACCGGCTACCTTTGCAAAGTCAGCCCCTCTTGGAAGACCCAGGTCGGACAGGCCACCTCTGTTAACTGGCCGGTAGGCCGCGGCGGCAAAGGCAACCCTGGCGTAGCAGCGCTGATTGACAAAACCAAGGGTGGCTTGGGTTATCTGGAATACGCCTACGCCATCGAAGGGCACTTTCCGGTTGCTAAACTTATCAACAAAGACGGCTATGCCATTCAACCATCCATGCCGTCGGTCATCGCGGCGCAGAAGGCGATTGTTGCGAATCTGCCGTCCGACCTGCGGCTGCGTATTATCAATCCATCGGGTAAAAAGGCTTATCCGATTTCGGGCTTTACGTACTTGATTCTTGCCAAGGACCTCGGTTACATGAGTCACGCCAAGGCCGAAGCTACAGTCAAGTTTATTCACTGGATTTTGACCAAAGGTCAGAATTACGCCAAGGAACTTCAGTACATTCGGCTTGGCCCCGCCATGCAGAAGCAAGTTCTGACCAAC
>JABEVB010000252.1 GCA_013044165.1 Phycisphaerales bacterium
TCGGCGTTAATCTCCGCCTTAAGCGTGGTCTTTATCGTACCATGGGCGTGAGTTTAACCGTGATGGGGCGAGACTGACAAGGAGCGGCGTGGCGGGCTGATTGGCGTATGAGGGAGCGCGGTGCTGCGGCGACTGGGTGGCGCGCATCCCGATAGGAGACGCTCCTGCCATATCGGGATTTCGGCATCCGTGCCTCAACGCAGAGATCGCGGAGACGACGGACGATGGTTTAACACAAAGGCTCTAAGACACTATGTTTTTTGTTTGTGTTTTATTTTGGGGCTGCGCGGCGATTTTGTCACCGAGGGCACAAAGACGGGGTCCCGATCGCGGTTTATTTTTCTGGCTATCGGGAGAGGCGTTGGTTGTTCGCACGTTGCGCAGATTGCGCGGGTTTTATTGGCTATAACAATGTGTGCCGTTGTCACTGGGCGGCGCGATTGGCTGAAGGAGCGGGTGGGAAGGGAATCGGTTCAAAAAAAAAGCGACTTGCCCGGAGGCTGAACGGTGCGGTATATAGGGACATCAATAGCTGGCCGGTTTTAACCCGCCCGGTGACATAGTGATTAATTTAAGAGGGAAAACCTCATGGAAAAATTCCCACGAGATAAAGGGTATGATGCGAAGTTTGACAACATTGCAGGCCTGAAATGGTATCCGTATGTGGGGCAGTGTTTCGGGCAGGGCGGACAGAGGATTATGGTGTACGCTCACAATATTCCGATCCACCCGAACGAATATGATGCCAAGCTCCAAGAATGGAAGGCAAAGGACTCGTGGGCAACGCCAGAGACTATCGAAGAGTATACCTACTGCCGGGGTTGGTGGACAAAAACATTTCGATGTTTTATAAAAGGTGCGGTTGGATTAGCTGAAAATTATGATGAGCATTCCACGTCCGAAATCAAGGGTAAAATTGATTCATTTATCCGCAAAATAGCATATATTAACTTTATTCAGGGATTGGTTAAGAGCGAGAAACAGATTGCGCAAGCAGATCGGTGTCAAGTAGAGCAAAGTAAAATAATAAACCGTGAAATTTTGAAAATTCTTAATATCACTCATTGCATCTGCTGGGGCATGCCCGTTTATAATTATGTCCGAGGCATGAAAGATTTCAAGGTCATTTCAGAAGAGAATAATCTTAAAAAAATAGGATTTGCGTCGTGCATCATAGATGTTGGAGGAGGTAAAACTATGCGATGCCTTAGAATCTGGCATCCGTCGATGCCAAGTCGGTTTAATCCATTTTCAGAAGTCACTCACGGTATCTTTGCGAGTTTTCTGGCATCGGAATAGCAGATGTCGCAGGCCCTCGCACGGACAAATGTTATAGTGTTGTAGTATATGTATGTTTAATTGGGCGTATCCCCATGACCGACAAGTTTGTTTAAGGCATAATTATCCAACCGGCCTGGAATATATCTTGTACTGCCTGCAAATAAGGCTCCAAACGAAGGCCGCCAATATATTTGCGCGCGTGTTCGCGGCAGCATGGCATAATGTTCATATTATATTGCGGCAATGCTTTCCTGTAGACTCTATAGGCCAACGATAGAATGAGAATGAGTATTTGGAGGTGGGGAGTTTTCGGTAGAGTTCTATCAACCTTCAACCTGCGGAACTCCCACCATCGCCCCGCATATCGCTCAAAAATTCTGATGCGGGCGCTACCGCGCTCACAAGCAAATTGTCTCTTGCCCGTGTACAGGCAACATAAAGCAGATGCCGTTCCGTATCGTAAACTTCCTTCAGGTCGGCATCGTCGCCTACTTCTTCTATGCGTTCTTGCAGCGGAATGATCTCATCATCGAAGGCCATCACCACCACGGTCCGAAATTCCAGCCCCTTGGCCAGGTGCATGGTGCCAATCGAAACCTGCCCAACCGTCGTTCCAACGCGCTCATCGAGAATCTTAAACTTCAGCCCTGCTCGTTTCACCGCAGTTTCAGCGCGGCTCAGTTGCGCTTCAGGTCGAACAAACACGCCGATTTCCTGCGCCAGCACACCCGACTGCGACCGCTCCAAAATCCATGCGGCCACCGCGTCAATCTCCGCATTCTCGTTGTCTAACACCTGAATTGACGGCGGCGGCCCGTTAAATACCGAAACTGTATGGCTCCGTTCTTCGCTGTTGCCATCCACATCGGTTACAACCGGGCTAAGCAGGCGATCCGCTTGTGTTCTAATCTGATGGCTTGTGCGGTAATTAACGCGCAGAGTTCGCGAACGTCCCCGTACATCCACGCCCAGAGCCTTCCATGAGAATGGCTGTTGAAAAATGCGATGGCCGAGATCACCGGCAAAAAATAGAGCGTTGGGCCGGCCTCCACCCAATGCGGCAAAAAGTCGCAGTTGCGCAACACTGGCGTCCTGTGCCTCATCTACAACTACAAAATCAAAAACAATCTTCTTGTCGCCCGAAATCGCCGTTGCCAATGAACTGAACATTCCCGCAAGCGTAAGCTGCCCGCCCGCTTTCAACTCCGCACGAACACGTTCATAAATTGTCCATAGTACCGTACGCTGTGCCTCCGGCAGTCTCGTTTTTCGGCCCAGGCGTGTAACATCGCGGTACGCCTCCCAATTTGCCAATTGCCACGCATCCACCACCTGTTCCCATTCTGTCAACAGAAAGTGCAGACTGAATTTATGGCCACCCACAGCACCGGCCGCCTCTTTCATTATCTCACGCAGTGCCTTCCGCGTGATCAACTTTGCCGCGCCGAACCGGGCTTCATAAAGCCGCAGACCAATAATGTTAATTGAATAAACATCAATCCGTTCCATCAAACGCGGCTCAGCACTCAAAAGCTGCCGCAGCCTAACTTGTAAGGCATTGGCCAGCGTATCGGAAAAAGTAGTCAGCAATATCCGGGCATCGGCATGGGCACGCGCCAACCACGCGGCTCGATGCAATGCAACGATGGTTTTGCCTGTACCGGCAGAGCCGGCGATGCGAGCCGGAGCGGTATACTCCCGCTGCACCCACCCGCGCTGGTCGGGGTGCAAAAACACCAGCCATCGGTCCCATGGAAAATCCAGAGCCTGCCGCAACTCGTCCACATTCGCCACCACTCGAAATCGGCGCTGCGCATCCGGATGATCGAACGGATTTGCTGCAACCACAGTCGGCTCGGTTATGCGGGGCTTTCCACCGGTCGCAAGCTCTAAAAGTGCCTCTGCCGCCTCCGCAGGCAAATGTTCTGCCAGCGTCAGCAGCGTGTCCTCGGTCGCCTGCTTCACATCAGCAAGCCATTCCACGGGGACGCCGTAACCTAACAATGTATCATCAGATGTGTTTACGAACAGCGGCTCTTTTGGATTAACCGGCTTAGCCACCGCGGCCGATTCTTTCGGCACATAGGCTGGAATAACAATCTCTTTGACTGTCTCGCGTATTTCTACCAGTTGTGCAGCTCCCGTTTTGGCATGCGTTTCAAGCTTTCGCCTCGCAGCCCAAGCATAAGCCTTATCATGATGATCCACATAGCAAAGCAGCAGACTTCCGTCGGTACGGTGGATGATGATGCGAATATCGTTGTTGACCCGCACGGACCAGAAGTTTTTATCTTTCGCGTTGTCGAGCCGGTGGAAACTCATGCCGGGATTGGCAGGATTGAGTTGCAGGTCAAAGGCCGTTGTCTTGATAGCCTTTTGCTCATCGCCGGTAAGGCGAGCCAAGCTGGCGGTGAAGGTGTCGGCGATTCGGAAGTCCATCAGGAGCCGTCCCTTACAATGCCCGGCCAATTGTCCGGGACCAGCTTCTTGCCATCCCGCCATCGCTCAATCACCGACGATTGATACCACGGGTCGCTGATGTCCGCGTGCTCCGTTACGATAATTTGTAAGTTCGGTGCCAATGCCTGGGCGACATCGTAAACCAGCTTAAACATTCTGGTTACTGCGACGCGGTCCTCTTCTGTCCCCGCTTCTAGCGAACCTTCCCTGTCCTTCTCAGGCGGAAAATATACCTGTGATGGTTGATCCAGGAACAGCATTGCGGGGACAGGACGTTTTCGCTCGACGAACCACTCGTGGAGGGCTAGGTGCGCAATGAGATGGTAGCCCACCCAGTTCTCGCCGCTTCCCATCCGATCCATCGGCACAGGACCGTCAGCGGTGTCCGCAACAATCGTTAACTTTTTGAAATCCAGCCTCAGCGGAGATTCGGAATGTTCGAGATACAATTCCTTGGCCCACTTCGTCATTCGGACGCTCAGAACCGACGCTATGGATTCAATTCTTGATCTGACCTTCTCATCACTTAGTTCGTCTTCAAGGGACATGCACGCCCCTCGCAATTGCGCTGCCAGTGTTGCAAGTGCGTTTATATCTGGTATCTCCGGCATGCTCTCCAAATAAAGGCTAATTCTCCCGAGGACATGTGCCTGTTTCCCGGCCATATCATGCATCTCCTGGAGCCGATCATCCGAGATTCGAACCGCCTCCATCTCCATTTGATTTATTTTAAGTGCCGCCTGCACGTTTGCCAGATCCGATTCAACATCCGCAATTGCTTTCTGAATGTGAGGTTTTGCATTGATGACGGACTTAAGGCGAAAGCTCGTTTCTTCCAGTGCCTTTTGTATCTGGCTTACCGTAGGCGGCAAGGAGTCTTGCGTAAGTTCCCGTGAACATAGAGGGCAGACATGGTCGGGGCCTTGGCCATCGAATATATTGATGGATACCAATCTCGCGCGTTGTTCCGACACCTCCCGCGAGAAACCGTTTTCATCGCGTTCAAACGCCCGGGCCAAGGCAATTTCATCTTTCAGACGGCGTTGCTCTCCGATGAGTTTCTGCCTTTCGCCGCTAAGCCGGGCGAATTCATCGCCGTAAGGGGTTGTCCCGTCAATCTGACTAAGTGGCAATGCGGCAACTCTCCCAAGTGCCGCGATGATTTGCTCCCATTCCTCGGGCGCCTCATCTGTCAGGCCATTATCCCTGGCCTGGGCCAAGATTGCCGCAGCCTTGCTGACACCACCCCCGCGTAATGAATTGATTTCACCAAGTTGCCTTTCATAGACTCTCAGCTGCTCTCGCAGCCTTCGTAGCTGTTCGCGTTTCTGCACAAATGCATCATCAACGGCACCAAGGAAATATGGAAACGTGTCCTTAAATGCCTGCGACACAAAATTGTCGGACGTTCCGTGAAAGAGATGTCGGCGCTGGATAATTTCATCCTGTGGCTGAAAACAAAGGGCAATAGCGTGACGCACGGTTGCGGAGAGGGGTCTTCTTGTTTGTCCCGGGGGCGGCTCGTGCAAGTTCTCCATTATCCCACACCAACCGGAGAGCAGCGCCTCGATACCCTTCGTATTTGTCGTATGTCGAATGTTCGCCGCGATCGGGATACTGATTTCACTTCCCATGTCGACAAAGCAGTCCTCTGATGAAGAAGCATTGGGACTTGGGCACCTTCTGGCAATGAATGCTTGCCCATGCGGCAATTGAAGGCGTAATCCAAACCATGAAACAGACCTTCTAATGGGGCCCTCTGGCACGGCGCACTGGTCAGCACCGAAACAGTAATCGACAATTGCAATCAGAGCTGATTTACCAGTCTTTGACGAACCGGTAATGATATTTAGCGCGCCGGTCCTCAACGACAGTACACGTTGCTCTCCGTGATGGCTGAAGAGCACAATATCTATGATCTGTATTGTCATGGGCGCACTCCGATCAATGCGAGAACCGTCGTAGTGCTCCCTGCTTCAGCAAACCATTTACCGACAAAGGAAGCCCTCTTTGCGCAAAGGCGCACTTCATCGCTAGCCCCACTTAGGACGCCATTCACCGCAGTCACGCGTGTATCGTCGGCTAATATCCCGCCCGCGCTAATCGCAATAAACCTGTGGATTCCAGCAAACATCAATGCCTCCCTCGTGAACGGAGCGAGCACGTTAGCACTGCTTGCAACCCGTCCTCTTGCCAGCGGATATTGGTCAAGCCACACCGGTAACGATGTGCGACTGCTCCGAGGGAGGTCCTCCCGCGTCTTTCGGTGTAGCACGAAGGGAAGGATCAGGAACGACTCCTCGAAAGATAGAAATTTTAAGTGCTCCGCTTGGCGTCGGTATGCGGCGTGCCAGAGCAACAACGCGCAAAAGCTCGGGTTGAGTAAATATTGCTCTTCTCCGGATCTATGCGCCCATAGAGTCATAAGATACCCGCCTTCTGCGTAAGTATTTCCGAAAGACGCTCGTTAAATTCCGGGTGCCATCCAACTCGACGTTTGTCAGCCAGCATATGGAACGACCCGCGTGAAATGAATGGCTCGGTTACATTAGGGCGAATGGGAAAGGATTTACACTCCGCCCAAGCCAGCACTGACCTTGCGGCCTGTTGTTTTACTTTCTCTGATGCTCCATCGCCAAGTTCGTCTCGCATGGCCGCGAATACTACTTCCCATTCCTCTACAAGGCGTTTTTCGTATTTGTCGACGTCGAAAGAACCAACAAGATCATCCCGCAACCACCGAGACCGCTGTTCGAAGGCACGGTAATAGTTATGAATTGCTATAGCGACACGGCGTTTGCCAGCGTCGGCCAGCCTCAGCTGTTTTACGAACGTAAACGAGTGGTAGCCCGTTTCGGCCTCGTCGTCCAATACGAAATCGAGAATATCATCATCGATCGGAAGTGAATCTTGTTTGAATTGCTCCCGCAAGCTCGCCATCGCTGACTCAAGTTCAGCGGATGCCACGCGATCTTTTGGCGAACTCGTAAGCTGAGCCAATATTCGATGCATCCACCATCCCTCTAGCCGATCGAGAAATGCCACGAGGTGTTCTCTCTCCGCCGCCCATAGGATTTCCATTTTCAGATCGGCATCCAATTCAACGATCGTCGGGGCGTTGTCAATTATTGTCACCCGTTCGAGCAGCCTGCTTCGCCCGGCGGAACTGGCAGCGAGGTAGGCAGCATAGGCGGCCTTGTTCGTTACGTTCGTGGACGATTGAGCGGTCACGTCCAATGCCTGCCGGGCCCGTGTTATATCTCTACCAGCATACGACAAAAACGATGCCGCAGATTGGGGCGGTATGGCCCCGGTCGTTACCAAGTGTAAGAATGCGCTTGACGGAATTGTTCCATTTGCGTTGCCCTCGAACCAGACTCGAAGCGTTTTCCAAAGTTCTGGGCTGGCATCCGTGACGGACGGCTTGCTCCTTAAATGATGTTTTGTCTGTAGAAGGTCTGTTGCCACATTTCCAACCGTCTCAAAGGTGACATCGTCAAGGGTTTCTAGCGAAATGAGAAAATCGGGATTGAACTTAATGCGACGCAGTGCCCATAGTAGCGACAAACGAACTTGGTAAAGATAGCCAAGTGACGCGTCAACGGCAGAGAAAGGATTGTTCGCGTGTGAGCTCATAGTCTTATACCAAATTACTAAAGCAACTTAAACACTTTCATCACTTCATCGCCCAGATGGTTTATTACCTTCACGGCAATTCTACCGGATTTTGGCTTATCAAAGGGCCGTGAAGTATCGCTGTTGAGCGTGGCCCAGGCTTCGGCGTTAATCTCCGCCTTAAGCGTGGTCTTTATCGTACCATGGGCGTGAGTTTAA
>JABEVB010000253.1 GCA_013044165.1 Phycisphaerales bacterium
AATCGTCGCACGCCCAACGAAGCATCGCTCATGACCAAGGTCGGAATGTTCAGTCGTTGAACACCGGGAACATCAAGAATATTCTCAAAGGCCATCATGCGGACCTTTTCGCGCAGCGTCATCTCTTTCAGCAGCGCATTGGCTTTGGCATCTACCTGCGCCGGGGTGAGCCTGGCCCGAATGTATTGCCCGGCTTGGGCGAGCCCGGCCCCAACAGACAGCACCAGGAGGCCCGCACCGGCGGCGCTGCATAGCTTGAGCCATGTGAACTTTGTTAATTTCATACGCCTATACTCCATCAGCAATTTCAGTAAACTCTAATGCCGCAAGTAACCAAGAGCAACAATACTGCGGTCCCCGCCCGTAAAACGTGCCTGCAATTTTCTTTGCACCCGTCGGCAGCTTGCAGTGATCGCACCCCCTCAGCGGTGCCGAAGACCTTGTATTTCGCCACTGCCTTGCCGGTCGTAATCAGCCTGCAAACCAGGGTATATCATTCTAAATCCAACCCCATTTCCCTGATGCCCAATTCATAGCCAGCCCCGGCCAAACGTCCCACAGTCAACACCCGCCAGTTCAAGCAAGCAATGCCCCCACAATTAAATCTTGGTTCCAAACAGCTTAACGCCACCAACCCAAAGGCGGTGGTTGCGAGGTCAAGAGCACAAAATAATCGGCCTGGAGTAGGGTCAATCGCCCGTGAACTTGGCGGAGCCACCAAGCCCTGTGGCAGCAATTCGCTGGCGGAGATACAGTTTAGTTACGTCGGCAATGGGCCTCTTTTACGCCGGTACAGGCGTCTTTACCGCCACCTGACTGGCACTCGACCAATCAAGATGGCAGCGCCAGTTTTTGTCGTCTGTTTCGGGAAAGTCGGTACGGTAATGCACGCCGCGCGTTTCTTGCCGCAGTTGGGCGCTTTTTACAATCAGCGTGGCCACCTGCAGCATATTCTGAAGCTCCCAGCCGGCGGGTTGATCAAAAACTTTATCGAGCACATACCGCGACCAAAACTCCACAATTTCCAAGGCCTCCTCCAGCCGCGGAGCCACGCGCTCTATGCCCGCGTTGCGCCACATCAGCGAACGCAACGAACTCAGAATATCCTGCGTGTCGAGTTCGGTCCGCTGGCTCAGCGCAACTTCCGCGCTTAGCCGGGGAATCTCCGGGTTGCGCCGCTCACGAGGCAAATCATGGGCGGCGCTTTCGCCGGCTCTTTTGCCAAACACCAACGCCTCAATAAGCGAGTTACTTGCCAGCCGGTTTGCGCCATGCAGGCCGGTATAGGCCGCCTCGCCAATGGCATAAAGCCTTTCAACACTGGTGCGGCCAAACAAATCGGTCGAAACTCCACCCACCATGTAATGAGCGCTCGGATGCACGGGAATGGGCTGCTTGGCTGGGTTGATGCCAAAGCTCTGGCACATGTCGTAAATGCCCGGAAAGCGATGCTTAAACGCCTCCTCCGACATGTGCCGCGCATCTAAAAATACATGCGTCGTGTTGGTTTTTACCATCTGCTTGAGAATACTCCGCGAAACAATGTCGCGCGGGGCCAGTTCGCCGTCCGCATGATAATCTTTCATAAACCGATAGCCGTTGCGATCTATCAGCGTTGCCCCTTCGCCGCGCACCGCTTCGCTTACCAAAGCACGCGTCGCGCCGGCAATATAAATCGTCGTGGGATGAAACTGCACCATCTCCATGTCGCGAACAATGGCCCCGGCCCGCCAGCTCATGGCGTGGCCGTCGGCGGTCGCAATAAGCGGATTGGTCGTTTCGCGATAAACAGCTCCGGCTCCGCCGCTGGCCAGCAGCGTGCTCGGCGCAAAAATCATGAACAATCCGCGGTCTTTGCGCCAGGCCGTTACACCCGTGCAGCGTCCCTCGCTGGTCACAACATCAAGCACAAATGTATGCTCAAGAATGGATATTTGCTCCATCCGCCGAGCCACTGCCGAGAGGCAGTTGGCCAGTTCGCGCCCGGTGGCGTCGCCCAACGCATGAACAATGCGGGCATAGCTGTGGCCGCCCTCGCGTGCAAACGACAGTCGTCCGTCGGTTTCGCGGTCAAAGTTTGCGCCCCAGCGGATCAATTCTTCTATGCGGGCCGGCCCTTCGCGCACCACCGTTTCGATGGCCGCACGGTCGCCAAGGCCGCAGGCGGTTTTGAGCGTATCGGCTATGTGGCTTTCAAAGCTGTCGGGCGGCTGCATCACGCTGGCAATGCCGCCCTGTGCCCAATAGGTGTTCGACTCAGAAAGTTGCTGCTTAGACACCAGCAGCACATCGGCCCCACCCTCCGCCGCCGCAATTGCCGCTCGCAGCCCGGCAACTCCGCCACCAATCACCAGAACGTCGGTAACAACGTGCGGCAGGCGATGCGCCTTAAATGGACATAAATATCGTCGAATCACAACCGCAATTCCGTATCAGCACAGCATGCAAACCGTGCCAAGTGCCAGCACACAGCCAACTCATTTAAAGAGCCTGTCACAATGCCTGCCTCAATGGCCAGTCCACCCGCTTATCCAAGTGACGGCTGCCAAACCGCCTTCTCAAGCCACCCATACACCCGAGGGGAACCCGTCACTAGCCAAGCCGAAGCCGTACAAGTCTCACCGAGGCAAAGCCAACCGGGCGTTAGTGCTTTTTGGCAACTGTAGCCGCCTGAGCCGATTTTGGATACATGCCCAGCAGCAAATTTTTAAGTCGCTGGCCACCTGTCGGGTCTTTGAGTTCGTTGGCCTCCAAATTGGCCGCTGCAAGCAGAGCGGCCGGAGCCATCGAGTCATCGGGGTAGGTAAACGGCAACCGCAAATAGGCTAGTGCAGCGCGGGCGTACATTTTTTCGCCGGTAAAAGCCTGTGCCTCAACATAATAAAGCTGTGCGGCAATGGCGTCAGTGCTCGAAGGCAGCGCCGCCTGCACCGACTTAATAACTTGGGCATACTGACCAGCCTGCACCGCTTTTTGCAGCGAGGCCACGTTTGCATCCGCCCGGCATACACTCTGCGATGCCAAGGCCATCAGCATGGCCACCATCACCAAAACGCTGGCACGCAAGTAGCCTATCAGCCTTGAAATACCGCTTTGCATACAACGCTCCTTTGCTAAACTTTCTTTAAGTACTCCCGACCCACCCTTATGGCGGATCAGCCAAATCGCACCAGCCAGTATATCAACTGCGACGCAGCGAGCTTACGCCAATGCACAGGTACAGCACAGCCATGCGCACCGCAAGCCCATTGCTCACCTGCCGCAAAATGGCGCTTGCCGGCCCATCGGCCACGGGCGATGTAATCTCCAAGCCACGGTTCATAGGCCCCGGATGCAGCACCAGCACATCAGGCTTGCACAGTTTAAGGCGGCGCTCATCAAGGCCGAAATAGCGGCTGTATTCGCGCACGCTCGGAAAGGCCGCCGAGGTAATGCGTTCAAACTGCACCCGCAGCATGTTAACCACATCCACCGTGGGCAACACCGCGTCAAAATCGCTGCTTACCGTTACACCCAGCCGCGAGAATGAATCGGGGCATAGCGTGCTCGGCCCCACCAGCGTAATTTTGGCCCCCAGCTTGCTAAGTGCCCATATATTGCTGCGGGCCACGCGCGAATGGATCACATCGCCCACAATAGCAACGTGCAGGTCCGACAGCGCCTTGCCACGGGGCACAAAGGTTTCTCGAATGGTGTAGAGGTCCAGCAGGCCCTGGGTTGGGTGTTCGTGGCTGCCGTCGCCGGCATTAATAACGCTGCACTCCACAAGCTGCGAGAGCAAATTCGGCGCGCCGCTGCTGCGATGGCGTATCACAATAGCATCCACGCCCATGGCCACAAGGTTACGGGCCGTATCGCGCAGCGTTTCGCCCTTACTTACTGAACTCGTCGAAACCGAAAAATCAACAATGTCGGCGCTCATGCGCTCGGCCGCAAGCTTAAAGCTTGTGCGTGTCCGGGTGGAATCTTCAAAAAACAGGTTCACCACAACTTTGCCGCGCAGGGCCGGCACTTTTTTAATGCTGCGGGTAGACACCTCTTTAAGCGCCCGCGCCGTATCGAGAATGATATTTATTTCCGAGGCGTTTAATTCTTCCAACGTCAGCAAATTGCCTCGCACCCATTGCTGCGACTGCGGCACGGCAATTTCAGTTAGTGTATCGGCAGGGTTCATGCCGAGCCTCCCTTAATGGGTTCTTCCACGTATGCGGCATCTTCGCGGTCGGTTGGCGCAAGCAATATGCGCACCCGCGAATCGTCGCCAACTGCCATGGCCCGGCCCACAAAATCCGCGCTGATCGGATATTCCCGCCCCCGCCGGTCCACCAGCACCGCCAGGTAAATACGCTTTGGCCGGCCAAAATCCACCAGTGCGTCGAGTGCCGCACGCACGCTGCGGCCCGTATGCAGCACATCATCCACCAGCAGCACGATGCGATCATCTATGCGAAAGCTCATTTCGGTGCCAATGGGAATAATAATGTTGCGCTGCCCCATGATATCGTCGCGATACATGGTAATGTCCAGCGCCCCCACCGGCACCGCAAAGCCAAGCGATTGCTGCAGAATGCCCGCCAGCCGCTGTGCAATAATCTCGCCGCGTCGCCGAATCCCCACAAGCACTACACGACCGGGGTCGGCACCGACAACTTCGCCGGCGGCCAGCATCTGCCGCGCCAGGCCGTCTATGAGTTGGGTAATATCATCAGCGGCAAGAACCTTCTGCATGGCACAAAGGTTAATCGCCTCTTGCCGCCGCGACAAGCGCCGGGCCAGCGATCAAACCGGCCCCATCGGCCGCCCTGCCGCCTCAGCAGCCAACACACCCGCTACGAGCCTTCATCATGCCCGCAAATAACCCCCGGCATGCCCGACACGTGGGCATTACCACGCATGTGCGTGACGCTTGTGATAATGATGGTGATAACGGAACC
Source organism: Phycisphaerales bacterium (assembly GCA_013044165.1). Classification (GTDB taxonomy): domain Bacteria; phylum Planctomycetota; class Phycisphaerae; order WQYP01; family WQYP01; genus JABEVB01. The sequence continues at coordinate 4,935 of JABEVB010000253.1, forward strand.
GCGATTGGTCAGGCAACACTAGCCCCGGCGTATACGCCAAACTGGTTTGCCAATGGTATGAAAAGTTTTTGTCATACCGGGCAAACAGCGCCGGCACATTATGAATGACCAGCATGTTTTCGGCATTGTATTTTTCGGCCGCCACGCTGAAGTTAAAGCTGCCGGTAACAATGGTGTTACCATCAATCAGCATCACCTTGTTGTGCGCTATAAGGTAACGATACTCGATATGCACGGGAATGTCGGCGTTGTAAAACGCCTCCAGCGCCGGCGAAACCGTCGGCGTAAACCCGCCGGTGCGGTAATTGCGGCGCTCCAAATGCGAACGGTCTAAAATAATACGCACCACCACGCCGCGCTGGTGTGCATTGATCAAGGCATTTTCAAGCGGGCGGCTGGTAAACGAATACGCCTGCACATCAACGCTGTTGCTTGCATGGTCAATCAACCTGACCAACGCGTCGGTTGCGCCGCCATTGGGAGAAAAATAAACCTGAAAACCACTTTGTCCATTGGCCAGCGCCACCGGCGAAGCGTTTTGTCGCGACCCCAGCCAGAAGCCGGCTGCCAAGCCCGCAAGCACCAGCAAAAAAACCCAAGGACTCGCGGATGAAGCTCGCTGTATTCGCCGCGATGCCATGCAACCCCACCGTGCCGAAGGGCCTTGGGCCACGCCAACGCCAGCCCGTCATTGCCGACACCACCATCGGCTTCATTTACAAGAAATGCCGTAACTGCAGGTGATGTTATTTCTTACCCTTGGCGGCTGGAGCCGCAGCCTTGGCCGCAGGAGCCGCAGCCGCTTTGCCTGCCGGGGCAGCCGCAGCGCCCGGAGCCGCTGTCGTGGCCCCTTCAGCCGCTTCCGCCTTGGCGGGCTTCTTGCCGGCGGACGCTTTGCGATGGGCAACCTTCACAAGGCCAAACACCGCAGGCGAATCTTCATGCCATTTTTCGTTGTCTTCAAGTACGGTAATGCGCTCCGAACGCTTCAAAACATTGCGATGACGTTCCAGCGTGCTTTTACCCTTAAGGCTGCGATCCAAAGACATAATTGTTCTCCGCTAAAGCTTTTATCCAGGACCGCCCAAAAACCGGCTTCGGCCCAAAGCGTCAAAGCCAAGTAATGTACCCTATTTACCCAATAATCTCAACAAACCGCCAAACAACCGCAAAAACACAAAAACCGCCAATTTATACAGGATACTCTCCGCTCACCTTTTATTCGGCCGCTGGCGGTGCAGTATGCTGCGGCCGTGCGCCGGTCGGCAGGGGCGGCGCCTCCACACCGGCCTTGGGCAGCGTGCCCGCGAGTTCCTGCCGCCAGTGCGCCACATCGCCGGCCGGGCCATAGCAGTAAAGCATTTTCAGCGGCGTCGAACCCACATTGCTAAGCTGATGAAATACCCCCGACGGAATATACACCGCCTGGCCCGTTTTCAACGCCTGGCGCTCCGTCCCCAGGCACATTTCGCCCTCCCCTTCCAAAACAAAGTAAACTTCTTCCTGCTCCTGGTTATGCCATGGCACCTGCCCGCCATTGGGTTCCAGCGTCACAACGCCCATGGCAAAGTTCTTTGCCTGAATTGGCGATACCCCGCCCACTACATTTTGCGTGCGCCGCCGCGCCGGATAGGTTCGACCCGCTATCGCAGCTAAATCAGCAATAATCATTCTAAATAATCCTTATACGTATTCTATTGCTCAACACGACCGCCCGAAGGCCCAAACAATTGAGATTATGCCCGATGGCGGCCAAGCACAAGCGCATTCGCACGAACCTAAAAGTGCCAACCCCTACCTCCAAACGAGCCGACAAAATTTGCAGGTCCCCGCCCAGCAACACGAAAGCAACACCCACACCCTCTGCATCAGCACGTGTTGGCCGTTGACGCAGCGACGATGCCCTACTACACCGTCCTAAGAATCGGTCACAGAATGGTAAGTCGCTGCTGACGCGAACCTATTTCCCGCTCTTTTGCCTATCTTTTTTGCCTGTGCATGTAGTGCCCAACGTGGGTTGATGGCAAATAACGCAGCGAACGTAAAAAGTCGTCCATCAGCGCTATCGTCTCCCCACGATACGGCGAATAGTTGAAAAAGCCATGCATTTGCCCAGCGAAAAATACCAATTCACAGCGACTTTTCACATCAAGTATTTTCTGGCGGAACGACTCCGCCGTCTTCATCGGGATGAGCTGGTCCTTGGTGCCCAGCATAACGAGCGTCGGCGGCATTCCCTTTTTTATGTTTTCCAATGGCGAAAAAGTCCGCCATTTGGCTTTGACGCGATTGTAACCATACCCATGGGGACCGTTATCTATCACAGGATTAAAGAGTACCAGCGCGTTGGGTCGTGGGCTGATATCAAGGTACTTGCCGTCTCCAGTCCAGCTTGCCGTCAAAGTAGCCAGAGCCGCCGCCAGTTGCCCACCGGCTGAACCGCCGCCCGCCGCGATCTGCGTCGGATTGATACCGAGTTCTTTCGCGTGCGCGCGAATCCATCGCATAGCGCTGAAGGCATCTCTCACCGATTGAAATGGCGACGTCTTGTCTCGGGCAGTAACCCGATAGTCCACCGAGATCGCTACCATACCTCGACGCGCAAGATTCGCCGATTGGCTATAAAACTGCGACACGGGTCCGCCTATCCAGCCTCCGCCGTGGAAGAACACCATGGCTGGCCGCGTATCGCTTGCCTTCCAGCCTGCAGGATCAAAAATGTACAACTGGAGATTCCTTTGAGGCGTCTTTTTATACACCACGCATTTGGTGGGAACCAAATGCGACAACGGTAGCTGTGCGGCTACCAGACCGGGCATCGCGCTTGCCAGCAAAATGCCCGCCACAAGTCCTGTCAATAAAAGTTTGATCGCATGCATCCGACACACCTTTCCTTTTTATAAAAAACCCATAGTTTGCAAATGAGCGCTCTTACACCGTGACGCGGTCAACAAAGACTACCCCGGCAGACCGGCGATAATGTTGCCTACTATGCGGCGCGCCGCAGGGCGCACCAGCAAACCATCAAGACTGACCAACGACTCAGCTATTGCGGGTATGGTCAGCAGCACGACCGAACCTTTGCCATGCCGCAATCGGAGGCCCGCTGCCGAAACGTTTACGCCCGGGTTCGCACCAAAGCCCGCAAATACTTCGAGGCCCCGTCCGCCTACACGCAGCCCGCCAGCCGCGGCAGTTGGCAAAAACTGATAGCGCCAGTCCAAGGCACAATTGGCCGGTAAGCCGGCGAACAGTGGATGTTGGCGTATAAAGTACCAGCAGCTCATCCAAGGTATGCGATTGCCACGCACCACTCCATGCAACCGTAGCAGCCCTGCGCTTTGGAGCATTTGGGCGTACGTCGCGGCCTCGGCGATATCATCGGGCAAAATAGCCAGGGTGCCGCCGTTCGCCGAAATCTGAGCCAGCGAGCTTTCAACTTCGATTTTTTTGGCCGGCCCGGCAAAGAGATGCACACGGGCCGCCCCTATTGGCGCGTGGGTTAATCCCGAGAGCGACTTGAGATGGCTTTGCAGTGGGCTGCTGGCGGACGCCCATACAGCCGTGTTGCCCGTAGCGGCTGGCTCTACAACAAGCACCTGAGCTGCACCGTCGGCTGCCACCGCGCCACGTGAATTATGCAACGCGGCTGCTAAATCGCAGTAGCCGGCGGTGATTGGCGGCAGCGCTACAGCCTCGGCCAGCAGCGATGCAAAAACATTGCCCCCCGGCAACGAAACCGATTTATCCAGCAGTGTGTGGGTTTGTCCGTTTTGGCGCAGCGTCACGTGTAGCCGGTACGCACCCGCCGGCAAAGTTTCGGCAATGGCAAAAACATCGAGTGGCGTGGTTTCGCCGGTTTCAAGCACGAGTCGTCGCGGCTTGAGTACCAGCATGTTGGCGCGGCCGGCGCTGCGCAACAGGGCCGGGTCTCCCTTAAACTGCCGCAGGTTATCCACAATGCCTGAAAAATTATCAATCGCGGTAGATTCCCATCCGCTTAGCACGATGTAGTCGGTGCGGTCACACATACGCAACTGCTCGACAATCCGGGCGTTGAAAAAATAGCTGATTTGCCCGATCGCCTTAAACAACTTACTTGCGTCACCGAAGCCTTTTTCAAAACCCCATTGCCGCATAAACTGGGTATATGCTCTGAGCATGGCGGCATGGTATGCCATATCATAGGAATCGCAGCCGGTCTTTTTATAGTAGCCCATCACCTCGGCGTGATTGTCGGTTATGCCGCTGCCGCCGATTTCGCCCCACATGATGATTTGCCTTTTGTCGTCGCTCCGCATCAGATATTGCTTAGGACTGGTGTAATAACTGTCGCGCCACTGTCGGCCGTTAAAAGCGGCTCCGTGCTCATCACGCCAGCCGCAATATTTTTGGCCATTTTCGTGGTAAATGGTATTGCCGTAAGGCAGCATAAAGGCTTCGTTCCAATATTTCCTGTCGCCTGATTTAAGCACCAGGATGCGGCTTGGATCAAGCCGGTGCACCGCTCGCAACAGACGATAAATATGCGGGTTCTTGAGGTTACCAGCCCATTCATTCTGCATAGACCAGATAACCAGCGACGGATGGCTGCGGTCGCGCCTCACCATGGCCATGATCTTGCACCATTCATACCGCTGTCGAAATGTGCTTGGTCTGCCGCCGCGACCGCTGGTATCAATGGGCGGCTGCGTTGGCGGCTCGCCATCGTATGTGGTCGCTTTCTCCCATACGCTTTGGCCTGCGCCCGGCTCCTGGTAACGCAGCAGACCCATCTCATCCTGAAGGTCAATAACATTTTCTTTAACAAGATTGCGGTGCGCTTGAAGGCAGTTCAGGCCCAGCGCCTGGGCCGCAGTAACCTCGCGCCTCGCGGTGGCGGCATCCGGCCACAAGCCGCTGCCTCCCCACCATCCCCACGAAATGGCGCTGCGCAACACAATCCGTCGGCCGTTGAGCATGAACATGGCATTATGGCCTATGCCGACGGCATCAAACCACCGGAAGCCAAACCGCCGCAGCCGACCGCTGTTGGCCATACCGGCAAGCTCGGCTTGTGCAACATACAGCTTCGGGCTTATGGGTTGCCATAGCGCAGCGCCGGGGGGCGCCGCATCAGCCGATACGGTCTTGCGCTGTCCGGGAGCGAGTTTTACCGCAAGGGTTTGCTGCCAAAGCGCTTTACCATGGTCGGCAATAGTCAGGCGCACCTTGCCGCGCCAATCAGTCGCGGCGTTGTTGACCAACACCGCGTAGAGTGTCACCTGTTCTGGTCGGGGTTTGTTGCGCACCCAAAGATCGGTCACCTCAACTTCATTGCGTAGCAGTAATTGGATGCCCGCATCCAGTCCGCCGATGCCGCGCGACTGGGGTATCTCATACTCTCCCCATCTTATAATGCCCCAGTCTTCCCATGCCATGACGCCGCCGGGGTTGGTGATGCGAACAGCCAGCAGATTTTCGCCGCCGACAGTTACATGGTCAGTTATATCGGCATCAAATGGTAACTCGGTAAGCAGGTTGTAGGCGACGAGCCTTCTGTTGATGTAAACTTCCGCGCGCAGCCGCGCACCGCGAAAATGAACCATCAAACGCTGCCCGGTTGGAATCTCTGGCGTTTTAAACCTGCGCCAAAACCAGCCGACGCCTGTGACGCTTCGGCTGCCCATTGGGTTGGCAGCGTATTGCTCAAACGAGGCCGGCAGCATGATGGCATCGCCGTGCGATCCATCTAATACGCTCCACCCGCCGGAGGGTGCGTTGACCGGCAGCTTTGCAAGGACAGGTTTATCGTCTGGCAGATACAGCTTGTCGCCTTGCCAGACGGCCGCGGAGTCGTGCCACATTCGCCAAGGCTCGGCCGCAAGATCGGCGATAAAACCGGGTTGCCGCAGGGGCAAAGGCGGGGTGTCAGAGGGCGAGTCATTGGCCGCGTTTGCCACTTCGGCGGCGCGGTTTGCGGTAAGGGCACTGTGTGCCGCCACGGAGGCCGTTGCCGCTAAAAATCGTCGTCGTGTTACCGCCATAAACACTCCATATAAGATAAGCGCAACTGGCTCAATGGCAGCATCAGCTGCCGATGCGAACCTGGAGAGTTACACGCGGTGATCATACAGCGTAAAACCGGAAATTTCAGTGCAGCGTAACCTACGTTTGAAACAAAATGCACCAGCTAGGGCTCGAACCTAGGACCCGCTGATTAAGAGTCAGCTGCTCTACCAACTGAGCTACTGGTGCCCGCGAACTTGTTAGATTTTACGGCTATAATTGCGCAGGTCAAGCTGGCGAAAATATGCCATTGCCCGTCGGCTTAAGTACTCGTATGCACGCCAGCGGGCAGGCTGGCGGCCAACGCTCCAAAAAAGGGCCACACATGCGTGACAACGACATCAACCTCATGAGCCGCGACACCGGCCTCGCCGCCTCCGATGGCATCCTCGGCACAAAGCCCAAGCGCCGGCTACAACCCCGCTCCATTATCGCCATTGATACCGTACATCTTAATCGCGGCTCGGCCACCGCCGCTGAAGTAGCCGACCTTGCTGTCAACTGCCTCGGCCTGCAGCCCGTTAAACCGCCAACGCCATCAACCGGGCAAACGCTCACCTATCGGCTGGATCGCATCTGTGTTGAAATCACCAATCAGCGGCCCATGTTCAGCTCGCCGCCGCCGGAGTTTGCCTCCACCTGCATTGTTGGCGCGACTTTGGCTTCGCACCGGGACTTTTTTGACCGCAGCCTTTTTGGCCATCTCATGCTCTGCGTCACCGATTTTGACGATGCCGTTGCAACGCTTCGCGCCTGGCGGCATCGGCCCGAAATTTATCACCAGGACATGGGCTTGTGCCGCGGTGCGGTGTTTCGCGATTCCATGGGCAATTTTATTCATCTAATCGAGACGCGGCCTTTGTAACAGCTGGCGGGCAGTCGCCCTGACTAATAATTTTTGCATTGCGCTGCCACATCGCGAGTTTGGCCCGGCGATATGCCTTGCCGCGTGTCGCGCTGTCCCACTGAGCCTGGTCCCACTGCACAATTGTCGTCGGCTCAAACTGCGGCGGCCCGGCTCTGAAGCCTTCGTCACGCGATACAAGCGACCGGCGGTTATACGGGCAAACATCCTGGCAAATATCGCAGCCCACAAGATAGCCCGCCTGCTG
>JABEVB010000254.1 GCA_013044165.1 Phycisphaerales bacterium
ACAGCGGCCACAAAGTGGTGCTATTACGCCCAAGGCCCTGATACCGTTTCCTGAATATTTTCCCGTCCTTGGCATTTGGCAGAACCGGTCACAGGCCCGTTGCGGGCCGCGGGTGGCGCAGATGGCCGGTCGCCTGGTTTTATATCAGCTTCAGGTGCTGGAGGCTTGAATTCGCCAGCCCATTTGGGCGATTTGTGGATATTGGGCTGATGCAAGCGGGCGGGCGATTGGTTGGATGGCGGTGTAATATGCCGGTGTGGGGCTTTGCCGCGGCTTATATCCACAATAGGCTGGGGTTGGTTATGGTCAGGCGGTTGACTTCGTCAGAGCCGACGAGGGTGACGGCGTGGCGCAGGCCGCAAGCTCGGTTGAAAAGATGGTCGGGTCGGTGGCAATCGGAGCCGAGCATAAAGTAGCGGCCATCTTTGAGGAAACGTTCGGAGAGAGCGAGAACTTCTTTGCTTTCAGATCCGCCAAGCGGGCCAAGATTGCCCTGAAACAGCACGCCGCGTTGGGCAAGCTGATCCATCAGCGCCGGTTTGCGGCGTACCGCGGCCATGCGTTCGGGATGAGCCAAAATGACGGTCAGTCCGTGATTTTGCAGCCAGTCAATGCAGGCGTCGGCCCAGGCGGGCCAGGTAAGTTCCCAGATGTCGGCGAGGCAGTAGTTTGTGTTGTGGCCATAGGTGGGAATACGCTGGAGGTCTTTGAGTTTAAGAATATCGGGCGAAAGCCGCAGTTCGCCGCCGGGGCGCAGTTCGACGTGAATGTTTTCAGCGGCGAGGGTTTTGCGAAGTTGCTCCACACGCGTGCGGGTAAGTGCGGGCGTTATATCGCCATAATCGAGAGCGCCGGTATGGGGCGTAAGAAAAAAACGGTTGTAGCCGAGCGTTACAAAAGCGCGGATACACTCCAGTGAGTCGGCGATGCTGGCGCAGCCATCGTCGGTGGCGGGCAGGAAGTGGTTGTGTACATCTATCCGGTTCATGCCGTATTGCCCGGTATCAGGAGCCTGCCATTTCCGCGTCGGTGACCTTGCTCATGCGTTTGCGTTCATTTTCTTTGAGGTATCGCTTTCGCAGGCGAATGGTTTGAGGGGTAATTTCAACCAGCTCATCATCCTCAATATATTCCAGCGCCAACTCAAGCGACATGTCGCGGGGTGGCTTGAGGATGATGTTTTTATCGCTGGCGGTGGTGCGCATGTTGGAGAGTTTTTTCTCGCGGCAGACGTTGACGGGAATGTCGGTGTCTTTGTTGTATTCGCCGACAATCATGCCTTCGTATACGTCGTCGCCCGGCTTAACAAACATGACGCCGCGTTCCTGCAGGGTATCGAGGGCGTAGGCGTTGGTGGTGCCATTTTCCATGCTTACCATTACGCCGTTTTGGCGGCCGGGCAGTGCACCGCGGATAAACTGATAATCGTGAAAGGTGTGGTGCATGACGGCTTCGCCGGCGGTGGCGTTGAGCAGCCGGGTACGCAGGCCAATGAGGCCGCGCGCCGGAATGGTGAACTCCAGGTGGGTCATGTTGCCTTTGACATCCATGCGGGCGAGTTCGCCGCGGCGGTTGCCAATGGCTTCCATCACAGCGCCTACAAACTGCTGCGGCACGTCAATAACAAGGTTTTCGATGGGTTCGCACTTGTGGCCGTTGAGTTCCTTGAAAATAACCTTGGGTTTGCCCACCTGCAGTTCGTAACCTTCGCGGCGCATGTTTTCGATGAGCACGCCGAGGTGCAGCAGGCCGCGGCCGCTGACGCGCAGGGAGTCGGCGGAGTTGGTGTCTTCGACGCGCAGAGCCACGTTGCTTTGCAGTTCGTGCATGAGGCGATCACGCAGGTTGCGGCTGGTTACAAATTTGCCCTCGCGGCCGGCAAAAGGCGAATCGTTGACGCTGAAAATCATGCTCAGGGTTGGCTCGTCAACATCTATAAGAGGCAGCGGCTCGGGATGCTCGGGCGTGGCGATGGTATCGCCGATGTCCACATCTTCAATACCGACGACCGCGCAGATGTCACCCGCTTCGCAATGGGGGGTCTTTTCGCGTGTGAGGCCGGCAAAGAGATACAGTTCAACAATGCTGTGCGATTCAACCTTGCCGTTGCGCTTGATGAGCGCTACCTTCTGGTCTTTGTTGAGTACGCCGTTAAAAACGCGGCCGATGCCGATGCGTCCAACGTATTCGTTGTAGTCAATATTGGTAATCTGCATTTGCAGAGGTTTTTCAAGATCGGCGACGGGGCCGGGGATTTTTTTAACAATGGTTTCGAGCAGGGGGTGCATGTCGTCGTTGGTGTCGGCGGGATCGAGGCGGGCATAGCCGGCGCGGCCGGAGCTGTACACCACCGGAAAGTCGAGTGCATCGTCGTCGGCTTCGAGTTCGACAAACAAGTCAAAAATTTCGTTGAGCACCTCGGTGGGGCGGGCGTCGGGCCGGTCAATTTTGTTGATAACCACAATGGGCTTGATGTGGTAATGAAAGGCCTTTTTAAGGACAAATCGCGTCTGGGGCATGGGGCCTTCGAATGCGTCAACGAGCAGCAGCACGCCGTCGGCCATTTTAAGCACGCGTTCAACCTCGCCGCCAAAGTCGGCGTGGCCGGGGGTATCAATGATGTTAATTTTTCGGGTCACGCCATTTTCATCGGGATAGTTCATGGCGACATTTTTGGCCAGAATGGTAATGCCTCGCTCGCGTTCAAGCGGGTTGTTGTCGAGAATGAGGGTTTTGTCCACAAGCTGGTCCTTGCGGAACATGCCGGACTGCCGGAGCATGGCATCTACCAGGGTGGTTTTTCCATGGTCTACGTGTGCAATGATGGCGATATTTCTTAATTCGTCACGACGTTTCATAAGGATGCTCTACCAAGGGGTTTATAAAGTTATCGGGCCATAGGGTGGGCCGCCACGCCATGCGGGAGGGTACAACAACCGCAGCGTCTCGGTTTCAGCCGAGCCGAGCAGTATACCATTGAGGTGGGGCGGCGCAAAGCAGGCCCGCTTTGCCCCAAAACACGCCGGGACGCCGCTGCGTTGCGGCAAATTGGAGTGTCGTTAATGATATTTTATCTGTCTTGCCGGCAGTGAGATTGCAGCATTGGAAGCGTCAAACGCAATACATGGGGTTTTAACACCTTGCTGGTCTGCATATCATATGGCGCATTTTGCCAATTATGACTCCCCGGTCCGACGGCGATTACTGGCTGTTGTGCATCGCCATGAAAAAGCCGGTACGGGCGGCGCGAATTTCGGGAGAGCCGTGGATGAGACTGTTGGCCATCATCTGGGGCAAATGTGCCTGCCAGTTGCCGCGGCCGTGCGGGCCGTGCGGAGCGTGTCCATTGTTGGCTTGGCCATTTTGATTCTGGTCTGCCCGGCGCTGGGCCCATTTGGCCCGCATGGCGCGGAACCTGGCCTTGGCGGCGGCAACCATGGCCTGCTGCTCGGCTGGCGACGCATGGGCAAACGCCAGAAAAAATGCATCGAACTGGGCGCGGCGCTTTTCGAACATGGCGCGGCGTTGGGCGGGCGTCATTTTGACAAAGGCCTCATGGTTGAAATGCCTGCCGCCAAACATTGGGAACTGGGGTATCTGGCCGTTGGCGCTTTGAAGTATTTTGGTCACCTGCGGCGAAAGTGTATCGCCGCGGGCCGGTACAGCCTTGGTTAAAAACATGCGGCCATACACCACCAAAAGCGCCAGCAGCAGCACTGTAAGCAGCAAGGCGGAGCGGTGGTTGCGAAGGAGCGATTTAAACTTGGAAGGCGTGCCGGTTTTGGTTGAGGCGGTCATGTGTAAGCTCCATATGTTGGGCGTTTTAATGATGAAACCATACCGGCTGGCCGGCACTTTGCGATATATCGAGTACGCTTCCTACGTGCCAGTCGGCAAAGAGGATATTGGCCGATTGCGGCTGACCCGGCGGCCCGTGGAACGTGGCAAAATCGGAAAGCACCCAGGTGCCCTGAGCCTGGAGAATGTTATAGAGATAGATGCCATGGTTAGCCGGTCCGATACGCCATCGTTCAATTCGGTCGCCGGAAAGGCCCATGTTGTATTGATAGCTGGTGCCTTCACAGGCAAAGTAGGATGGATAGCTCTTGCCGGTATAGGGGTCGGCATAGCCGTTGATATCTGCCGGGCAATCCCAGGCGGCGGGCGTTGCGGCGTCGTTGGCGGTGGGAACCCAGTTGGGGGTGGGAATGCTTGTCGGCGGTAGGACGCTGCTGATGACGCTTTGCACCGGCGGAGCATCGTTTATTATGGAGCCGTCGTCGGTGGTGACCGAAAGATTAACGGTTGGCATTTCGGGGCATACCGGAAAAATATTGTTGCTCTGGCTTTGCAGGTAGGCTTGAAAGCTTTCGCCGAGTCCGTGCAGGTTGGCGGCGCAGGCGGTTCGCAAGGCCGATTGCCGGGCCAATTGCAGTGCCGGCAGCAGCAGACCCACCAGCAACGCAATGATGCTGATGACCACCAAGAGTTCAATCAGCGTAAAACCTGTCCTGTAATGGCTGCGGTGGCTATTGAAGCACTTCGATGAAAATAGGCTGCTCATGGGATGTCTGCGCCTTCACTGAACCCTGAACAAAACCACTACTTGTGGCATGCAAGACGCTTGCCCACACTGTAACCAAGTCGTGGTATTGTTGCCACAAGTTAGTACACGCAAGGAGCCAGTTGGTTGCAAGAACTTTAAAAAATATGGTTATATTCTTAAAAATGGTTTTTTTTGGCAAATAGGGCGGCTCCTGGCGATTTGGGGATTATTCAGCGGCAAACTCCTTGGGCAGTCCTTCTCGAGGGGGGCAGCAGGCTGAAAGCCCGCACCACAAGGGGTATTCCGGCAAAAAAAAGGGGGGCACGCTGGAATCGCCATAGCTCTGGTTAATTGGCGCCGGCGCGAACGAATGTCTCCTTGGGCTATTTAAGCGTTGGCGGCGCGGCAGGTCGCAGCACCGCATACGATGGCGCTGCGATAAAGGCATTGTGGTTTAGCTGCATAAAGCGAACTTCCGCCAGGGTAAATCGCTCGTACAATTTTGCCCAGCCCGTACCGTTTGGCGGTTTAACCGGGCTGAACTGCAGCATGCCCTGTATCTGCACGGGATGTCCGATAAGGCTACCCATGGCCTGTGCGGATATCAAATGCCCGTTGGGCTGTACCAACGGCACGATGCGCGAGCCAAGGGTGGCCCAGTCGCGCGGGTGCTGCGGTTTAATGATGTAATGCATTTGCAGGGCGACGATGCGGAAGACTTTGCCGTTGGAGGCGTAGGCTTTTTGCGCGACAAGCGATCCGCTCCAGTGGCCATGGGCTGGCTCGCTGTAGGCTGTTGTTGCGTCAGGCCGACTGCCGCAGGCGCATAATACGCCGCAGAGAACAATCAAAGCCGCGACGGGCGGGAGGTGTCGTAAACAATTAATTACAGGCATTTAAGTCTCGCAGCACGTTGCGGTAAACAAACCATGGGAGCGTGTCGTGGTTGACCTGATCGCCGGCAAGGCTAACTGCCACGTTAACGCCATGCGGTGTGGTTGGGAAGTCGGGTGGCGTGAATCGCATGTATACCTTGCGCGTGGCCCATTTTTTATCAACATCTATTTCATGGGTGCCTTGAGCCTTGCTCGGCAGGTAGTCGCCTGAAAGCAGCGCATCGAAGTTGTTGCCAAGCACCAGCGTACGGTTTACCTCGGGCCAGGAGCAGCGCATATGGCTGTAGCCGCCACGATCTTCGTAATAGTTGATGTAGGTTTTTACGTTGGCGGACACGCCGGTGGTGGTGTGGACAAAGTTGACGGGATCGAGGGTGATGAGCAGTGCCACCGGAATTGGCTCAGCGGCCTTCCAGCCGCTGGTGGTGGCGTAGGCACAGCGATTAAGCATTTGCACGAAGTTGGCGGCGGTGATGGCCCCCCAACTGTAGCCTATGACGCGAATGGTTACGCCGGCGAGTTCGCGGCGGGTAATGTTGTGATTGGCGTGAGCATCAAGTCGCGTTAACAAATCGCTAAGGGCCTCAAGGGGTTGATCCCAGCGGTAGAGGTGGGCCTGAGCATGCACGGCCAGCGTTTGCAGCCATTCGTTGCCAAAGGTGCGGGTGGGATTGTGGCCGGCAAGCCCATAAAAGCAGATCGTGTAAACCCTGCGGTGCGGCAATGTCTTGCGTTGTGCTGCCGACGATGATGAGGTCTGACTGCATGCGGCCATGCCCATGCCTATGACCAGCAGGCATAGGACTGCGATAGGCCGGAGTAGCCTGGGCCATGCGAAGGGTGCCGCCAGGGGTGCTGGCTCGTGTGGCTGAGCGGCAGATGGGGTTGTAAAAATCATGGTGCGGCCTTCGGCATTGACGTCCAGCGGAGCCTTGCTTGCACATTGGCGGCTGCCCTCAGGCGCGACGCCGAAGCTCCGGCGCTAAAAAGGCGCGGCTATTTGGCGAGCTGAGCCTTAATGGCCGCAACCACCTGTGGCGATGTGGGCCAAACGGGTGTGCGGAAGCGGGCGACGATGGTGCCATCGCGGGCAATCAAAAACTTTTCAAAGTTCCATTTAACGGTACCGGGGAACTTAGGATCGGTCTTGGGGCTGGTAAGAAAGCGGTAGAGTGCGCACTGATGCGGGCCTTTCACATCAACTTTTGAAAACATTGGAAATGTTACGCCGTAGTGTTGGGTGCAGAACTGACTTATTTGCTTGTCGGTTCCCGGTTCCTGATGGGCGAAATCGTTGGACGGAAAACCGAGAATGACAAGCCCTTTGGCATGGTAGGTTCTGTAGAGTTGTTCGAGCGGGGCATATTCGGGCGTGAAGCCGCATTTGCTGGCGGTGTTGACAATGATGATTACCTTGCCGGCGTAATGCCAGAGGTGCACAGGCCGGCCTGCGAGCGACTTCATGGTGAAATGGAGCACGGGTGGAATATGAGCCTTGGCAGATGCTGGAGTTGCCCGCACGCTTGCCGCCTGGCCAGGGATAAAGGCAAGCGCGATGAGGCAGATCACGAGCAGGTAGGCCAACGCGTGAGAAGCTTTAAACGTGGGCATGAGTGATCTCCATTTATGCGGCTATGCGGATAGCATTATGAGGCATTACGCCGTTTGCCAGAGTGTATTGTGCCT
>JABEVB010000255.1 GCA_013044165.1 Phycisphaerales bacterium
AAGCCTGCACGCCACGGCAGCCTTTGATGCCGGGATTGGTGAAGTGATTTCACTGGTGAGCGTGCCGACGCTGTACTGGACGGGCAGTACCACCGGTACTGGCCTCGCGGATGCCAATGGTAATTGGGATACCACCGGGGCAAATAGCGTGTGGAGTTCCGCGGCAACTGGCGGCACTTCGCAAGTCTGGACCAACGGCGATATTGCCTCCTTTGGTGCCGGCGGAACCAGTGCGGCTGCCGTCACCATTGATCAGGCAGGTGTAGCGGCATCCGGAATTACATTTAACGCCATGGGGGCTGGCGGAGCCTATACCATTGCCAGCGGTGGCGCGGGGGACAATCTGGCGCTTAACGGTACGATTACCATGAATGCCAACGCCACGATCAGTGCTCCAATTGTCGGCACCGGAGCTCTGACCATTGCGGGCCCCGATACCCTGACGCTATCCGGCACCAATACCTATACAGGCGGCACCACGATTGACTCCGGCGCCACGTTGAACCTCACGGGTTCAATTACAGGCGCTGTGGCGGATAACGGCGCGTTTGATGTCAACAATAGCGTATCTATCACGGACCTCACGGGCAGTGGGGCGATTAATCTGGGCGGCAATTCTCTTACCGTCAACGCCACCTCGGCGGACGTATTTTCTGGTGCACCTACTGGTACCTTCATCTTCAGGGTTGCAAGCAACTCCCTGACACTTACCGGCAACCTTGCAGGATTCTCTGGTATCTACGATCCCATCGGAAGCGGCACGCTTACCCTTAACGGGAGTGGCGCGCTTAATCCCACAGCCGTGTTGGAATCTCAAAACAACGGGACACTCAATGTCGCGTACGGGAACCTTAACGGCAACGTTGCAGATTTCTTCGCCAACAACACCAATGGTGTCATAAGCTTTACCGGTTCCAGCGCCTCGGGCCACCTGGGCGGCATTAATCTCTTGGATACCTCCGGCACAACAACCAATACCATTGATGGCGGCGGCAGTTCCAATACGCTTAGCGTTAATGGTCCGATCACCAGCAATAACGCCGGCGGCAGCAACACCCTGCTGCTGCAAAATGGAACCTTTGCGCTGGCCAGCGGTAACAACAGCGCGAGCTTTGTTGGTAGCGGCAGTCTGCAGATTGGCAACGGATCTTCAACAGGTGTTGTGCAATTCAGCAACGTATCCAATCTGCCCGGCACCACCGTCGGCATCACGCTGAGCAAAGGAACATTGGATTACACCGGATCAGGGAGCGTGTCGGTGAACAATTCCATATCGCTCACAAATGCGACAACCAATGTTCTTGAAAACTCCGGCAGCGGCACGGAAACCATCGCCGGCAACATCAACAGCAGCGTGGCGGGAAACACCCTGGCTTTCAGCGGTGGAACATTCAACCTGAATGAAACCGCCTCCGGCCCGGCAACGTTCCAGATTGGTGATGCACCCGCGACCGTTATCGTCTCCAACGCCAATGCCTTTGGCTCCGGCGCAGTGGTGGTCAATAGCGGCTCAACGCTCGCAACCAGCGAAGCTTTGGCACAATCGGGTTCCACAATCGCTATCAATGCCGGTAGCTATACCCAACATGCCAATTCCACCCTGGCTTTACTGGTAACCAGCAGCAGCACCACGGTTGGCAACAGCACCAACGACTCGGTCAGCCTGGGGGCGAACAACGCTTCGCTTGCCGGTAATGTTAATTTGGTATTTGCGACTGGCTCCGCCCCGGTTAAAAATGCCGTTTACGAAGTGATTACAACCACAGGCACGGTTTCTGGCTCGTCGAGCGTGACACTGACCGGCCCTGGGTTAACAGGCTCCCCCAACAATTTGCACGGATTTGCCAGCTTGGACAGCGGGGTTGGAGAAATCGTCACGTTGGGAACCCAGTATTTTGCCAATTTTACCGGCTTTACGCCCAACGAAGCTGCGGTGGCCAACTACCTGAACACCAATGCCATCGGCCCCAACACTCCACCGGCTGTTGCCACCGCTCTTAACTCCGTCGCCGGCGATTCGGCCAGCCAGCAGGCTGCATTTTTAGATTCGGTTACACCACAGGCATACGGCCAGTTGGAACAGCAAGCCATCCAGAACAATATTTTCCTGGCACAGCAAATTTTCGAGCAAGTTGAAAATGCCTTTGATTACGGCGGCTGGAATACTTCCGGCCTTACGGTGCTTAAAACCGGTCAGCAGGACCCGTTTACGGTTTCGCTGGATGCCGAGATGGAATCGGCCAAGCAACAGGCACAGAACTCGGCCCTTTTTATGGATGCAGCCGCCGTGCCGACCTCCGGAGCGGCAAGCCAGCGCAATCGCTTTTCGGGCTATGTGCTTGGTACCATTACAGTTGACCAACTGCCTGAAAACTCCGGATTCCCAAGCCAGCACTTTACCACCGGCAGCCTGCTGGCCGGGCTGGATTATCGCCTCACACGCAACTTAATGGTCGGCGCTATTTTTAACTGGGGCTATACGGGAGCCACGCTCGACAGCTATGGCAGTCGCCAGCAATCGAGCAGCTACACCCCGGGCCTGGTCATCGGCTACAAAAAGAAGGGCTTCTACGCCAATGGGCTTATGTCGTATACTTACAATAGCTACAAGATTAATCGCAACGTGGCGTCCACCACAGCCACCGGCGAACCGAAATCCAATGAATATGATGCCAACCTCCTGACGGGCTATTACTTCCATGTGGCCAAGGGACTTCAAGCCGGTCCGGCGGTCGGGTTGGGCTACTCGCATATCAACACGGGCGGTTCCAGCGAAACGGGCAGCCCCTTTGATTTGACGATGGGCAGCCAAAACACCGATTCATTGCGGTCTCTGGTCGGTATGCAGGCGCTGTACACGTTTGTGCCGCCGCATATTTCGCTGCCCATCAGCGTGAACTTCAACGCCTTCTGGCAGCATGAATATCTTAACACCTCGCGTGCTATTACCTCGAATTTCACGCAACTCGGTGGCGGGTCGTTCCTGTACAACACGCCGGCTCCTTCAAGAGATTCCGCCTTGCTGGGGTTGGGCGCCAGTGGCTACCTGACCAAGACTATGTCGCTGTTTGTAAACTACGAAACGCAAATAGGCGATCACAACCAGTTTGCTCAAACGGTTATGGCCGGTGTTGCGCTACGATTTTAAGAGGTAACTCAGGCCAGCCGCGAGTCCATGGCGGGAAATAAATAATCTCCGGGCCGCGCGAAGGTGGCGTGGTTTTCGGTAGCTATTTCGGTTTTATAAAGCCGGTGGCGTGCGCCGCGGCATGAGCTGGGTTTGGTTCGGCGGCGGCTGGCAGGCCCGCGTGTGTCTCGTGCCGGCCGAAAAAGCGCATGTACAGGTATATATTAGCGCCCATGACGGCAGTGTATATGAAAAATGGGGTCTCGACGGCGGCTATGTCAAAAAGCCATCCGGTGCAGATGATGGCTGCCGAGGCCGCTGAAAGCCGTGCAACCTGATTGGCCGCCAAGGCTCGGCCAATGTCATCTATATGCACGCGACTGGTAATGGCGGTCTGTTGAGCGGGGAGGGCCGCAATTCGCAATGCCGGCGTGATGATGTAGATAAACAACGCCACTGGCAGAAAGTGCCAAACCGCCATCAGCAGGAGCAGTATGGTACCAAGGGCACGTGTGAACACAATGCTGCGGGCAAAGCCGAAGCGGCGCTCCAGCAGCGGCGCGGTGAGCAGGGCCACGGCCCCCAAAATATTGGCAGCGGCGGTGTACCAGGCCATTTGCCTTTTGCCCATGTCAAAGACAATCATAAAAAACGGTATCAAAAATGGCGTGATCAATCCTTGCGAAAAGCCATTGAGGGCGCCGGTGATGGTGAATTGCGTCATCACTTTGCGCGAGCCATGAGGGGGGCGTGGCGGCGATGGATGGCGTGGTATCTCCAGCCACAGTAGCGGCAGTGCCCCGACCATGCTGATGCCGCCTGCGAAAAGAAAGGTGCGATGAATGGAGGCGAAGCCAACCAGCATGGCCCCGAGTGATCCGGCGACGCCGCCCAAAAAAGCCAGCAGCGAAAAGTACAGCGTTCGCCGATGGGGCGCCGCTAAATCGGCAATGACCGCGCTTTGCACAGGCTGGGCGGCTCCGCCAACGCCGCCGCCAATGAGCGACCCGGTCGCCGCAAAACCGCCAATGACTGCCGCAGCAAAGATCATCGGCACGCTGGTGAACAAATAAAGCATAAACGCACTGATCGGCAGCATGGCGGCGCTGAGCAGCAGCGTTCCCTTGCGGCTCCAGCGATCCGCGAGCTGCCCAATAGCGAGGCCAAGAACCGCCGTGGAAGCCACGCCGACCATGTAAATGGCCCCAAGGGTGAGGCTTCCAAAGTGCAGCTTTTTGAGCACCAGATAGGGCAAGTCCACGGCTATCATGGCAGCTGCGATGCCGCGCGCCAGTCGAAACAAGATCAGCATTGCCAGGGCGAACTTGTGCGGCGTGGCCGGCGGCCAACTTGAGGCGGCCACGCCCGCTGTACCGGAGTCAGGGGATGTTGGCGGGGCATGGGCCTCTTGTGCGGGCGTTACCGGTGTAGTCATAACCGCGATTTTAACAAAACCCAGGCTGAATGTCCCGCAGCTAGCTGGTGAATTGGTTAGATTATGCAACCATTTGTGTGGTGCTGCGTGTAGTGCTATAGAGGGCAAATGCCCCCTGCGCGGCCGTCAAACGTGGGGGCTATTGCCGTATTAGTCACTAAAGACTAACATTTTAGGCGTTCGTAAGGGCGTGGTAGCTGTGGAATACGGCCAATGCGCAAAGGTTATCTTCCAAGAGCGACTTACCCCGCCGTATGCCATGTGAAAGAATAGTTCAGTGAAGCAAGTAGTTTTACAACCTGCCGCCGGTTCGCTCAACTGCGCCGAAACCAGCGCTGAATCGCTGGCACTTGGGTTTGTCACGCTTATTCCGCAAATGATGGGGGTGTTGCGAAGGCACCTGCGAGCAGGCGCACAATTGGAGTTGCGGCCGGGGCAATTCCGAATGCTGTTGCTGCTGCAAATGTTCGGCCCCGCCTCACTTTCAGATGTAGCCGATCAGCTCGGGCTAACCCTGCCCTCGGCTTCCAAGCTGGCCGAGGAGCTTGGCAAGCTCGGTTTTATCGCGCGTCGGACCGACACCGCCGACCGTCGGCGTATTGTGCTTTCGCTGGTGCCCAGCGGTCGCTCTGCGCTCGATGCGGTACAGACCGAGGCCCAGCACCAACTCTCTGAACTATTTGAGCCGCTGACTGCAGCGGAGCGTAAGTTTTTGGCGTGTGCCGTGAGTGTTATGCGGCCGCTGTTTGCCGCCAAGCCAGGCGTGGCGGTCGGCGCAGCATCTGGTGGGGGAGGCGTTAGGAAAAATCCGGTTCGCAAAAAATCGCAGGTTCATCAAAAGGTGGCTGTATGAAAAGTGTTATTACCTGGTTGGTGGTGTTGTGTCTGCTTGCCGGCGGCGGCTACTGGGCTTGGCATGCCTGGGGTGGAAAGGCTGCTGTAACGTCTACGTTTATGACCGCTCCGGTTCAGCAGGGAGACCTGGCGGCAACGGTCAGCGCCACCGGCACGCTGGAGCCGCGGGAAGTTGTGGATGTAGGATCACAGGTCAGCGGCACCATCATCGCGTTCGGCAAAGATGCGGGCGCCAACGACGTAGACTACGACTCGCCGGTTAATCAGGGTACCGTGCTGGCGCGCATTGATCCGGCGCTATTTCAGGCAGCCGTCGAGCAGGCGACGGCAAACGTTGCGCAGACAAAGTCCAACGTATTGGTAGCTCAGGCTCGGCTCCAGCAGTATCGGGCGGCGTTGGCGGATGCCGCCGCGGATTGGCAGCGAGCGCAGAAGCTGGGCGTTGGCAGTGGAGCACTCTCGGCAACGCAGTACGATTTGTACAAATCCACCTTCGATCAGGCCCAGGCCAATGTTGGTGTGGGGGATGCCTCGCTGGCGGCGGCAAAAACCGCTGTGCAGGCCGCAATGGCCGCGCTTGATACGGCAAAAATAAATCTCGGCTACTGCACCATAACCTCGCCGGTCAAGGGCGTGGTGATAGATCGGCGGGTCAATATCGGGCAAACGGTTGCATCAAGCTTCAGCACGCCGAGTCTGTTTTTAATTGCTGAAAACCTTAATCGCATTCAGGTGTGGGCCTCGGTCAACGAGGCAGACATCGGCCGAATAAAAAAGGGCGATTCAGTGACGTTTACGGTAGACGCGTTCCCGCATGAAACATTTAAAGGCGTCGTATCGCAAATTCGCCTCAATGCCACCATGGTGCAGAATGTGGTAACCTACACCGTGGTGGTGGACACCGACAATCCCAAGGGAAAATTGCTGCCCTATTTAACGGCCCAAATGGATTTTCTGGTCGCCAACCGAAAGAACGTTATGTATGTGCCCAATGCCGCTCTGCGATGGGTTCCGCGGCAAACCCAGATAGCGGCAACGGCTCCCGCGAACCAGGCCGTTTCGGGTGGCGGTGTGCTCGGACATGGTGTTGTGTGGGTTGAAACGGGCAATAACCAGGTTCGCTCCATTAACGTAGGAACCGGCCTGGCCAACGACTACAACACCCAGATCGTCTCAACTGAAATTGAGCCTGGTATGAAAGTGGTTGTGGGTGAGCGCCAGGCTGGCAGCAGTAGTGCCCAGGGCGCGGTCAACCCATTTATTCCGCAGCCATTTAAGAAAAAGAAATAAGCTTACGGTGGCCTTGGAGCTTGATGGTGATGAACCTGATAGAAATTGAAAACGTGGTGAAAACCTACCACCTCGGCGGCACCGACGTGCCGGTGCTCAAGGGCGTGAGCATGGCGGTACAGCAGGGGGAAATGGTTGCGCTGATGGGCGCAAGCGGATCAGGCAAAACCACGCTGATGAATATCCTCGGTTGCCTCGACCGGCCAACGTCCGGTCGCTACATCCTGGATGGCCAGGAAGTGTCGCGTATGAATCCCAATCAGCGGGCGGAGGTGCGCAACGCCAAAATCGGCTTTGTGTTTCAAAACTTTAATCTCCTGCCTCGAACCTCCGCCATTGAAAATGTATTGCTGCCAAGTACCTATGCGGATGGCTCAATCCCATCGGCGAAGTTGCGCCAGCACGGACGGCAACTGCTCGAACGCGTTGGCCTTGCCGATCGGGCGGACCACGAACCATCACAGCTTTCAGGCGGGCAGCAGCAGCGTGTGGCTATTGCGCGGGCACTGGTAAACAGTCCGCGGCTTCTGCTGGCTGACGAACCGACGGGCAACCTCGACTCCCGCACGAGCGAAGATGTTCTGGCCATGTTTCAAAATCTTAATCAGCAGGAGGGGCTTGCCATTCTGCTGGTAACGCATGACGCCCATGTCGCTTCGCATGCGCAACGCGTCATTCACATACATGATGGCATGATTGCCGCAGGCGCATTTGAATCGGCATCGCCGCAAGCCACCCCGCCTGCCGATGCCGCCAGCCCAATGGAAGGCAGGTGAACTATGCATAAAATGGCATCCACCAGCATGACGGCTTTAAGAGCGCTAAGGCGCAATTTGATGCGCTCGGCGCTGACTACTCTAGGCATCGTTATCGGCATTGCGGCCGTTATTGCAATGGTGCAAATTGGCGAAGGATCATCCGCAGCCATTAAGGCTACTTTTGAAAGCATGGGCGCCAACACCCTTATTGTATTTCCGGGCCAGGCGGTGAGCGCAGGGGTTAGCTTTGGCGGCGGCAGCGCCGTTACGCTTACCTCGCAGGACGCCGCAGCCGTGGCCCGCGATTGTCCATCGGTTTTAGCGGCGGCTCCGCAGGTGAACGGGCGTATGCAGCTTGTGCGCGGCGGTCACAACTGGGTACCGCAATTTATTGCCGGCACGTCGCCCGCATACTTCACCATACGCGATTGGCCCATCGCCCAAGGCCGGAAGCTTACCAATGGCGATGTGCTGGGCGCCAACCAGGTGTGCGTGCTTGGCCAAACCGTGGTGAAGGAACTTTTCCCCAGCGGCCAAGCGGTAGACAAAACCATTCTTGTGCAGAATGTGCCGCTACGCGTCGTGGGCACATTGGTGCCCAAAGGCGCCAATATGATGGGGATGGATCAAGACGACATTCTGGTGCTGCCGTGGACCACACTGAAATTCCGCATCTCCGGCACGGCGCTGCAGAATCAAAATCAGAGCCAGGGGTCATCGTCGAGTACCGCGGCGGTTTCAACGGACCAATTATATCCTGAAACCTCTCAGAGCCTGTATCCCACGCCGTCTACGTCCGAGCAGCTTGATACCCCCCAGCCGGTGAGCTTTCCGAATGTCAACTCCATTTTGGTTGCGGTACCCAGTACCGCACAAATTCCGCAGGCAATGGCAGAAATAACGGCGTTATTACGGCAGCGGCACCATCTGCAACCGGGCCAGCCTAACGATTTTAACATCCGCAACCTCGCGGAAATCTCGCAGGCGTTAAGCTCCACCTCCAGCCTGATGACCAACCTGCTCACGGGCGTAGCGCTGATTTCGCTCATGGTGGGCGGCGTGGGCATTATGAATATTATGCTCGTGTCGGTGACTGAGCGCACCCGTGAAATAGGTTTGCGTATGGCTGTGGGCGCCAAACCGCGCGACATTCTGGGGCAGTTTATCATCGAGGCCATTGTGCTGTGCCTGTTTGGCGGGGCCTTGGGCATTTTGATTGGCCAGGGGCTTTCCAAGCTGGTACAAGCCGTTTTTCATTGGCCGATTGCGGTTTCGATTCCCGCGGTGGTGGCATCGGTTGTGGTGTCGGCAGCGGTTGGGTTGATCTTTGGTTATTATCCGGCGTGGAAAGCTTCACGACTCGATCCTATTGAGGCGTTGCGTTATGAATAAGTTTGATCTAGCCGTTATGGTTGTGCCCCAGCCCAAGCGCGGCGGCCGCGCACGGCGGGCTGTGTTGGCGCTTGCGGTTGTTGGGGCGCTGGGCGTGGCGGGCTGCGCCGTGGGGCCGAACTATAAAGTGCCCGCTACGACCATGCCTGCATCATGGCCTGCCACAGAGCCTGCGGCGATGGCCCCCGCGACCGCTACGCAAAAGACGGTTGCCGCAACGTATGTTACCAGCGGAGCAGCTCAGTTGGCCGGCTGGTGGAGCAGCTTTCACGATCCTATTTTGAATTCGCTTATTACGCGGTCGCTGAAGCAGAATCCGAGCTTGCAATCCGCTTTGGCCGCTGTGCGCCAGGCTCGCTATCAGCTCAACAGCACCGCCGCCAATTTGGGGCCGTTTGTAACGGGCAACGCATCTTACAACCACAGCCGCAGCAGTAATAACCTCAGTAAATATGGAGGCACAAAATCGGAAGGCGATCTGTTCGAAAGTGGTTTTGACGCTACCTGGCAGCTCGATATTTTCGGCGGTATTCGCCGGAGCGTTGAGCAGTACAAGGCGCTGCTGCAGGCTGCACAGGACAATCGCCGCGCGGTGATGGTAACGCTGGTATCAGAGGTGGCGAGCGATTATATAACGCTGCGCGGCGTACAGTCGCAAATTGCCGTTGCCGACAGGAATATTGTTCTGCAACGCCATACCGTAAAGCTTACTCAGCAGCAAATGCAGGCGGGTTTTAACACCGGTTTAGATCTGGCCAATGCCCAGGCGCAGCTTGCCACGACCGAAAGTCAGTTGCCGCCGCTTAAAACGCAGCAGCAGCAGCTTATTTATGCGCTGGGCATTCTTTTGGGCCAGGCACCGGACTCGGTGGCATCAGAGCTCATCGTGCCGCATCCCATTCCACCCACACCGCCGAGCGTGCCGATTGGTTTGCCGGGCGATTTGCTGCTGAACCGGCCTGATGTGAGTGCTGCCGAGCGGCAGTTGGCCGCCGCTACGGCTGGCATCGGTGTTGCCGAAGCCGAATTGTACCCTAAGTTTGTGATCAACGGCAACCTTGGTTTTTCCGCGGTAGACGCGGCCAAATGGTTTGACGCCAATAGTCTCACTTGGGGCATCGGCCCGAGCGTGAGTTGGAATATTTTGAGTTCCGGGCAGGTGCAATCAAACATCAACGCACAAAAGGCCGTGCGCGATCAGGATTTTTACATCTATAAGCAAACGGTGCTCCAGGCACTTGACGATGTGGACTCGGCCCTGGCTGCGTACAATCAGGAGCATACCCATCGCCGGGCACTCATGGCCGCCGTGGCCGACAACGAACGTGCCCTGTCGCTTTCAACCAAGTTGTATCGCAACGGCCTGACCAGCTTTCTGAACGTGCTGCAGGCCCAAGGGGCATTGTACGCGACGCAAAACGCTTTGGTGCAGAGCAACCTTGCCCTATCCACTGATCTTGTCGCGCTTTACAAAGCGATCGGGGGCGGATGGCAGGTTGGCAAGACCGCGGCAAAGTGAGCATGCGGCCGCCTCGACTTTAATGGCTTATAATCTGCAATGTCTGCCTTCGCCGCAGGCCATGCCGGAGGTGGCGCGGTCTATCGTCGTCGGCAGTTGTGCGGCCAAGCCGCAGTGCCACAGCCGGTGGGGCTGCTCATCTGTTGAGCGAGCGTTTTCGACGGTGGCTGCTGCCAGGCTGCCCCGGGGCGACATTCACCACCTTGGGTCGCACCAGCAGCGTGGCATTTGCGATGGATTGGCGCACGGTGCCGACGTGTGGGGCGGTCATCTCCTTTCGTACAAAAGCGGACTCATCCTCAATGATAATCTTGATGGCCATTGGCGTCGTGGGCGACGAACCATTAAATGTTACAAAAGCCTGCATGACATTCCTCACTTTTAAAAATCGTATTACGCGTGTCGCTCGAGGTTCGAGCTGGTTTCATGGCCGCAAAGCGATGCATCGAGGAACGTCCATGTTCATCCGCGTTTTTGCCCTGCGGGACGCCGATACGGTTACGGCCCGCTGGGTTGAAATATTTGCCAATATTTGGCGTTCGCTTCTGGGAACGCTGTTCTAAAAATATATGATCTCATGGGTGCCACTCCTTCATATTCACTAATAGGCGACTTTTTTACATGCGCTGGTCGTGAACATCGTCATCCATAGCTCACGTGCAGCCAACACCATACCAAAAGTCATCCATGACAATTCTTACTCGTGAAGCAGATATCTTCACGAAACGATAAGAATAGTTTGACGCATTGGATAACAAATTTAAATACGGGGTTGTATACTTTTTGGCTCCAATTATTTCCGCA
>JABEVB010000044.1 GCA_013044165.1 Phycisphaerales bacterium
AAAATAAAAAAGCCGTGTGGAGGAGGGTAATTCCACACGGCCTGGCGGAGGAGGAAACGAGATTGGTGTGCACGGAGCAGATCTATCCTGGTACAGGCCTCCAAGCTGACAATCCAAAAGGAGAGGTCTGCACCATGCACCAAATTTTTCTGCTCTCCCGGCGGGTTGCCTTCAACCCGTCACGTTCTTGTATATTGCAAGCCGCGTGCCAGAAGAGGGTTTTGTTTAATCCGTTTGGCGTATTGCGGGTACTCGAAGGGAGCACGCGGCTGCCATGCCGATAAAAACCGCTCTAAACCGCAGCTAAATCACCATTTTGCTTGTATTTTGAGCGCATTTGGCCCGTCGCCAAAATCTAGAGAGTCAATTTTATGCCCAATCATATTGCCCTTGGCCGCGAGCAATGATTAATTTGCAGGCAGCGTTGACGCAATGTGCCCATGCTTGCGGCACTCGGACGGCTAAACAGCGCGGGAAGCCGCTGGCGGCATTGGTGCCGCCCACAGCGTAATGCGTGATGACCTTGGTTGGCTGGCCACTGGCCGCATCAGCCGTTATTGTTATGCTGCCATGAGTAAAGATAAAAACCCAAAAGTATTGGTTGTAGATGATGATCTGGACCACGCCGACGCCATCAGCGAGGCAATAGTTCGCATCGGTTATTCGGTTCGCCAGGCGCATAACCTCGTCGAGGCCCGAAAAGCCCTGACGGACGATGAATTTGACCTTGTCATTACCGACCTGCGTATGGATAACAAGCGCGACGGCTTTGAACTGCTGCAAACCGTCAAGCAGAACCATCCGCTTATGGAGGTGATAGTCGTCACGGCCTATGGCGACGTATCCATAGCGGTGGAGGCGATGCGCGAAGGCGCTTACGACTTTATTCAAAAGCCGCTGGACTTGGATTTAATTCGCTCGCAGGTTCGGCGCGCCGGCGAAAAGGTGCGTTTGGCCCAGCAAAACAGCACCCTGCAGCAGGCTCTGGATCATAAATTCGGCATGCCGGGCATTATTGGCAACAGCGACTCAATGAAGCGTACGCTTCAGCTTGTGCGGCAAATAGCGCCCACCAACATCAGCGTGCTGATTTTGGGCGAATCGGGCACCGGCAAAGAACTAATCGCCCGGGCCTTGCACCAGAACTCCCGGCGCAGCGGCGGGCGGTTTGTGGCGCTCAACTGTGCCGGCCTGAATGAAAGCACTCTGGAAGATGAGCTTTTCGGCCATGTTCGCGGGGCGTTTACCGATGCCCGCGGCGACCGCATCGGCCGCTTCGAATACGCCGACGGCGGCACGCTTTTTCTGGATGAAATTGGTGATATGCCTCTGACCATGCAGGCGAAGCTTTTGCGGGTTTTGCAAGATCAGCAAATCACGCGGTTAGGCTCCAATGATCCGATTCAGGTGGATGTTCGTTTTGTGGCGGCCACGAACAAGGACTTGGAGCAGGCGGTCAAAGACCGCGAATTTCGCGACGATTTGTATTTTAGAATCAAAGGGGCCACTATCCGCCTGTTGCCGCTGCGCATGCGCCGCGAAGACATTCCGCCGCTGATTGAGCATGCCATTGACCGCAGCAGCGCCCGTATGGACAAAAAGATCGAAGGCATAGACGCCGACGCCCGCAATATGCTTATTGCCTATGATTGGCCGGGAAATGTGCGTCAGCTTGAAAACGTTGTCGCAAATATGGTGGCCCTGGCCAATGGCCCGCGGCTTACCGCAGCCGACATACCCCCCGATTTGCTGGGCCGCTATTCGGTCGAAACAGTCTCCACCGCGCTGGTGCCGGTAGGCCAAAGCGCTCAAACGACGGCCATCACCAGCCTGGCGGGTATGAACCTTGCCGAGTTGGAGCGTCAAGCGATTGAACGTACGCTGGAAATGGTGAATGGCAACCGCGAGCAGGCGGCCCAGATGCTGGGTATTGGCGAACGCACGCTGTACCGAAAAATCAAAGAATATGGCCTTAAAGAAGAGTGATTGCCACCTTACATGAGAGACACATGATGAACGACTACCGCGTTGGCCTCGGCTACGACCTGCACCGAACCGAGCCGGGACGGCCGCTTGTGCTGGCCAATGTTACGGTGCCGCACTCGTTTGGCCTCGCGGGCCATTCGGATGCCGATGTGGTGCTCCACGCGCTGATAGACGCCATCACCGGAGCCGCCGGTTTGCCCGATGTGGGCGAAATGTTTCCGAATACCGACCCTGCCTATAAAGGGGTAGATTCGGCGCGGCTGCTGGCCGCCGCTCTGCAGCGTTTGGCGCAAACCCGATGGCGGATTGTAAATGTGGATGTGGTGATTATAGCGCAAACGCCTAAGCTCTCGCCGCATAAGTCTGCCATGAAGGCTCGCCTGGCCGAGCTGCTGGGAATTGAGCAGGACCGCATCAACCTTAAAGGAAAGACCAACGAACATGTTGATGCCGTTGGGCAGGAAAAGGCGATCGCATGTCATTGCGTTGTTTTGTTGGCGGCAAGCTGACGCGGCCTATGCGGCTCAAGGAAGTAGCCATGCGTATTTTGGGCATAGACCCCGGCCTGCAGCTTACCGGCTACGCACTCGTGAGCGTGGTGCGTATGCAGCCGCGGCTGGAGGAGGCGGGTGTGATTCGGCTGGCGCGGCACAAGGACATTGCTCCGCGGCTGGAGGAATTGCACCGACAGGTTGCGGAATTGCTTGGCGAATATGCGTGCGATCGCGTTGCGGTGGAGCAACTTTACGCCCATTACAAGCATCCGGCGACGGCTATTCTCATGGGGCATGCGCGCGGCGTGATTTTGCTGGCGGCACAGCAGGCGGGTGTTGCGGTGGTTAACATGCCCAGCACGCTGGTAAAAAAAACAATCACGGGCAATGGGCATGCGTCAAAGTCGCAAATTCAGCGCAGCGTAGCGGCATTGTGTAAGCTGGCCAAGCCACCATCTCCGCCCGATGTGGCTGACGCCATCGCCATTGCCTGGACGCTGGCGCGGCAACTGCCGACGGCTGGCAGGCGGAGCGGCCGCTGGGTATAAACAGCATCATGAATACCGCAGCCACCGAGATTGAAAAGCTTCGTCGGCAAATACGTCATCACGACCAACTCTACTATGGTGACGCCCGGCCTGAGATAACCGATACCCAGTATGATGAGATCGTTCGCCGGCTTGGCGAGCTTGAGGCGCAGCATCCCGAACTTATTATGCCAGATTCGCCAACGCAGCGCGTCGGGGCTGCGCCGCTCAAGGGCTTTGCGCAGGTGCGCCATGCCCTGCCCATGATTTCCATAGACAACACATATACCCCCGGCGAACTCGTGGCGTTTGACGCGCGCGTGCGCAAATTGCTTCTGGCGGCAGGGGTGAGCGAGTTTGAATATGTGTGCGAGCCTAAAATTGATGGCGTATCGCTTTCGCTAAGGTATGAAAAAGGCAAGCTGGTGCAGGCCGCTACACGCGGCGATGGTGCGGCAGGCGATGATGTTACGGTCAATGTACGCACCATTAAAAGCATTCCATTGTCGCTGGAACTTGGCGTCAGGAGTGAGGGGCCGTTTGCTATGCCCGCCGCGGTGCCGCCGGTGGTGGAGATTCGTGGGGAGGTGTTTTTAACGAGGCAGCAATTTGCCCTGATGAACCAGCAGCAGGAAGAGGCCGGCGAAGAAGCATACGCCAACCCGCGCAATACCGCCGCGGGCACGCTTAAACTGCTGGACTCGCGCACGGTGGCGGCCCGCAAGCTGCGATTTCTGCCGCATGGGCAGGGCGCGGTAGAGGGTTTTGAGTTTACGAGCTATCGGCAGTGGTTGGCGTTTGTGGCGGCCGTTGGTTTTGGTCAACCGCCCAACATTGCCGCGTGCAGCACGATTGACGCGGTGCAGCAGTTTATAGAGTCGTTCGCGCAGCAGCGACGGAATTTGCCGTTTGATACCGATGGCGTGGTGGTAAAGATAGATTCGTTTGCCCAGCGGCAGGTATTGGGGGCTACCGCGCGGGCGCCGCGCTGGTGCATCGCCTTTAAATACCAGCCCGAACAGGCGCGTACTGAATTGGCTCGCGTGGTGTTTCAGGTGGGGAAAACCGGCACCATTACGCCCGTGGCCGAGTTTGAACCGCCGGTATTTATAAGCGGCACCAAAGTGTACCGCGCGAGTCTGCATAATTTTGATGAAATCGCACGCAAGGATCTTCGCCTGCACGACCAGGTACTGGTGGAAAAGGCCGGAGAAATTATTCCGTATGTAGTCGGTAATGTGCCGGAGGCTCGGCCGGCGCACGCACGGGCCATTGTGCCGCCGGAGCAGTGCCCGGCATGCCATGTGGCAACCGAGCGCGACGGCGGCTTTGTACGCTGCACCAATTCCAACTGTCCTGAAAAACTGGCACAAAAGCTGCGCTACTTCGGCGGACGCAACCAGATGGATATAGAAAACCTTGGCCCGGCCATTGTCGAGCAACTTATGCAGGCCGGGTTGGTAAAGCGCTTACCCGATTTGTATCGTTTAGACCGAACCGCGGTGGCAGCGCTTGATAGAATGGGCGAAAAATCAGCCGATGGTCTTTTGACCGGCATCGAAGCAAGTAAGGCTCGCGGGCTTGAGCGGCTGTTGGCCTCGTTGGGCATTTTGCATGTAGGCACACGCACTGCGGTGGATATTGCGCGGGCCTTTCCAACGCTGGACGAGCTTGCGGCCGCGGGCATGGAGCAATTTCAGGCCATAGATGGTGTGGGCGATGTGGTGGCGCAATCGGTCTGGAGTTTTTTACATGAGCAGGGCGGCCTTGAACTGCTGCGCGAGCTTCAAGCCTTGGGAGTATCCACGGATGCGGCAACCTCTGCGGCGGCGGTTGGCGTTGGCCCGCTGGCCGGAAAAACCATTGTTGTTACCGGGACGCTCGAGCGGTTTTCACGCAGCGAAATCAAAGCCGCCATAGAAAGGCACGGTGGAATATCCAGCGACAGTGTAAGCAAAGCGACCTCATTTGTGGTGGCGGGCGCGGAGGCCGGCTCTAAACTGGCCAAAGCAGGCAAGCTTGGCATTGAAGTCATTGATGAAGCAGAGTTTTTGCGCCGCATAGGCCAGCCTGCGGCATAACTGCTGCAGCCGGCACGCTCGCCGCGTGCCGCCAAGCGATTGCTGGTGTCGGCAGGCAGCTTGCTATTGCTTCGCCTGGTGCTGGTTGATTTGCCATTGGTGTTCCGCGATGGATTCGGTAATGCGCATGGCGATGTCAACGGCAGCGCAGCCATCGCTGCCGGTGACTTCCGGTTCGCGGCCGGTGAGAACGCTGGTTAAAAAGCTTTCGAGTTCCATGCGAAGCGGCTCGCGGTCTTCGACGATGAGTTCTTCGTAGTTTACCAGCTTGGTGTAGTCTATCTGTGAGAGGTCGGCGGTTTCGTTGGCGGCCATTTTGGCTCGCACCATTTCAAGCTCGGCTTCGTTGGCCGTGCGGCGAATGACGACTCCCGCCTTTTTCTGATAATCGGCGCTTACATAGCAATCGGGGCTGAAGAGCCGCATGCGCCGCTCCGTTTTAAGCGCCAGTCGGCTTGCGGTAAGGTTGGCCACGCAGCCGTTGGCAAAGGCGAGCCGCACGTTGGCAACGTCCTCGTACTTGCCGATGACGTTGACTCCCACGGCCGCGACCGACTTAACCGGCGACCGCACGAGATGATGCACAATGTCAATGTCGTGAATCATCATGTCGAGGACTACGCCGATATCTATGCTGCGAAATGTCATAGGGCTGATGCGTGTGACTTCAATAAACTGCGGCGCCAGCGTGTACTGCCGCAGAGCCAGCACAACGGGGTTAAAGCGTTCTGAATGGCCTACCTGCAACACGCAGTTGTTGCGGCGGGCAAGCTCAACAATGGCTTCGGCGTCGGCAAGGGTGGGGGCAAGCGGCTTTTCGATAAGAAGATGTACTCCATGAGGAGCCAGGGATTCGGCAATGGCCCGATGCGTCACCGTGGGCGTGGCGATGGTGGCGGCATGAAGCGGCTCGGCAATTGCAAAAAGCTGCTCCACGTCGGCCAGCGCCCGGCAGTTGAATTCATCGGCGAGGCGTTGGGCTGCGGCAAGATTGGGATCCACAACGGCCAGCAGGTTGGCCGTTGACAGTTGCCTGTAGATGCGGGCATGGTGCCGCCCCATGCGGCCGGCGCCAACCACGGCCACGTTAAGCACCGGCGGAAGCGTGGCATTGGGGGTTGGCATGGCAATATGACTCCTGCAGGTTGCGGGGTGTTTCCGCGAGCTTGTAATTCTCAGGCGATGGCGGCTTCGTCGTCGCCATTTTCAAAGGTGCCGCGCAGCGACTCGCGGTAGCGACCGTACTTGCCTTTGGCGGAGCGCTCAATAAAGGCCAGTAGATATTTTATGTCGGGGTTGTCGGGAAATAGTGCGGCGAGTTTTGGGGCCTGTACCGCAATGGGGTCTTCCTGCTTGTAGAGCATGCGCCACGCGACGCGCAGCGGTTCAACCTGCTGCTCGCTGTAGCCGCAGCGCCGCAGCCCGGTGCGGTTGAGGCCGCGGACGATAGCTTTGTTGCCATCGGCGATCATAAACGGTGGAATGTCGTGGACGACGGCGGAAATGCCGCCGATAAAGGCGAGTTTGCCCACAGTAACAAAATGATGCAATGCCGCGGCGCCGGAAATAACCGCTCCGTCCTGAACCTCGACATGGCCGGCGAGCAGCACGTTATTGGCAAGAATGCACCGGTTGTAAATGATGCAATCGTGTGCCACATGCGCGCCAACCATGAGCAAGTTGCCGTTGCCCACGCGGGTTATGCCGCCGCCCGCCTCGGTGCCGATGTGCAGCGTGGCGTGCTCGCGAATGACGTTATCGTCGCCTATAAGCAGCCGACAACTGCTGCCTCGATATTTAAGGTCCTGAGAAACCAGCCCGCAACTGCTGAACGGAAAAAATATATTACGTTCACCGGCGATGGTGTCGCCTTCGAGGGAGGCATGATGCATGACGCGGCATCCGGGGCCGAGTTGCACGCGCGGGCCAATGTAGGCAAATGGGCCGACTTCAACGTCATCGGCCAGTTCTGCGCCTTTTTCCACAACCGCCATCGGATGAACTTTGGGCATAACGTTTCGCTTTCAATCTTGCCGGCCCGGGCCAATTTATACGCCGGGCGAGTTGCCGGCGGCATCTTCATCCACCAGCATAAACTTAATGATGGCCTCAGCGGCAAGTTGATCGCCTACCATGGCCTTACAGCGCACATGCCCGGTGCGAGCCTTGACGCGAATGGTTTCAGCCTCAAGCATAAGCTGGTCGCCGGGCGTCACCGGTCGGCGCAATTTTACCTTATCCATCGAGAGCAACATCGGCAACTTGCCCGAATGCTCCAACTTGCGGGACAACAACAGGCCCGAAAGCTGTGCCATCGCTTCAACAATCAGCACGCCGGGCATTACCGGCATGCCGGGGTAGTGTCCCTGAAAGATCGGCTCATTATAGCTTACATTTTTAATGCCCACCGCTCGCTCGTCGCCATCTATGGCTATGACCCGATCCACCAGCAGCATGGGATAGCGGTGCGGCAGAATACGGCTGATTTTACGAATGTCCATGACCGGTTCGCGCAGACTAAGCTGGCGGTATCGCTGGGCATCAAGCATTAACTTAAGCCTGCGCACCAGCATATGGTTGAGCGAATGACCGGAGCGAAAGGCTATGATTTTGCCGCGGATGGTACAACCCAGCAGGTATAAATCGCCGAGCACATCGAGCACTTTGTGCCGCACACACTCATCGGCAAAGCGGTACTGCGTGTCTATGGGGCCGTTGTCGTCGAGCACGAGCACATCGCCGGGTTTGAGATGCAGGCCCAGGCCGCTTTTGCGCAAGGCCTCGGCCTCGTGCTTGAGCACAAAAGTGCGAGCGGGCGCAATTTGCGAGGCAAAGTCGTCGCCCACAACATAAGAAAATATCTGGCGACCAATGGGCTTCTGCTGGCCATAGTCCAGGTCAAAAATAATTTGAAGCTCATCGTTTTCAGGTGGGGCGGCCACGAGCGTGGAAATACCATCGCTGACTTGAACAGGCTCGCTGATGCGCAGGATATGTTTTTCGGCGGATTGGTCTACGATGCCGGCCTCCTGCAGCAGCTTTACATAGGGCAGGCACGAGCCATCAACGCCGGGGAGTTCGCCGCCGGAAATTTCAATTTCAACGTTGTCTATCTGCAGGCCATGCAAGGCCGACATGCAATGTTCGACCGTTTCAATGGCGTCGGCTCCACTGCGAATGGTGCTGCGCCTGGACCGCTTTGTGATGTGTTTAATCACCGCCGGTATGCGAACCGAACGCCCTAAATCGGTGCGAATAAAAACAATGCCGTGGCCAACGGGCGCCGGTTTGAAGGTAACGGTGGCCGGTTCGCCGGTAAAGAGTCCCGGCCCGGACAGCGAAACTTCATGAGCAATCGTTTTTTGAAGAGGATTCAAGCGTGCTAACCCGTTGTTCCAGTTCCCGTAATTTCAGAGCCGATTTTGGCAGATGGTGCAGCCCGCGAAGCTCGGCAAAGTACTCCTTGGCCGGCCTTGCCGGTGTGCCTACCAGCTCGCTGCCGGCCGGCGCATCGCCGGTAACCGCCGAAAAACCCGCCACCCGCGTTCCTGGGCCAAGCGTTACATGATCGGCTATAACCGATCCGCCCCCCATGACGAGATAATCTCCGGCCTTTACCGACCCGCCGACCGCTACATGGGACACCAGCACGGTACCCCTGCCCAGCGACACATTATGGCCAATCTGCACCAGATTATCCAGTTTGCTGCCATCGCCAATGACGGTGTCGCCGAACTTGCCGCGATCTACCGTGGTATTGGCGCCAAGTTCGCAATCATCGCCTACGGTTACCCGGCCAATTTGGGGTATTTTAATGTGCTTTCCGCCCGCAAACCTGTAACCAAAGCCGTCGGCGCCAATCACGCAACCGCAATGCAGAATAACCCGTTTACCCAGCGAGCAGCGCTCTCGCACCACGGCGTTTGGCCAGAGCGTGCAATCTTCACCCAAGGTGCTGCCGCGGCCAATAAAGTTGTGCGCCATCAATACGCAGCGGTCGCCAATGGTTGCGGTGGCTTCAACCACGACGAGCGGGCCGATGCGAACCTGGTGGCCGAGCACGGCCTGCGGCGAGACAATGGCCGATGGATGAATGCCAATGTCAGGCAGCGGAGGCGGTGGGGCGAGCCTTTCGAGCACTTGGGCCGTGGCAAGGTCGGCATCTTTTACCCAGATGATGGTTTGATCAGGCCGGTAATTTACCTCAATACCTTCGGTGCAAAGGGCGCCGGCGGCCGGGTGTTGGCCAAGTTTGCGGCCATAGCGTGAATGGCCGACAAAAGTAAGCGTTGAGCCATCGGCCTGGTCTAAAAAGTTCATGCCGGTGAATTGGTGTTCAGCCGAACCTTCAATTCGGCCGCTGCACCATTGGGCAACATCCGCTGCGGTAAAACTCATCGCTATAGCCTCTGACGGGGTGCCTGCTACGCACCGTCATGCCGCATTGGCAAGCAGCGGGCCGCATTGCTCCCGCGGGCGGTGTGAGTTTGCACGCAATAGGACCGCGGCACCTGTAACTTGCCCGCGGCCGGCTTCAACGCAAACGCATGGGCTGCGTTAGTGCCCGTGCGTCTGTTCCCACTGTTGGTTCATGGTGCGGATGACCGCAGGGGTAATGTCGAGCGATGGAGCCGAGTAAAGCACCTTTCGCGAGCGAATTTCCTGCACCAGAGCCTGGTCGTTGGGTACGTTAAGGTTAAGCGGTTCTTTCTGAAGCACCAGCGAAATGCCATGTGAAGAGGCGTAGGTGATGATGGCGCTGTCAATATCGTGGTAAAGCTGTTCGACGCGGAGCATATGCTCAAGGTCAATTTTTTGCTGGGCATAGGCCGAGTATTCCCGCAGGTTAATCGTTGCGTGGAGTACCTTATCCTGCTGGGCCTTAAACTCGGGGGAGCCGGGTTTGAGGGCCACGGCGCTGTCGGGGTTAAGCGGCTCAGCCATCTTTTTAAGATCGGCCTGCATGGTTTGCTCGCGCTGTTTAAAGTGGGCAATGAGCTTGCGGAGTTTGTCGGTCTGGGCGACTTTTTCGTCAACCTGGTCAGAGACTTTGACAATATCCACCACGGCGAATTTCATATTGCCGGCGATTGGGGCGGACTCTGCCGCGGCTGGGGCCGGTGCCGGGGCAATGGGGCCGGCCGCGTGCGTAGTGGGCAGCGTTGCTGCCAAGGCTGCGGTCAGACCGAAGGCCAAGGTTGATGCGAGAGTAGATTTTAATTTCATACGATGATGCTCCAAAAGCAAAGTTCAACGAGTCGGCCTCCAACAGGCCAACTCCTTTATGTTGCCGCCGCCGGGCAAAAGCCAACGCAATCGCCGCGACACTCATAAACCTATATCATCCTGCCAAATGGCCCGATTGGCAACCGATGGGGTGTTGAAAAAGCGTCGGGGGGCCTGTGGCAGCTTATGCATGCTTTTGACCTTCAGGCCACGCGGCTGGTGGGCGGATTTGGGGTGTGAGCAAACAGCCATAGATATTGGATGTTTTTGAAGGATGCCAAGTTAAAAATGGCAAAACGTTGGGTTTTTGTTGAAGGATG
>JABEVB010000045.1 GCA_013044165.1 Phycisphaerales bacterium
ATATCAACCTCACGCACCAGCAAATTAACACCCCGCCATGCCAATGGTTCATCGGCTACTCATCCGAGTATAACACAAGCATACCGGCGACAAGCAACAAATTTAACGATTATTTACAGAACAATACCTGCGGCAGCGTTAAAAATAGCCCATAAAACGTCGCGTAAAACGCCAGCCATCCTGTTAGAAAGGTTGGGCATTGCCTGCTTGGCGGTCTTGGGTCAATCCATTGCCAGCACACGTCGCATCTGCGCCTGCACATCAGCCACGGTTAATGCAGTCCAATCGCCCGACGGCGCTTGAGCAACCTGCACCTGCGGCCCCAGCGGTCGCCACACATTTGCCTGGCTTGGGCCAAACAGCACCAGCGATGGTATGCCCATTTCGCCGGCAAGGTGGCTTGCGCCGCTGTCGTTGCCAATGTAGCCACGCGCGGTGGCCAACCGGTCGGCTAATTCGCACAAAGACGCATGCCGATGCACCGTGAATGTTGCGGTAAATGCGGCAATGTCCTCTGCGGGCCAACGCTCCAATTCGACTTCGCCTAAAATGATTTCAACGACAATATCAGCAGCGGCAAGCCTACGGGCCAAAGTTAAAAATCGTTCCGCAGGCCAACACTTCGCCCGCCCTCCACTGCCTGGGTGCAGCAGCACAGGGCCTTTGATATTACGTCGCGGCACAGCGGCAACAGCCCGTAGTTCGAGCGGCTGGAGTTGGGCTTGCAGAAAGTCAACAGCGTGCCCGGGCCAGTTTGGCGGCGGGCGCGGGTTTACAAATAGCACACGACCATGTTTGCAGATCGAGCGGACGTTTTGTGCCCAGACATCGTTGCCGCTGCTGACCATGCTTATGAGCACATCACAATTCAGCCAAGCTGGACGGCGCGGCACACACTCCAAAGGACCAGCGGCAAACAGCGCCGTTGCCTCGGCTGCATCGCCATCGGCACAATCTTCCGCCACCTGCAGGTGAACCAATAACCGGCCAAACTCGCTGCGTGTTAATACACGCCGCCGTGCCTGCGGAAACTTTTCGGCCATGCCCCGCAAAAGCGGGCACAGCAGCAGCGTATCGCCGAGCGCCCCGGCATGAACAATACAGATGCGGCTAACAGCTTGAGACGCTACGGTGGTAGACGTCACGAGATTGCTTCGGCTTTTTGCACGGCCGATCCTTCGTCGCAAATATGGTCAATCCAGGCGCCGCCCAGCAGGCGTTCGCCGTCGTAACACGCCACCGCCTGCCCCGGCGTGATGGCCGGGACCGGTTGATCAAACTCCACAACGAGTTCATCCGAGCCGTTCAGATACGCCCTGGCCAACTGCGCCGGCGAATTGTAGCGCACCTTGGCCGTACAGGCGATGGGACCGTCGGCATGGGGTGCCAGCCAGTTTACTTCGCGTGCCACCAACCGCCGATGCAGCAACTCGGCGCGCGGGCCTACCTGCACCGTGTTGGCGCCGGCATCAATGCTGGTGACATAAATTGGATAGCCAAACGCGACGCCCACACCGCGCCGCTGACCCAGCGTAAAGCCCTGATGGCCTTCATGCCGCCCCACCACATGACCCGAGCCATCCACAATGTTGCCGGCCCGCACGGTTTGCGGCGACTTTCGTTTTACCAGCCCAAAATAATCGTTGTCGGGTACGAAGCATATTTCCTGCGAGTCGGGCTTGTCAAAAACAGGCAGGCCAAGTTCACGAGCCATCGCCCGCACCTGTGACTTGGGATAATCGCCAATGGGCAGCAGCATACGGGGCAACTCCGCCGGGGGTACGCCAAAGAGCACGTAGCTCTGGTCTTTGGCGCTGTCTCTGCCGCGCAATATTTGCTGCCCGCCGACGGCATCGTGCACGATGCGGGCATAGTGGCCGGTGGCAACATAGTCGGCACCGATGGCACGCGCGTACTGGGCCAATTTGCCGAACTTAAGGTACTCATTGCACCGTACGCACGGGTTGGGGGTGCGACCGCGATTATACTCACCGACAAAATAGTCAATGATGCGGCCAAAATCGTTCTGAAAGTTTAGCGCATAAAACGGAATGTTAAGCAGCCCGGCAACGTAGCGGGCGTCAGCGGCATCGCCGGTGGAGCAACAACCCTGATGATGCGCTTTGGCCGCTTTGGCCTTCTGCGGGGAACAGGCCACCAACTCCGGCTGTTCCGAGAGCGTTTGTCCACCGAGTTCGCCGCCCAACCGCATGAACACACCAATACAGTTGTAGCCCTGGCGCTGCAAAAGCGCCGCCGCCACGGAAGAATCTACCCCACCCGACATGGCAACCACAACTGTTTTTTTATTGGACATTATCGGCACGTTTTACCACAACTTTTTTTATTGCATCCACAGGTCACCAACCGCCGAAGCCCGCCACGGCAGAGCGATGGCCCGGGGCACTTACCCCGGTAAGCCGGGGGCTGACCATTAACGCATCGCCCTGGCGATATAGCGTGAAGATTTTACCATATTGGCTGGGTTAAAACTCGCTGAAATGGCCGGCTTCAGGTTTGCGTAAACTCCCGGTACAGCGCGGCATAGCGGCCATTGAGCGCCATTAATTCGCGATGGCTGCCCCTTTCAATAATGCAGCCATGGTCCAACACCAGCACCAGATTGGCATTGACAATGGTGCTGAGCCGATGGGCCACAATAAACGTGGTGCGATTGGCCACAAGCTTTTCGATGGCTTGTTGCAGCAGCAGCTCGGTATGGGTGTCTACAGCACTGGTGGCCTCATCGAGCAGCAAAATGCGCGGGTTGGCCAAAAACGCCCGCGTAAAGCAAATGAGCTGTCGCTGGCCAAGGCTCAGCGACCCACCGCGCTCGCCCACTTCGGTGTCAAAGCCGTTTTTAAGCCGTTCGATCGCCTCGTAACTGCTAAGCTGCCGAGCCGCTTCAAGCACGTCCGCACGCGTGGCCTGTGGTCGGGCATACCGAATGTTGTCGAGCACGGTTCCACTGAACAAATAGTTACTCTGCGAAACTATACCCATCTGCCTATGGAGACTTTCGCCCGTAACCGCGGCTATGTCCTGCCCATCCACAAGAATGCGTCCGCCTTGCGGCTGATAAAAGCGGCAGATCAAACTGACAATAGTAGACTTGCCGCACCCCGTATGCCCCACCAGCGCCACCGTTTGCCCGGCGGCCGCGGCAAACGAAATATCATGCAGCACCGGCTTGTCGGGCGAATAGCTGAAGTTTACGTGTTCAAACTCGACATCGCCACGCAGCGGCGGCAGGACGATTGCATCGGCACTATCTTTGACCTGCGGTTGCAGGGCCAACAGCGCCTGGACACGCTCGGCACACGCCATGGCCATCATGCTGTCGTTGTAAAAATTACCGAAGTTTATGACCGGCCCCATGAACCAATCCCAGTAAATATAGGCGGCGACAAGTTTGCCGACGGTAAATGGACGCGGAGCCGCGTGCAGGGCCGTATGCAGCACCAGGTACGAGCCAAAAAGCAGAATAATCACTTTACCTAAAAAGCCGATAACCCCCAACAGCGGCTGATACACACCGTTGATAACCGCCACCTGCAGGTTGTTGGCGGTGTTTATTTCCTGCAGATCGTTGAAGGCTTCCAGATTTTCGTCCTGGCGATTAAACGCCGCCACCACGCGCGTACCCGAAATATTTTCCGCCAAGTTGGTGCTCACGCGCGTGAAGCCCTCGCGTGAGCGCCGCCATGCCGCTCCAATGCGCCGGCGATATACGTTGTTAAGCACATACAGCACCGGCCCAAGCCACAGCACAGCCAGACCAATGCGCCAATCGAGCAGCAGCAGAATGCCCGCGGCGATCAGCATAAGCAGCACATTGCCGATCAGCGTGTTAATGCCCCACACAATGGTTTGATACATCGAATCTATATCGCTGGTGCCACGGGTTAAAATTCGGCCAAATTTAGTGCGATCATAATAACTCATCGAAAGCGCCTGAAGGTGATTAAACACGCGCTTTCGCAGGGCAAAGAGCACATTTTCGCCGATGCGGCAGGTGGTGGCGATTCCGTAGCGCTGCAGCAGGAGCGACGCCAGCATAGTGATGGCCCACAGAGCAATGGTGAGGGCTATATTCATATACGCCAGCGAATGGCCGGAAAGCTGCCCAATCTCCTGCCCCCAGGGCACATGAACATATCCCAGCGCCGCGGCTACAATGCGAGTCTGCAGATTGGCCGCCTTGCCGGGAATGTCGGTATCTATGAGTTGCTGCATGTATCGCGGGGTGATCATTTCCAACAGGTTCACCAGAAAGCCCACCACCGTGGTCCAGGCATAGAGCCGCCAGTACGGCCGCATCCATTCCAAAATGCCGCGAATAACCTTCCAATCGAGCGGCTTGTAGTCGGCTTCATGATCGGACCCGGCAGCCGGATCGCGCGAAGTACCCGGTGCCCGCAAGCCTCCGCCAAGACCCTGCGGGTACAACCGCCCACCGGCAACCCAGTTGAGACAGCGTTGCGGCACGGTAAGACGCGGCGGCGATGAAACAGCGCTGATCATGGCAGAATCTCCGGTACAACCCCGGTTGCCGCGCCCCGACGCTGCCGCGTTTCGGCCAGAAGCGAGCTGTGATCGCCGGCAAGCTGCAGCCGGGCGATGTCACGGTAATGCCCCGCCTGCTTTATAAGCTGCTCATGCGTACCCATTTGGGTCATGCGGCCATCTTCAAGCACCAGCACCATGTTTGCGGCCTTTACGGTGCTGAGCCGGTGCGCTATCACCATGACGGTGCGATGAGCCATAACCAGCGAAAGCGCCCGGCGGATGTGCTTTTCAGTTTCGGGGTCTACCGCGGCCAAGGCATCGTCAAGAACTAAAATGCGCGGGTTAGCGACAATCGCGCGGGCTATGGCCAGTCGCTGCCGCTGCCCGCCGGACAGCGTGGCGCCGCGCTCGCCTAAAATAGTCTCATACCCGTATGGGAGTTCCATAATAAACTCGTGCGCCTGGGCAATGCGAGCCGCGGCTTCAATTTCGCCGTCAGTGGCGTTGGCGTGTCCGTAGCGAATATTGGCCGCTACCGTGTCAGAAAATAAGAATGTTTCCTGAAATACAAAGCCTACGCTGTCACGTACGCTTGCCAGCTGCGCCGTTTTGATGTCGCAACCGTCAATGCAAATAGTTCCGCTCTGCGGGTCGTAAAAGCGGGCCAGCAGTTGCACCAGCGTGGATTTACCCGCTCCGGTAGGCCCAACCAAGGCAATCACCGAGCCGCCCGGCGCAGAAAACGTAACATCATGCAGCACTGGATGCCGGCTGGAATACCCGAAGGTGACGTCTCTAAACTCAATGGCGCCTTCACCGACGGGCAGCGGTGGCGCCGCAGGCAATTGCTCAATGGTGGGCGGAGCACAGAGGATTTCAAAAAATCGCCGGGCCGACACAATGGCCTGTTGATACTGCGTGCTGATCTGATTGAGTTGCTGCAGTCGGCTCAAAATATTGCCCATTGCCACGCCAAACACAATCAGATCGCCAACCTGCAGGCTTCTGTGCACCACCAGAATGCTTCCGAGCCAAAACAACGCCAGGCTTGATGCAATGGCAATGCCCCGAAAAATCGGCACAAAGTTGCTGTACATGCCCACATTCTGCATGACATGGCCGTAAAATACATCCGCGGTTTGATTGTACTTTTTTACTTCGGTTGTTTCAGTGGCGAAGGCTTTGACCACATGCACGCCGGCGACATTTTCACTAAGCACGGTTACGAGTTCATCGCCGGATGCCATCAACCGCTTTTGAATGGGTTGCACCCGCCGACTGAAATGCCGCAGGTATAAAAACCAAAAAGGTGTGGGCAAAAGTGCCACCAGACCAATCCAGGGGTTGATGCTCCAAAGGAGAATGTCATAACCAATAACATACAAAACAATTTCAGTAATTTGCACCAGCGAGAGGTTTACAAAAAAGCGGATATTGTGCAGGTCGGATAACGCCCGGTTGATTAATTGCCCACTCGGGTGCACATCATGAAAGCCAAAGCCTACCCGCTGAAGCTGGTCGTACACCGCGGCCCGCATGTGATACACCATGTCCATGCTCAAGCGGGTGTTGACAATATTTCGCAGAAGCCCGTTGAAGCTCGACGCCACCACCAGCGCGGTCAGTACCGCTATCAACAGCACCACATGCCGTAGCGGCCCGGCAAATAATTGCCCCGCAGACCAGCCGGCCGCTGCGGCGACATTGGCCGTGTGGAGATGATCTTTTACCTGATCAATAATAATGCGCGTTAAATTGGCCGCCGAGGTATCCAGCGTTACCGCCACGGCTACCAGAGCGCACGCCACGATGGCCGTCGCTTTCACGGGGCGCACAAACTGAAACATTCGTTTGAGCAGTTCGGCATTGGTCAGGCCGTCAGGCCCCGGCAAGTCTTCGTGGCTTGTGGTCTGCAGGCCAAGCTCTTTGGAGGCCAGCGGCGGCACCTTGGACGGTTGGCCCGCAGGCGCAGTGCCCTTTTCCCGCCTGCCGCGGCCAGATAAGCGAAACATTAAACCCATGATGGCGACAAATCCAAATCCATCAACCCGCCTCAACCACCGCTCAAACTAATGCAGTGGCCAACTGTTGGCAAATGCCAAGCCAAGCAGTCGCAGCAGCTTATTATAACCATCATCAATTTATTTGAACGTCATGGGCGGCGGCTTCGGCGAACTGGCCAAAGTTAAAGCTTACCCGGTCCAAGTTGATCTAATCTATCTGAATAGCCCTAAGTGTAATCAAATGCATGCCGCCCACCCGCCGCCGTGTTTTGTTGCCATGCGATGGCGTGACCATCGGAATTATCCCTACAAAAGGTAGGGGATGGCCTTATCCATCAAACCGCTCGCACCCCACTGATTTTGCCGTCATTTCCCGATTTTTTTCCATTCGGTATCTGCCATGATGAATAGATGCACGCAGGCGAGTTGCCTTTGGCGTACATGAAGGTTTTATCTATGGAATGTGTCTGGCAATGAATAAACAATCTTATTCAAAAATACTTACAGAGCTAGCCATGCGCCGGCAGGCTCGCAGGCAGCGTATCCTTGAACATGCAGTACAAAGTGGAAGCACGGCCGCCTTCCCTGCGGTGGTCACGGTCGCTAACAAACAGGCCCGCAATAATCGCAAAATGGTAGATCCTGTATGCGGTACGACGCTTAGCCCCAGTACAGCAATGGCTCAGGCCATTGAGCGCGGCTTGGTGCTGTATTTCTGCTCAGCAGAGTGCCTCGCCGATTACGCCCGCGATCCTCAACGCTACGGCCACTATTGAAAGTGGACAATCCCCCCCTGCGACTACATATCGTTCGCTGCAACGATACAACCACGCCAAACCAATACCAATTCGTAAAGACCCAGACGGCCTTTGGGCACAGCCCATCCGTCCGCGACGCTGGCGCAATAGTTTTCAGTTTTTACGGCCCGTTCGTAGCATAACTATGCAATGAACTTTCGCAATTTCCCTTCACGAACTCGCATACAATCTGACTTTTTCACCAAGCTGCCCCCTTGGGCTTTGTGTCCGCTACAGACCTGCCAAAGACCAAAACACCTGATGACGCTATAGGGGTATCTCTTATGCCGCATTGCGGAAATAATTGGAGCCAAAAAGTATACAACCCCGTATTTAAATTTGTTATCCAATGCGTCAAACTATTCTTATCGTTTCGTGAAGATATCTGCTTC
>JABEVB010000046.1 GCA_013044165.1 Phycisphaerales bacterium
CCGAAGCGGCCGCTTGAACCAGAAAATCGCGAACTTAACCGAGGACCCAACATGAGCACACGATTGAAAAAGATTGGTTTGACAAACAAGAGAACATCTCTGTGGCAAAACAACCGTCACCCAACTCGCCAAATAAAACAATCACCGTCGTCTCCGTGTCTTCGTGCCTCTGCGTGACCCCCACCGCGCAGCGCCCAACTATTCCCACTATGCCGCGCCTACAAACTTAACATGCTCAATCGCGCCCACTATTCCCATCCCGAAATACCCTTTTCACGAATCTTGTGGTGTAAACCCACTTCAACACACTGCGTGCGCGCATCTTGGCATCCTTCAACAAAAACCCAATGTTTTGCAATATTTGCAAAAACCTATCTTGGCATCCTTCAGGAAAACACCAAC
This sequence comes from Phycisphaerales bacterium, assembly GCA_013044165.1. Lineage (GTDB taxonomy): Bacteria > Planctomycetota > Phycisphaerae > WQYP01 > WQYP01 > JABEVB01. The sequence goes on from JABEVB010000046.1 coordinate 403, forward strand.
GTTTTCCCACTTTTATCTTGGCATCCTTCAAAACCAACCAATATCCATGCTGGTTTTATCACAGCATCCGCACGCAAAAACACCCCTTTTCACCCCTCATCCATTCCCAAAACAGCAATTCTTCATCAAAACCCCCATGTTTTGCCATTTTTATCTTGGCATCCTTCAAAACCGCGCAATAGCCATGCATGTTTGCTCACAGCCAAAATGCCAAAAAACACCGTTTTTTCTCCCGCCCAAACCACAACTTGGCATCCTTCAAAAAAATCTCAATGTTTTGCCACCTTTTACAAAACCGATCTTGGCTTCCTTCAGCATTTACTTAAGCTTTCGCAACTTGTTAACCACAACACACTCACCAGCACCAATATTCAAAGGCCCTCTCTCACCACAAACCCCATAAGCCGGCCAGCCTGCTGGCCGCTCCCAACCAGCACCCCAGCGACCGCACCACAAGAGACCACATCAAAAATAGTAAAAATTGCAGCCGGCGCGAGCCGCATCAGACAACCGCTTTGCACCAGCGCCAATGGCTGTCATGCCAGCCTATACGCTGTAGACGAAGCGGTGTTATTGTAACTGGGACGACGCATGAAAAAGAAATCCGGCCCTGACTATGTTTCTATAAACACCCACCGCGCCGATGAGCCGCCGCGGGCGACGGCTGCAGCATTGGCCGATGCCGTGGACCGTGCAGATATGGCGGTAGAAGTTGACGGCCGCAAGACTTCGGAATACTGGGAAAACTTTCAGCAAGTGGTGCCCAAGCGCCTTTCCGACGAGGCGCCCTACCCGCAGCCGTGGCTGTGGACAAATTATGTGCCGTGCGGCAATGTTACCGTGCTTGCGGGCGAACCCGGGATAGGTAAGTCGCTTATTGCGCTGAACCTTGCGGCGCGGCTGTCGAGCTCGCGGGCGTGGCCTGATGGGACGATCATGCCCGAGGCACCAAAATTTGCACGCATGCGACAGCCGGGAAGCATGATATTGTCGGCGGAGGACAATGCGAGCTATGTGGTGGTGCCGCGGCTGATAAAGGCCGGCGCAGACTTAAGCAAGATATACACACCCAATTACATGCAATTTCCGGAGAGTGCAATTTTGTTTCCGCGGGATGCGGAGCGGTTGTTTTATCATTGCCAGGGTTCAGAGATCGGGCTGGTGATTGTGGACCATGGGCCGGCGTTTTTCGGCAAGCCATTTACCGATGATCGCCAGCGCACGCCGACGGCGGCGCACTCGCTCAACGATTTGGCGCGGGAGATGGAACAGGCGGTGCTGGTGATTGTGCATGTGAGCAAGACGCGCTATCACTCGGCGATACATCGTGTGCTCGGGCATCCGGCGCTGGCGGTGATGGCGCGAAGCGTGCTGATGGCGGTTGCCGACCGAAGCGAGGAGAACACCGATCCATCGCGCCGATTGCTGGTAAGCGTGAAGAACAGCTACGGCCCGCCGCCCAAACCGCTCGCATACAGGGTGCGGGATCAGACGATAGAGTGGTTGGGGCCGGCCCACGAGGGTGCGGACCGTGACGCGCTGATTCATTTAGCACCGCAGCGGCCAGGGCCCGATCCAACCCATCTCGAAAAGGCCATTGAATGGCTGATTGGCGAGCTTGCGCCAGGGCCGCAGCCCTACCGCAAGATTATGGCCAAGGGAGTTGCGGCGGGGTTTTCGCAGCGCACGCTGCTGCGTGCAAAGGAATCGGTGGCGATTAAGTCGGTGCGCATTGGCCTTGAGGCGTGGAACTGGGCGCTCGCCGAAGCGCCGCCGCCGGGCTTGCTGCGAAGTGGCAGCAGCAATGAGGTGCGACCGGTACAACTGCTGGATGCGGAAACCTGCTGGGGCGCGGCGTAGCCGCGAGAGCAGGAGATATGGTGAGCACGCGACCAGTAGAGCAAGTGCCGCGGCGCTTGTGTAAGGCTTGATCGCGGTACTGCCGCGGAGGGTTAGCTTTGGCTCGCGCGGACGAGCGTCAGGATGGCTTGGCCGCCGGTTTGGGTGGAGGTGGGTTTGTACTGCGGAAAAATGATGTGCACTCTTGTGGCGGCTTTGGAGAAGCCTGCCGAGAGCAGGAATGCTTTAATGGCGGCCAAACGGGCTTGGGCGAGTTTGATGGCTGCCCCGCGTGTGCGGCGCGACGTCTCGCGCGCGGCACCGGGTTCAAGCATATCGGCAAGGTAACGAATCGCATGCTGGTTGTTGGCCAGCCGCTTATCGAGCGATTGCAATTGGCCTGTTGCGTCAGCAATGGAAGACTCGCCGAGGCGGATGGCAAGTTGGCCGCTGATTTCGCCGATGAGCCGGCCGCGGTTCTGCAGCATGGCCGTTTGACGCCGACGTAGAGCGCTGATGAGCTGGCGACATTCCAGCGGCGTAGGATTGGCACGCACCGCCATTACCGCCAGATCGCCGAGGCTTAGCTGCTGCCGCACCACAACCTGCTGCGAATCATGCGCGTTAAGATGCTTCGCCAGCTTCGCCAGAAGTTGATAATCATCTGATGAGAGATTGGCCGAGCCTGGGGCAAAGCTCAGCATGACCGGCGGCGCATTAATCGGCTTGGCTTTGCCCATGCCAAAAAGTCCCGCTACCCCCCCCGCCAATTTAAATGGCGAACTCGCAAACCCGACGGCGATGGCCTGGGCCACCGCGCCAATGGCGCTGCCTTGAACATCGCCCATGGCGATTTGACCGTGATGAATCGGGACGCTTATCGGCAGCGTGATGGAGCCATCGGGCGCCTCGATCGCGGCAAGCACGACATTCAGCGGAGCCGGCAGATGAAATATTTGAGCGAGCAAACCTGTGGACGACTCCGCCAATTTAAGATCGGTAAAGACAAGCTTGTTGTGGGTTTGGATATCGCCGTCGGTTTCAAAGCGAATATCGGTTGTGCCATCAAAAACGCCGCCGGCAAGCGTAATGCCGTATTGTTTGGCCAGAGCATAAAACGCCCGCAGCTCAACACCGTTGAGCGATTCTTTCACCCAGCCATGCAGGCTCGGATACAACCATATCTGCCCATTAACCGCCAACTGCGAAAAGAGCGCATGGCTCTGTACCGGTGGCGCAGCGGACAAGGCGGCGGTCTGGGCGGTTGCCGGCGCGGTCGTGGGTACTGTTATGGTTGCCGGGCGTGCGGCTGGCAGAGCAGTCGCCTGCGGCTTGGCGGCCGGCATGGACGATGGCGGCGATTGGCCTTTGACTGCGGCAGCGGGCACGCTCGGATGAACAAGCTTTGGCGATGCAGCCGCCTTAGGCAACTCAGATGCCGTTGCACCTTGCACTGACGGCATGGGAACCTTACCGGCGTAGGCGAGCATATTGAACCGCACGGGCACCGGCTTAAGCAAAGGCTCGGTGCCGAGGCCCATAATTTGCAGCTCAAGACCGCGCAGCGGAATGGTCAGCGGAGGCTGGCATGTGGTGTCTACAAGATCAAAGTGCAGACCACTGACCACGGTGCGGGCGATCATAATATCGGGTAACGCCTGGGCCGTCGCTGTCGGCGAGGGTGATGCGGGCTTCATAAGCTTGGCGGTGGCCGGCTGCAGTCTGGCTGCGGTGTTGCCGTTTGCGTGCATGCCACCCACTGGCTTAGACGCCATGGTAGCAGGTGAGGTTGTTTTGAACGGCAGTATCATGCCCAGCACATGCAGTCCCTCTTTGCCGAGAGTAAGGCGACCGGCAGGTGCGAGAATATTCACAAGCGGAATATGCACGGAGCGCCGCGGCATATCCACAAATATCTTGTCAGCGCGAACCTCAGCAAGCCCGGCATCTATGGCGCCGCCGGGCTTGGAACGAAACGCCATATTCTTAAGCGTAACAGCGGCGACGAAGGGTCTTTGGAAGTTGAACTCAACAGGCGTACGCCGATTCATCTGCAATTGGGCTGCGGCGTGCACGCTAAATATGCCATCGGTGAGCTTGCCAACCTGCATTATTTTTGACAAGCCTGGCAGCAGTCGCGCCAGACCATCGCCCTGAATGCCGGCGACATTTATTTGCGCAGCGGCGCGTGGCATGGCCGCAAATGGCTGCACCTGGGCACTGATATCAATATTGCGGGCAACATCTACAACGGCGCCGGCGAGATTGAGGTTGATGTCACCGAGGCTTGCGGCATTTGGCCCCAGGCACACCACGGGCGACGGGTTGGTGAGTAAAACATTGCGGAGTCGCCAGGTGCGGGCATTGGGCGCCGCAGAGGCATCAATAAATTTTATCTCATCAGCGCCGAGGCGGACTTGCTGGACGGAAATAAGCGGATAAACCATCGGAATCATGGAGAATGGCTTGGCGGCAGTACTTACAGCCTTTTTAATGGCGGCGCTTGCCGAGGGTTTTGTAATTCGCAGGCCGGCAACCGCCAGCGAACCATTGCGGCCCCGAGCCACCACCAACCGCGACAACTCAACAGCCACCTTGCCGAGGGCCACCACATGCGCGGGCAAGTCCAAGCGCGTTACCTGCACGGAGGCAAGCGGAATGGCGATCGCGGGCTTGGCAGCATCGGCCCTGCTAAACAGGGTGCCGTTGGTCAGGGATGCGGTGATATGCCGGCCGCCGGCGGCAGCGGGCCTTATGCGCAAATGAATATCGCCCTGAACTTTGCCATCGTGCAGGTCAGAATGAAAACCGGCGGGCAGATATATTGCAAGCGGCCCGCCGAGCAGTCCGCTGCCCGTCAGATGGAGATTAACGACTGCGTCCTGCTCACCGGGCGACACCTGGCCCGTAAGGCTGATTTGGCGCGCGACCTCGGGAATCGCGACGCTGGCTGCAAGCGAGGCAAGCGGAGCGATTTTTTTGCCGAGCACAAAATGCTGCAAGCTCACATCGGCGGCGACGGAAACATCCACAGGCTTGCGCACATCGTGGTCTATCCAATGCAGGGTGGCTTTATGCAGGGCGAGGTGGGCCACATTGGTGATAAAGCCTTTACCGGCCGCAGGCGCAGGAGATATCTTTGCAATAGCGGCACCGGGGGCTGCGGCAACAGGAACCAGCGCGACGCCGCAACATTCTAAAGCACCGCTGCTGCGGCGTTTGATCTGCAGCCAAGGCTGATTAATGGTGACATCCCCGACAGCAAAGCCATCGCTGTTTGACACAATACCCGTAGCGCTTAAGTCGTTGAGGCCCGCGAGCCGCGTTGTGCCATCGGCAAGCTCAACGTCGGCCGCATGCACCGAGGCGGAGATGGTGCCGTTGGTGTCGGCAATGCCTGCCTGCAGGTTAGCATGAAAGCTTCCCGCCTGCAGCAGCGGCTCAATGCCCAGCGGGAGCAAATAAGCTCGCAGAGGCTGGAGATTAATCTGCTCGCCGGAGATTCGCACGCTGGCAGCCAACTTTCCACGGCTGGGCGTAAGCACGCCTTTGAGCGTGCAGCCCGAGGTCAAGCCCGGCGCATGAAGCCAGGCTTGTATGGTGCCGGTGATGGGCTTAGCGCCGGGGTTGGCCATGTCGAGCACAAACTGATGCACGATAAGCCCGGCATCACTGATGCTAAACTGGGTGGCCGGGGAAACTTTTTGGTCGTTAAACTGCACGCGAACACCGGTCCAACTGAAGTTGTCTATTTGCAAACGCGGCAGCACAACGCCTGCGGCGGCGGGCATGGCAACGGCAGCCGCAGGGATGTTGGGCTGTTTGCCTTGTGCCGGCGCAATGGGCGCAATGGGGGCAATTGGCGGATTGGCGGCAAGCGGCAACGCGGACTTTACGATCCGCATACCAAGAACAGAAAACAGCCCCGATTTCTCACGATTGACGGCCAGCGATGGGCCTACAATTTTTACGCTGCCAACTTCAAAGCGGCCCGTGCGGGCGTTTGCGTGCATACCGCTGACATCCACATTGGCGAGGGCCAGAAGGGTTTGTGGCCCGTTGGTGTAATTAAGATGATCAAGATGCAAACTGGTGGTCATAGAGCCATCAGCATCTACTGCGAGGCTGGCTTTGAGTTCGAGCTTAAGGGCGGCATCGGTAAGTTCGCTCTGGAGGCCGGCGCGGCTGAGGTATGGCTTAAGGTCCGCAGCGGTAATGCCAGCGGCGGTCACATGCACATCGAGCGTTTTTTTGGGAGCAAATGGCAACATGCTGCCGTTGATTGCGATGGTTTGGGCCAACCCCGGGGCCGTTGCGTTGCCGGAGAGCACGAGTTCTTCACCGGGCTGGCCGGGCAGGCCGCCGCGACTTAGCGCCGAAAGGGAATTGAGTTGAATGGCTATATGAGCTGCGGGGGTTACCGTGGCATCATCAAAAGCGAGTTCACAGTCGCGCATGGCCAGCGTATCAACCGCCCATTTGTAGCCGCCGTTAAGCGTACCGGCGGCGGCTTTCACTGGAGTTTTGGCAGCAATAAGTTGAGGTTTAGGCTTTACGGTGACAGCGGCAGTTGGCTTGCGGCTGCGGGCGGGCAGAAAGTTAAGGCCCGCAAATTGAAAGCCCCCCCCACCCAGGCGCCGCGCCCGCATTTTGAGGCCGACGAGCCGCACATGGGTAATATCCGCCAAACCGGTGGTGAGGATGGCATCAGCGGCGAATTGATTAAGCCGAAATGCTGCAATATCACCGGACGTTAAACGCAGATTCTGAAGCACAAAATGAGCGGTAAAGCCCGGATTGACTTTGGGGCCACCATCACGAACGTGCATATCGAGGCGGCTTTGCGCCTGGAGTGACAGGCCACTGCCATGCGGAACAATACCAAGCGGACGCAGGTACCCCGCCAGAGGCTGTAGATGCAGGCCTCGCATGAATATGTCGGCTTTGGCGGCGAGAGCGCGGCCATTGGCGCGAAACGAACCGTCAAGGCGGAGCATATCCAGTAATTCGCTCGACCAGAAATCAAGGCTGAAACGCGTCGGCTGCCCGCGAAGGCCCAGGTCGGAGACGCGCACAGAGAGAGTAAGCGTGGCATTGACCGCGGGGGCTATGCTTTTATCGTGAATGTGCAGCCGCATATGCTCTAGTCGAAAAGCCTGCACGCGCAGCGGCGACGACAACGATGTCGGCTGGTTGGCAGCGGCCTGGGTGGAAGAGCTTGAATTGACACCCTTCATAATCGCGTCAAGCAGCGGGCCATGGCCGGCGGCGTTGCGGCTAAGTTCGACGCGGGCGCCATCGGCCTCGACTCGACGAATGTAAAGCCTGCCCAGCAGAAGCTCGCCTACTGAAATATTGCCATGACAATACTCAGCGGTGATAACGGGCTTTCCACCCGATTTTGGCAGCAGCTCAAGCCCCCAGATGCCGACATCGCCGCCGAGCACATCCAACTTTATTTGCTCATACCGCGTGGTTAAACCGTAAAAGCCCGCGACATGCTCGATGACAGCGGGGAGAATAAAGATGAGTGAAATTCTAAACAGCAGCAGAACGCCGACAACAATAGCCAGCGTCCAGGCCAGGCGACGGCGCCATCGGCCCGGCTTTTTGACGGGACGATTTTTGTGGCTCCGACTGATAGGGCCACGCGATGGTTGGGGCATCTCTTCACTCACTTTTCAATCCTCTGTAAATAGGCAGGATCATTCTCGGCCTTGTCGAGGGCGGCCTGCCGGGCGCTATTAGAAGCCAGCGGCTGATAGCCGGCCGGCGCCCAACCATGGGAGTTAAGCCAGTCATAGGCGGCGATGCGCGAGGCGGGAGAGGTATCCTGCAGGTAGATAAGATTTTCGGCGATTACATGTTGGCGATAATCGCGCCGGGAGGCCAGGCCTCGAGCGATTTGGTCCAGCGAAGACTCGTGCCAAGCCGCCTCACCAACATGAACACTCAACGGCACGAGCAGCGATGGGGGCAGCGGCTGCTTTTTGTTCATCGCATGGAGCAATTCAAAGGTGGTGCGATCCAACCGCCAGCCGAGTTGCGGGAGGCTAAGGCCTTTGGGATTTGGACCAATGGCCTTCGATTCGTTGGCCGCCAACTGGGCAAGCGTGGCGTTGTCGGCGGCAAGCGCGATGTCCAGCGTAAGGCGAGAACCCGTTTGCCCGGCAAGGTACGCCAGTGCCGATCGCTGAACTGCCGTAGCCTGCAAATTTTTAATGGCTTCAAGCAAATCGGGGCGGGCAAGCTCCGGCCCTAACGCGGCTACGCTTGGATTGCCGGCAAAAAGAGATTTGGACTGTTGGTACAGGGCTGTGTTGGTGGGCGTCTGACTCCAAGGCTGCAGATGCACGATAGCTAAAATCGCTTCGTTGGTGCCCGTCAAGAGCCTGAAAGGCACCGCCAGAGCATAGGTGGTAGCGTGCTTGATGCGGTTAACGGACAACACCTGCATCTCGCCGGCTTCGATGCCACCAGAGTTGCCATTGGGAGCCGCCGTTATCTTATGCACGCTAAGTGCCAAACCTGCGCGGGGGCCTCTTTCTACATGGCCTTGTGCGGGGTCCCAGATAGCAACGCTGATGCGAGGCCTAATAACCTTATGGTTGAGCGCAGAGGTAATGGCATAACGATCGAAGGCGGTGAATTGCGCCGTCGAGCCTTGTGCAACAGCGGCTCGCTGGAGACCTAAAAAGCTGCCGCCGCCAGACGCTTTAAGCAGGCGCTGCGTCACTTCCACGGCGGGTTGGGAGCTGATGCCTAAGAGCGAACCGCTGGTCAACCTTCCGGTGGCCAGTGCCGGATGCGATTGGGCGATGTTGAGCACGAGGGTTTTTTGCTGATCGAGCGGAGTTAATTGATTTAGCGGCATACGCTTGATGGCATAAAAGGCAACATCGGCAATGACAGAGTCATCGGAAGGCTTGGCCGGAAAAATATGTGCGGCCGCATTATGTGCCGCTCCGGTCAGCGGGGTGCCCCAGTAAGCGCGAAGAGCAACGCCCGCAAGTGGGCCACGGTGAACCCGCAGCGGCACCGAGGCGCAGCCATAAAAAAGCAGCGGGGCAATGACCAAGCTTAGCCGGCTCGCCACACGCAGGCAGCACTTCCATCCCATCTCACGAGCCATGCACAACTCCAAAATCACACATACTTATGATAGATTCCCGCCCTACCTGCGGCAACCGTATGGGTTTTGGTGCCTGTGCGACGGATTCTACCCAGCCTCGACAGCAGCAGAGTTTCTATAAATTTGGAGCACACTGCTGGGCGGGTTTGGCCTTGAGACTATTTGTGTCCTTTGGGGCCGCCTTTGGAGAAATATTTTTCGGTGATGGCTTTGGTTAAGTCTATACCGTGAATATTTGCCAGCGTGCAGAGCCAGGCAAAGACATCGGCAAACTCTTCGTACTGGTTACCTTTGTCTTTGGATTGTAGAGCTGTGGCGAGTTCGCCAACTTCTTCGACAAACCACATAAAGGTTGGCGCGGTGCCGCGCTTTTTGTCGTGTTTGCCGTAGCGCGTGAGAATGTGCTTTTGAAATTCGCTGATTTGCATGAAGGGTCTCCTTTAAGAGTGTGAGAGATTGCATCGAAGATGATCAGAGATGAAGCGGCGGCGGCGCGGCAGGATGAATTTGCCGCAGGGCCTCATACAAAACAATTGCAGCTGCGGACGAAACATTAAGGCAGCGAGCGCCGGGAATCATGGGTATGGTGACGACGCGCAAGGGTTCGTGGTCAAGCCAGTCGCGGGCCAAGCCTTGTGTTTCCTTGCCGAAGATAAGCCAATCATCGGGCGAAAACTTTACATGCCACATGGCAGTGCCGGACCTCGCGGTGCAGAGCCAATAACGACCGCCGGCAAGAATGTTTTTGAATTGGGGCAGGTCGTCATGAACTATGGGTGGCATTTTTTCGAGATAGTCCATCCCGGCCCGGCGCATGTGCCGGTCACTTAAAACAAAGCCCAGCGGCCGCACAAGATGAAGCTGTGCTCCGGCGACCGCACATAAGCGGGCTATGTTGCCTACGTTTTGTGGTATTTCAGGCTCCACCATGGCGATTTTAAGACGGTGTGCCGGCGGCAAAGTTGGCGAATTACTCATGGGGAGCTGTGTCCTGCATTGTACGGCCTTGAACACCAACAACGACCGTGCCGGCCAGCACATCGCCAAGGCGCCGGCGGTCTACGCTTAAAATGACAAACAGGAGCAGCGCCGGCGCTAATAACTCGGGCACACGCACCAGATTGCGAATGAACACCGCGAGAAAGCCGGGAGGCTTGCCGTCAAGGTCCACCACCTTCATGCCGAGGAGAAGCTTGCCGATGGAACGGGCAAAGAGCCACTCGGTAACCGTGAGATAACCGAGGTAGGCTGCGAGCATCCAGAGCAAGCGATAGTCGTGCAGAAGCAGTTCAGGTGAGACAAGGGCTTGCGTTGCCTGATGACCGAGTTGCTGCCAGGCATCGGCATGCACCATATCGGTCGCGAGGCCGACGGCAATAAGCGGAATGGAGACATCTATCATAGCCCCTAGCATTCGAGCGGTCAGCGGAGCGGGCACGAGGCCGCCGACCAGCCAGGATCGGTTGCCCGGCTGGTTGCGATGCCAAAGTGACAGCGCCAGCAACAGAGCCAGAATAATGATAAAGAAATGTTCAAAAGTTGTTGAATCGCTGGGGGAAGCGGGGGCGGCGGTTATTTGTTTAAGGTTTGAGAGCACGCGGCCATGGCGGTCGAAAGCCAACTCAAACAACTTGCCATCGGTTGTGCTGAATGCCAAACCAATGGCGTTGCCATCGGGGGCAATCGCGAGGGAAGATTGGACATTTATTCCGATACTTTTGGGCCCCAGTGCAATCGGGGTAAAGGTTGTCTTTAATGAGTCGCCCCTTGAGTTTGGCAGCGGCCCGCCCACAATGGTGACCTCGCGGCTGCTATGGGGAGCCACCCACAGAATCATGAGCCTACCCTCCACCTGCACGGCACAGAGTTTGGCCACGGGACCTTTTATATGAAGTGGCTCTGACGACTGCCACGATGCAGTATTTGTAGATGCAGCAATAGAAGCCACCGAAACGCTGGTGATGAGGGGCGATGCGCTGGTGGATGGCGAAGAGGATATCCAAATAGCCCATAGCCGCCCGGCGGCATAAACCAGCGATGGCGAGGTGCCTTGGGCCATGGCGTTGGCAAGCGCGGGCGGCATTGAGGCCAGCGGCTGCCACTGCACGCCATCAAATCGCCAGACTTCAGCACTGCCAGTGGCAGCTTGCATGTGCTTAGGTGCGCCCTCGACCGGCAGGGAAGGCTGCACGGTGAGTGCAAAAATGCCATTCTGCGAGCCTGCGACCGCCGCAGGCGCCAGATGGTTGGGCAGGTCGGGCATAAACTTCTGCTGGTCGGCGTTGTACGCCCACACCTGACCGGTTGAAAAGAACGCGTAAATTGTGGAGGCCTCGTGATCGCGATTGTCGTGCCCGGCGATTGCCGCGAGCGCTACCGGCGAACCATACAACGGCTGGGGCGTGATGTTGCGCCAGGCCGTAGAACTTTTGCCCTGCTGGTTGACAGGGTGCTGCAGCAAGATGAAACCCGTTTTTCCGGGCACTTGAGTCAGTTTGGTTGGCAACGAGAGCCAAAGACTCGCCCGGCCATCACCGGCCATTAAAAGACTTGGCGTAGCCTGCACCGTGGGCGCTGCGCCGTATGTAAGACAACTGCTGCCGCAGACGAGCAAGGCAAAAACTGAAAATACCAAACGCACCAAATAGTCGGGCTTTATCATGCCTGCTATTGTAGAACCACCGGTGCCGTATGGCCAATGAGGGCGGTTACCAACGCATTGTCATTTCTTTGATCCTGATTCTCGATGTGTTGGCGGTAGGTTATGACCGGCAAGCCGGTGGTAAATTGGAGCGTGCTTGGCCCTGCCGACAGGCTGCAATCATTGGAAGGTTGACGACGGTGGACACATTGAAGGTTCGGCAAGCTTTACCAGCAGCCTGTCCGAGTGATGGCCGGACAAACCTGGGCGAGAGCCAGTCCGTGCGGCAGAATTGAGGCCAAAGTGGTGGGAAGTTCGTAGATGTTACGGACGACAAAATCGGCGCCATGATGGTTTTTTTTACGCAGCACATGGTCGGCAGGAGCCTTCCAAACCGATTGCATGCCCGCGCGGCGTGCGCCGCGGATGTCTTTGGCAGGCAAATCGCCGACAAAAACCGCTTGTGACGGCGCAACATTGAGTTGACGCAGCGCGAGGTGAAAAATTTCGGGGTGGGGTTTGCGCATTGTTGTTTCAGAGGAATACACCCGCACCGGAAAGTATGCCAGGAGGTGCTCGCTTTCAAGGTGGCGATCGAGGCAATGCCCCGGCACACAGGTGTTTGACACGATGGCCATTTTGATGCCAGCGTCGGCAAGCCTTCGCAGGGTGGCGGGCGTTTTGGCATCTACCGAGGTTTGCTTGAGCACCGGCCGGTACCATCGCCATGCCAGGGCGCGGATTTCAAAAGGATGAAGCTCAATATCAAAACCTTTGAGGACGCGATTCATGATGGTCATGGCGTTAAAGTCGCGACGGCGGATGTTGGCCCATATGTAGCCCCGCCGATAGGCCCGCAAATTAGCCTGCAGGTACGCCCTGTAGGATGGCACATGGGTGTGAAGCCCGTTGAGGTAGCTGTAGCTGTCGCGAGCGCCCTTTTCAAAAAGGTCGCGGGCTTGCAGATCGCCATAGTTCAGCAGCGTATAGGCAAGATCAAATAATATGGCCTCAACCATTGCAATCCTTCCGATGCACGCCCGCACCAACGGCGTGCGTTAAGAATGACGGATGCAATTTACCAGATGCGCCAGGGAACTGCGCTGGTGGAGTGCAAAATAATATTCCCGCCAGTGGGCCACGGCTTGCTCCTTCTGGCCAAGCTCAGCCATGCGCAACTGTGTCTGTAGTTGGTGAATTGCGGGACTGTTGTGCGTTGCAAGCTCGTCGAGCATTTGATGAAGCTGACGAAAGGCCTGCCGCCGAGCCGATCGGGTTATGGCGTCGGTACGGCCTGCGGGCGATTGGGGCGGCTTAAGCTGCAGTACGGCCAAAGCATTCTGCCGCGATTGCAAAAGCCTCGCAACGTCGGAGCGAGCGGCGCTGAGCGTTAACTGGGGATTGTGCCGCAGATGATGCAACTGCCAGCGAACCTGCGACGGCGATGTGGCAGAGCCAGCGGCAGGTTGCAGCGGCAAGAGCCAAGCGGCCGACACGCAGCCGTAGGCACCGCCGCAGCCAAACAACTCAGCAAGCAGGTCATCGCTGATTTGGTCGTAGAGTGCGCCGCCAATGCCATGAATAAAGACATCTGCCACCAACAGCCGAACAAACATGGTGAGCGTGAGCGCTCGCGGCCTTATGTGCAGACCGTGCTGATGGCATTGCTGCTGCAGCAAATTACCGGCTTCCAGAGGCGATAGCTGGGTTAATGGCGGCAGCAGGATTTCGCCGGTTAAGCCAAGCAGTTTGATGGTGTCACCGGCCAGGGCGGCCATCATCCGGCCACGGCGCTGTCCCTGACCATAGAGCCAGAAAGGCAGTTCCACAATTTCTGCCGAGCCGTGGAGCGGCGGCAGCGGCTGATTGGGAGCCGTGATGCCATGAAGTTGGCGGTAGCGTTCGACCGCAGCGTTGTATAGCTTGGCCCATTGTCGGGCATTTTGCAGCCACAGGGCCACAAAACCAAACCAGCCTGACCGGCGGCAGAGTTGGCTTGTTCGCAGGTAATTTACATGAATGTCCAGAGCGGTTTCGAGTCGCTTTCGCGCCTCGCTGAGCCAACTGACATAATCCGTAAGCCGGCTGTCAGCGAGGGTGGAGAGCACAAGATCAAGTGAGTCGCTTGGCAGGCCGCAGGCCGATCGCAGACGCTGCAACCATTGCCGACGTGTTTGGCCGGTGGGCGCCGCGACAAACTCCAACGGCAGCCCCTGGCCTGCGAGGTGCGGCTCGGCCCATTCAATGAGGCGTTTTTGTAATTCGCCGTTGTGTCTTACCGGTACATAAAGCCCAGGCTCGTCGAGTACGTCGTGATCTACCAGAAGATCAAAGGGCAGTGCATTGCTACGCCGGGCCAATTCATCGGCGGCCACTACCTTGGCCCACACGCCGGCATGATAAAACTCAACCTGATGGCCGGTAACGACCCACGGCTCGCCGCTGCGGGCCGCCACCGAAATATCGAGCGGCGGAGAGCCAACAACTGTGCCAAGCGCCTCCGCTGCAAAGAGCACATCGCGCCGAGCCTGCAGCGAAAGTTCCCGCAAATCGGCGGAAAGCAAGCTGTCAGGCGGTGGGCCAGCGGCCAGCGATGCTACCAAGTTTGATAGCGTGGGTGTTATTAAAAGTTCGCCCTGCTTGCGCGGTACTTTGATGTGGCTTGGGTTGGGACGCAGCCAATTTGACTGCGCCTGCGGCAGCGCCGGAGTGAGGGAGGCGAGTTGGCTTTCCGCGGAAATTTTCATGCCGTTAAAGGTACTGGATATGGGCTGGTTGTGCATCTACCAAGAGCCTGTCTGGGTAATAACGGCAGGACAATTTCGTCGCGCCAAAGTGATTTTTCAGGCCCGTTCAGGAGGCGGCGAGCAGAGGTCAAACAGCGCATCAGGCGCAGCACGCAAAAGCATTCTGGCTGGCAGGTTCTGCAGGCCGAACAGAACAAAGCTCCCGGAAAAATACCTCCAGGTAGTGCCGAAGCCTATGGTTGGGATCATCCAATTCGCCACCGAAATGGCGTGTGGGGTCGTTGTAAATAAGTTTGACGGGCAGTTCTGAAATAGAAAGCCCGGCCGCGACGGCCCTCACCCATAGCTGCATCGGAAAGGCATAGCCGAGTTCACTCAGCGCAACTTTTTTCATGGCTTCTACGCGATGGGCCTTGAAGCCGCAGAAGCTGTCGGTGAGCGACAGGCCAAGATGCTTGTTGATGGTCTGCGTCATAAGCTGGTTGATGGTGCGGCGATCGGCCGGCGCAGCGGAACCGGCAAAGGACCGCGGGGCGAGGTAGCGCGACCCGCTGATGATATCCGCCCCGCCGCGCCTTATGCGGCGCAAGAATGAAGGTATCATGGCAGGCTCGTGCTGCTCGTCGCAATCCATCGTGATAACCCAATCGTAGCCGTTGTCTTGCCCGAAGCGCAGGGCGTCAATAATGCTTTGTCCATAACCGGCGTTGGCGGGATGGCGCAGCACCTGTACCTGGGGCATCTGGCGGAGAATGGCCGGGGTGGCATCGGTTGAACCATCATCAACCACGAGCACCCGAGGGTTATAGGTCAAAACCTGCGAAAGCACCCGCGCCAGGTACTTCTCTTCGTTAAAAACTGGAATGGCAATAAGTACATTCATGCTACGCCTCGTGTTCGTCACCCATCCTCATAGTATATTTTTGCCCTACGCAAGGCAAGTGTATTGACCGACTTCTATACGCTCAAGGCCCCGCTGAAGATCAGTGGAGGCGGATTACGGCGGCGCTGAGGGGTCTTTACGGACGGCCAACTGCAGGTGGCTGGCTCGCGCCAGGGCGGTGGGATCGCGTGCCAGAAGGCTTTCAGCCTTGAGCATTTTTTCCAGAGCATGGGGATCTTCATAGAGTTTGCGGTTTTTTCGCACGGGCAATACGGTTTTGCCAATCATCGAAACCACTGAAAGCCCCTGCCCGGCCGCCAACTTTGAGATGCCGGCAGGCGAAAACATCTGCAACGAAAATTGCTCACTTTTATCTTTTGTGAGCCACTGCGTGGAGCCGGTGGCGGCAAATTCAATAAGCTTATTAACATCACCCATTTCGGCGTAGTGATCGAGGCCGGCAAGGAGATTGTCTACGGTGAAAATAGCGACGCCGCCGGGCCGCAGCACCCGCTTTATGGCGGCTAGGCAGCCCGCTGGACTGGAGCAAATGGAGACGACATCTCCCATGGCCAGCAGCAGATCAAACTGATGGCTGGGTACGCCATCAAGCGTGGCGGCATCGGCAAGACAGGTGGTGCCGCGTGCCGCCTTACCAGCAAGGTCGGACTGCTGCGACCATTCGGCAAGCTTCAATTGCACCTGTTCAAGCATGCCGGAGGCATGATCCACAAACAGCGTTGGATAGCCCATTTTAAGTAGTTTGAGGCCCCACTTACCCGTACCGCAGCCAAGGTCCAATACTTGCGCGCTGGTGCTGGCCGGCAAAAACCCCCGCACATGGTCCCACGTTAAGCGATCGTGAAAGGCCCAATACGGGTCGTCATACATGTTGTCGTAGCGCCCAGCCACGCGATTATGATACTTTTGCGATCGGTGGGATTGATGTGTTTTCATGCGTTGTGTTTACCTGCGTTGCGGCCCGGCCTGGAGTTTATTTACATCAAGCCGACGCTTCAGCAATCGGCTCATTTTGCCGCGGGGCATTTTAACATATGGCCTTTAATAATTGTGCATGAGACAAGATTTTTGTTATTGTAACTTGAGGCAGACGGGCCGGGCTGCGAACAACCGGCCGTGCATGCCTGGCGTTGGAACGAAAGGATTGCTCATGGGAATGTTGAATGCCAAGAATGGTTGGGCGCTGGTTCGCCGGTATTTGCTGGTTTGCGGTATGACGCTGGCGCTGGCCGCGTGCAGTTCTGAACCACCCAAGCCCGTTACACCATATGGCCGCGATTTGTTGAGCCAAAAAGTGCAGGGGGTTCTGCTGCAGTTTGAAGAGGCCAATACCAACATTAAGTTTTTTAAGAAACATGCCTACGGCTATGTGGTGTTTCCGACCATAACAACGGGCGCTTTGGCTGTGGGTGGTGGTGAAGGTCGAGGTGAGGTTTTTAAGCAGGGCCAACTGTACGGCTATTCCAAGATGACACAGGCCTCCATAGGCGCCCAAATTGGCGGCCAAACTTATAGTGAACTTATCTTTTTTGAGAACGCCGTTGCCTTCAGCGAGTTTGAGGCGGGCACCACCACATTTGATGCGCGGGCCACCGCTATAGCTGCCCAAGCCGGTGCCGGAACGGCAGTGAATTATCAGCGAGGCGTTCTGGTGTATACCCTGCCGCAGGGCGGGCTGATGGCTCAGGCCGCAATTGGCGGACAGAAGTTTCGGTTTGAGCCGTTGAGCGTGAAGTAGCCTCATTGATTGGACGCGTCATGAGTGGTGCCGAGGCATCGCAAAACAGCGACCGCCGTTTGCCAAGCCGCATGTTCGCGCAGGTGGATTCTGCCGCTGCGCTTGGTGAGAGTCAGCGGCAAATGCTTGAAGCGATTTTGCCGCGACATGCGTTTACATTGATGATGCCGATGGGCGCCGACGCGGGCGGGCTTCGTCCGTTGCATCAACCATTTCGCATTACCATTCACCATGACGGGCTGCCCACTCCCTGGACCAACCCAAACGAGCGAGCCACGGCGGTTTATTTGGAGCGCATTCGGCAATTTCATGTGCAGCCACCGCCGGAGGGCCGCGGTTGGGCTGACATTGGCTATCATTTTGCCGTGGACGTTGCCGGGCGCGTGTGGCAATTGCGGTCGTTGGAGTGGCAGGGCGCCCATGTGAAAGGCGCCAACGAGGGTAACATTGGCATTGTGGCGCTGGGCAATTTTGACCTGACCGCTCCATCCGCACAGCAGCTAAGTTCATTGGAATTATTTACCGACCTGTTGTGCTGCGGCTACCATATTGGCTGGAATAATGTGTATATGCATGGCGAGTTGGCCGCCAACGCAACCTCCTGCCCCGGAACGTACCTCGCGGATTGCCTGCGGCAGTTGCGGGCCAGACGCCTTGCAGACACTGCGAACGCTTGAGAACCCGGGGCGCAACCTATAAACTAACCCAGCTGATGCAGCCTTGGCTGGCCGCGTTTGTGCGCAGGCTGGCCCGTGCCAAACCGCTGGACGGTGTGGACCCGTCCCGGTGCTAAGACCTGATCGTGATTTCATAGTGAGATAGAAATGTCAAATGCCCCCGCAGCGTATGTGTCACCCGATGAGTTGTACTCCGAGCTTGGGCTTACCGGTCCGCGGCCATACTCAGCGTTAAAGGGGATTCTGTGGTTTATTTTCTTTGCGGCGGGCGTTGCCGCTTTGATCATAGACCTGATGCTGCGGTTTAGGTACCTGCCGATTGCAGCACCGCTGCAGTTTAATAGGCTCGGGATGATTAACGTTACGCTGCAACTGGTTTCTTGCTACATCAGCGGTGCGGCGATTGGTTTGTCGCCACCGAATAAGTTTTTGCGAGGCATCAGCGTTGCGGTGCTTGTTGCCAATGTCGCATTCATCATGCTTTTGATTGCTACCGGCCCCTTCGGCATAAGTCATACCCGATAACACAGGTTGGCCGTTGAGCAGCCAGATTGGCCCAGCGCTTGCTGGCATGGTGCACTGCCCAACTGCGGGTGCGTGGGTTGCCCAAGGCCCTTAAGTAACCTCATTATTATTAAATTAAGCACGCTATAGAGCCGAATAAAACTCCTACTAACTTAATATGCCTTATGGCTTGCAAATTAAAAAACATCAATTACAATGGCATCAATTGAACTCCTATTATATTGATAGGATTTTAGTTTTTGGAGTTAAACAGATGAGTACGGAAACGGGCACAGCCGTCGCCGCCGATGGCCGAAAACTCAACAAGGTTGAAGCGATCAAGCTGGCCAAAGACGGCCTTGAAGTGTGGAACGACATATTTGAGTGGGCCGTCATGGACGTGACCGAGCCGCTCGAGTCGCTGCTTAGCCCGGCACAGCTCGAAACATTTCACCGCACGGTGCCCAATTCCACCGCGGCCGATGTAGTCAAGAGCGCGGCCCGGCGGGCAAAAATATCGGAAGAAGATTTTGTTCGGCTGCGCTGGTTTGGCATCTATCAGCAGCTACCCAACCTTTGCCACTTTATGTTGCGCATCCGAATTCCCAATGGGTTTTTGACAGCTCCACAGGCCGCCGAGGTGGCGAACATCGCGGAGAAATATGGCCGCGGCTTTGCCGACATCACCACGCGCCAGTGTTTTCAATTGCACAACCTCACCATCGAGGCGCTAGCTGAAATATTGCCGCAGCTTGAGCGGGTTGGCCTGGTAAGCAAGTTTGCCTGCGGCGATACCCCTCGCAACGTGGTCGGATGCCCTCTGGCCGGCTACCTTGAAGCGGAAACCATTGATGCATCACAGGTGGTACGCAATATCAACCAGATGTTTCTGGATGGCAATCGCGAGTTCAGCAATTTTCCGCGAAAATTTAAAAGCGCCATTGCCGGCTGCCATTTGCATTGTCATCAGCCGCAAATTAACGACATCGGCGTCTTTGGCGTAGTTCGTAAAAATCCGGTGACGGGGGCCGAGCAGCGTGGTTACGGCATTACGGTGGGCGGTGGGCTCTCGAGTCAACCTTACATCGGTCAGGGGCTGCGGGTTTTTGTTCATGAAGAACAATTGCCGGCGGTGGCGAGGGGAATTGCTCACATATTCCGCGATTACGGCTACCGCGAGAAGCGCACACGGGCGAGGCTTAAGTATCTTGTCGCCGACTGGGGTTGGCAGAAGTTTCGCGACTACCTTGAAGCGGCCATCGGCTTTAAGCTTGAACACGACGAAAACATCGCCTGCCCGGAATATGCCCCCCATACGGATCACCTTGGCATAGGCCCGCAGAAACAGCCCGGCCTTTCGTATGTTGGCGTGCCGGTCGAGCGCGGCCGCATCACTGCGGAGCAACTCGGCAATGCCGCCGCCATTGCCGAGCGTTACGCGGCTCCGGGGGAGGCGCGTATGGCACTATCCAACAAGCAGAATCTTATTTTTATCAACATACCGAGCGATAAAACAGCACTCATGGCCCGCGATTTGGACAAGGTGGGCCTGGCACCGCATGCACCACTTTGGCGAACGAGCCTGCTGTCATGCACGGGCACCCAATATTGCAACCTCGCCATTGTTGAAACCAAGCAGCGTGCCGGCAATATCCTCAAATACCTTGAAGAGAATGTTGAGATTGACACACCCATCATGGTAAGCGTGACGGGTTGCCCCAACAGTTGCTCGCAGTACCAGATTGCCGACATCGGTTTAATGGGCGTCGTCTGCAATTTTCGTGGACAGCGCGGCACCGAAGCTTTTCAGATATTGCTCGGCGGCGGCCTTGGGGCCGATGCCGCCTTTGGCAAAATCGCCATGAAAAAAGTTCCGGCCGAACATGTGCACAAGTCCATCGGGCAGATTGTCGAGGCCTACAAAGCAAACCGCGCCGATGAAGATGAAACATTCCGGCAGTTTGTGCAGCGCAACACGCCTGAACAACTCTCGCAATGGCTTTACATACCCGAAATGGCACAGGTGGCTTAAGCGGGGTAAGCCCAAGGCTCCTGCGTGCTCCTGCTCGTTCCGGCGGCTGGTGCGATGCGCAGTCAGCTCACATGGAACGCTCTTGCTGATGCTGGCGTATTTTCTCGAACAATCGGGCGGTTTTCATCTCCCGCTTAATGGCGCTCCGCAGCCGAAGATCATGGCCAGCTAAAGCCCCCAGGTGCTGCTTTTGTGCCAGCAGCCGCAGCGCCAACCCCCACACGACCAATGCGTGAGGCGTATTACCGATGTGATTGAGCACAATGGCAAAGTGATTAAGCCCATCGGGATTCTGCCCGCCGGGCAACTCTATCGCCTTAAGCAGCTCGACCAGCGAATGATGTGGATGCCCCTGTTTGTAGAGCACCCAGCCCAAGCTGTCGCGCGAAGCTGCATCAAACGGATAATTACGAATCGCCCGTAAAATCATGGCTTTGGCACGCGCCAGATGCACACCCTGATCGGCCCAGGTGTAGCCCAGGTCGTTATTCACTTCGGCATTGGCGGGCATGATGGAAAGCACCCGCAATTGTGTCTGTACGGCCTTTTTGGTTTGATGCGCTTGAAAGTACAGGTCTGTCAGCACAAGCAGGCGAGGCACTGTTGTTCCATATTGGTTCATAAAGCGCTGCATAAGCTGCACCGCCGCCGCAGGGTGTTTTTCTATTTGCAGGCGATACGCCAACGCCTCTATGGCCGCACTCGAATGTGGACATCGCCCCACCAGAGCCTTAAGCACCGAGTCGCCCTGCTGTATTTGTTTAAGCTCGATCAGCGACTGGGCGCAAAATAACTGCCAGCTAACCCACTCTGGATGCCGCAGGCTCCACTGCATAAGAGTTTTGGCTGCGAGCGCTGATTTATGCTCGGCAAGCAGTGTCTGCATATATTGTCGCGCAACGTCAAGCTGATCGCCATAGCGCAGCAAATACGCGTTCAAGAGCCTCGCCTGTGCGGAAATGTTGTGCAGGCGGCCTTCGATTTGACACAAACCTACCAGCACCAGCTTGCTTTGGGGCCGTCGGCGCTGCAAGGCCTGCATTTTGGAACGCATAATGCTCAAAATTGGCGGAAAGGTTTGAGTCTCAATTTTAAAGATGCGGGACAGGTCGTCCTTTGGAAACCGCCGCAGATAAGATGCACGAAAGTAATTGGCCACGGCGGGAGCGCTCGCCTGCTCGGCAAGATCAATCATGTCGAGGTAACCTTTGCGATCCTTTGGAAATTGCCGGATGAATTGCATGACCGATCGCTTTTGGGCCGCAACGTCGTGCCGGCTTTGCTCGATGGCGATCTGCAAAGTCAGCAGCGCCCGCGATTTTGAATAGTGCCCCAGCCCCTGACTCACCACCGAGAGCGCCTTAACCGTTCGGTCTTGCGTGGCGTACGCCAAAGCCAGCCAGCGCCATGCCTCATCACCAAATTGCCCCGACTTGATCGCCTGCCGCGCCAGCGCCACAGCATGACGATACTGCCCGGCAGTAAGCAACTCGCGCAGCAACAAATCATTAAACGCTGGCTCGCGCGGCATAAGCCCCACCGACTTGTACAGCAGCCCCAACGCCATGATATGCCGCCCGGCTGCGTCGGCTACAACCGCGAGCAGACAACTATGCCACGCCTGCTTAGCCGACGAAGCTCCCATGTGGCCCTCGTCCCCTGCCATGCTTTGCAGTCTGGCGAAGGTAACGTAATGCCCGCAAAGCGTGTCGGTGGCGGCAATAGCCTCCGTAGCTGTCAGGGTGTGATCGGCGGCCTGGGTGGCAAGGCTCCATAGCTGCTGCCTGTCGCTGCGCACAGCAGCGGAGTTATGCGAGGCGGCTGTCGAGCAGCCAGCCAACATCAGAAGCGATAAGAGTGTTGGCCAGCACAGCACCTTGATATGTCGAGTAAACAAGCTAAGTCTCCTTGCGTATGTATATTGCAATTCTACATTTTTGTCTTTGGTTTTGTAACTGCGAGCTTGTCATGCGGCGTTTTTTACTAAAGATAAAACGCATTATGTTCGCCACCGGAGCGGATTTTACTTTGCATCATTCGGTGATTGGGCTATCATGCCTTTTGTAAGCTGTTCGCTAAAAAAGGAGCCAGCATGAAGATTTTTATTGACACCGGCAACCTCAACGAAATCAAGGAAGCCGCCGAGCTTGGCGTATTGGATGGCGTTACCACCAATCCATCGCTTATTGCCAAAGAGGGTAACGTGGACTTTTTTACGCGACTCAAGGAGATTTGCGCCCTTGTGCCGGGGCCGGTTTCGGCTGAAGTTGTCAGCACCGACAAACCGGGCATGCTCAAGGAGGCCGCCGAGCTTCGTAAAATTGCCCCCAACATCACCATCAAGCTTCCGACCATCCGCACGGGGCTGCAGGCATGCAAGGTGCTTGCCGATGATGGCGCGAAGGTAAATATGACGCTCTGCTTTCAACCATTGCAGGCGCTGCTGGTGGCCAAGGCGGGCGCTACGTTTGTATCGCCCTTTTTGGGCCGCTTGGATGACATCGGCCAGGATGGCATGCAACTTATTCGCGATATCCGCAAAATTTACGACAACTATGGCTTTAAGACGCAAATTCTGGCTGCGAGTATCCGCAGCCCGCTGCACCTTGTCGAAGCGGCACTGGCCGGCGCGGATGTTGCGACGGTTCCATTTGCGGTCATTCAGCGCATGCTCGATCACCCACTGACGGAAAGCGGCCTGAAAAAATTCATTGAAGACTGGCACAAGTCCCACCCTGGCAAGTAGTTGGCTCCCAAGAGGTCTTATAACCCTAAGAGCCTGTTTGAAAAGGCTGGTGCGGTCGGATTGCGGCCCAAGGTGGCCGGATGCAAGGCCGCAGCTCCGAGGCATATTCGAAAATATGGCG
>JABEVB010000047.1 GCA_013044165.1 Phycisphaerales bacterium
AGGTCTTTACAAACAGGAGAACCTCATGCTTAAATTCCAACTGCTTCATCCCGAAATTCTGCAGGTGCTCGGCAGCAGCGGCCACTCCAGCAAAATTCTCATTGCGGATGGCAACTATCCGTTCGCCACAAAACGCGGGCCTAACAGCAAGCTCGTGTTTTTAAACTTATCTCCAGGCATGCTGCAGGTAACCGACGTGCTCAAGGCTCTGCTCGCGGCGGTCCCGGTTGAAGCCGCCGCCGTCATGCAGCCCGCTCGCACCGGCCCCTACGCGCTCAAACAAGACCCTCCGGTCTTTGCCGAGTTTAAAAAGCTCCTCGACGATGCCGGCACAGGCGTTAAGCTCGACCGCATCGAACGCTTTAAGTTTTACGACGCCGCATCCACCCCCGACGTTTGCCTGACCATTGCCACCGGCGAGCAGCGTATTTACGCCAACCTGCTGCTCACCATCGGCGTGGTGCGATAAGCCTGCCTGATGTGTTAAGGACACGCCCATGAACATCGTGCTCATTGGCTATCGCGGGTCGGGCAAGTCGGTGGTGGGCAAGCTGCTTGCCGCCCGCCTTGGCATGGCGTTTTGCGATACCGACGAGATTATCGTCGCCAAGGCCGGCAAAACCATCCGCGAAATATTTGCCGTCGGCGGCGAGCCTGCGTTTCGCTTACTGGAGCGCGACGCTGTGGCCCAGGCCGCCCGACTCGACAACACCGTCATCGCCGCCGGCGGCGGCGTGGTGCTCGATCCGGCCAATATCAGTGCGCTTAAGCACAGCGCCAAAATCGTCTGGCTGTCGGCTACAGCCGAAGTGCTGTATCAGCGCATAAGCGCCGACGCCGCATCGCAACACACACGCCCCAACCTCACCACCGCTGGCGGCCTTGAAGAAGTAAAACGCCTGCTCGCCCGGCGTACACCGCTGTATCAGGCCGCAGCCGACATCACAGTAGACGCCGACAACCAAACCCCCGAACAACTCGCCTGGTATTTATCGCAGATGGTGTGATGCAATTTCACGAAAGATCGCACCAGAGTGGCCAATGATGCGCTCCCGCATGCGCCGCCGCGTCGTAAGGTTGAACGGCCGCCAAGCCACGTCAGGCCAGGACAACGAAAGCACATTGCAAGCCCAGCAAAATCGTCCTTGGCGAGTGCCAGCCAGAGACAGCTCGACGGCAGAACAGTTGTCGGACATTTTATTCTCAAAATGCCCACTAGCGCGACCCGTGCGGGAGAGAATTAAGCTTTGGACAAAGCACATTCAACAGCAATATCTGAAGTCTGCCGACTCAACAGCTTTGCACCGCGTAATATCCGGAATCGCGGTCCCTTCTGCCGCAGCCGAAGGGCCAATCTCCGGCTATAATGCTCGCCAGGAAGAAGCTTTTAAGGGACTTTTCAAATGCTTGTGCATGTCAAAACCTTCAGGTTCGTTGCCAATGGCGCAGTCATTCGCCACGAAACCTGCGAAGATTGCGGCCAGCCGTTTCGCTATACGCTCACCCGCAGTGCCACCGGAAAGGCCAGCAGCCTTTATGGCACATTCACGAAGGCTGCCAGCGCCCGAGCCCAGAAGGACGCCCAAAAAAAGCTGACCCGTCTGCTCAAGACTGACGCCGACCTGGTGCCCTGCCCAAAATGCCGACACGTCAATCAATCGCTCATCGCGGCTTATCGCGCAGCACGTTATCGAGGCATGCCGCGCATAGGCGCATTGCTGTTTGGAGCCGGTGTCGTCGCTGAAGTGCTGGTGTATCTTACCAGCAATGCCATAGGCCCTCGTCACGGACTCCACCACCCCAGTGGAATCGTCGTTGGCATCGCGACCGCCGCATTAGTCGCCGCCTTAGGACTCCCGCTTTTGGCTTACATGCTGCGCAGGGCCATTAATCCCAATCGCCGCCCGGGCGAACCGGAGGTTCCGATCGGCACGCCACCCTCTGAAATGCAGGTTAAAATAGATGGCAACTCCGAGCCTCAATGGGTTAAGGTTCCGTCGGTGGACCCCGCCAAGGTCTTGGCAGGGCAGTGGGCATTCTTTCGCGCCGGGCACCTGAGTTTTCCACCCCTTTGCTGCCAATGCCTAGGCACGGCGGATGGCACGATCAAGTCCGCTCTGGGAGGCAAACGACTGATTGCCGCACCCATTTGCCGCAATTGCCAGAAAATGCTTTCCCGCAAAGAGGCCTTCGGAACGATGACCGTTTTAATGATGGCAACGATCCTGGGGCTTTCGATAGGCTGGCTTTTTGCGACAAAGCGCGGCAGCAGTGGGCTTGGGCCTGGCATCGCAGCAGGAATCATCTCTCTGTTGATAGCCCTGAAGATCCGGCAGCGAGGCTCCAACGCGCTCTATCGCCTTAAATTTGCCGACAAGAGCCGCGGCGTGTTGAAAATTCGCTTTGCCAATCCTGCGTACACCGCCCTGATTATCCGCGATCAAGCCGAGAAGGACGCCATCGTGCCAGCGGCCGCCAGCGACAAAGCCCCTTCGGCCCCCGACCAGGCCTTTTGAAGTCCAATGTAAACGAGAATGCGAATACCGTCGGCTTATGCCGTCGCATGTTTGGCATCATATTGGGCCGCAGTCATGAAACTGGAGAAATCCTTGCGGTCGGTTTTGATGCGAATCAGCCAGCCGACTTCGTAGGGGTCCTGGTTTACCAGGCTGGGATCGGCTTTAACTTTGTCGTTGATGGCTGCCACCGCACCATCCACCGGTGAGTACAATTCGCTCGTAGCTTTGACCGATTCAATCTCACCGTACGCCTTGCCAGCCGCAACGGCTTTGCCTACCGCGGGCAAGTCCACATAGGTGACATCGGTAAGCTCTTCTACCGCAAAGCGGGTGATACCACATAGGAGTGAGTCGCCATCAGGCTTGAGCCATTCGTGTGTGTCGGTGTAAAAGCGATCTGCCGGTGAAGCCATGGTTTATCCTTTACGTTAAGTCGCCGCGCTACTGCATCCGCTCTGGCGGGTGCCGCGGCCGCAAACCGGCACGTGGCCGGTTGCCAACTGCAAAATGTAACCTATGCCGGGCGTTTGTAGAAGGGCAGCGGTGTTACCGTTGCCGCCACCGACGCACCTCGCAAGTCTACCGCCAGGGCCGTGCCCACCGCCGCGTGGGCCGCTGGCACAAACGCCATGGCAATGGTTCGATTGAGCGTAGGGCTGGGGCAACTGCTGGTAATTTGCCCCACCGGCTGGCCGGCGGCCAATACGGCCGCGTCGGCTCGCGGGGTGCGCGGGCCATCTATATGCAGGCCAACGAGCTTTTCTACCGGGCCGCTGCGGCGAACCTCGGCCAGCGCTGCGGCACCGATAAAATCTTTATCATCGGCAACGGCCCAGCCGAGACCAGCGGCAACAGGGTTGATACCTTCCGAAAGTTCATGGCCGTAAAGCGGCATGCCGGCCTCAATGCGCAGGGTATCGCGTGCCCCCAAGCCTGCAGGCTGGAGCGTTTGCTCCTTGGAGTCTTTGCCCGACTTGGCCAAAAAACCCATGGCCATCTGGGCCAGCTTGTTGCCGCAAATAATCTCCACGCCGTCTTCGCCGGTGTAACCGCTGCGAAAAACTGTAAAGTTAAAAAACAGGTAGCGTAACTGCCTGCAATGGTAACGCTTTAGTTGCGAAAGCGGCTCGCCAAGCGCTTTTTCCAGTTTGGCGATCACCTGCGGGCCTTGCAGAGCGATCATGGCGGTTTCAAAGGTCTGGTCTTCAATGGTTACATCAAAGGCGGCGCGGTGCTGCTCAAACCACGCCAGCAGCTTGGTGCGGTTGGAGGCATTGCATACCATCAACCAATGGTCTTCAAATCGCGAGACAATAACATCATCAAGCACGCCGCCGGCGGGGTTGCACACCAGACTGTAAAGCGACTGGCCAACCACGGCCTTGTGCAAATTGCGGGTAATAATATGCTGCAGAAAGCGCAGGGCGTCTTTTCCGGCAAATTTAACCCGCCCCATATGCGACACATCAAAAATAGACGCCGCCTGCCGCGTGTGCTGATGCTCGGCGATAATGCCCTTGTACATCAGCGGCATGGCCCATCCGGCAAAATCCACAATGCGAGCGCCCTGCTTAACATGAAAATCATAAAATGGCGTTTTAAGCAGGGAAGCAGTAACAGCAGTATTGGTCACGGGTATCCTCTGGCAAATGCGGCCCATTGCCTGCGGACCACCCGCAAAGCAAGATAGCCTGCTATTATACGTTAATCCTGAAGGGTTCAACCCAGCGGCTGACCGCCGTGGAATTATAAAACATCGCGTGCGCTTTGAACCCGCCTGCTGGCCTGCACAAGGACGTTGTTATGTACACCCCAAAAACCGCCCCTGCCTCTGCGCAGCGCAATAATTCAATCGCACCATCGGGCAGCATTTCCCGCAGAGATCTGTTGGCAATAGCCACCGGAACTGTAATTGTTACAACGGTGGGAGGCTGCACCGACGGCCCCGTGTATGGCGAACAAGCATCGAATCCTTCGCCCTTGCGCCCGATGGCCCTTCGCTGCGAAGCAATGGTTAATCCATTGGGAATAGATGAGGTCCATCCGCAGCTGACCTGGCAGCTTACCGAATTGTCCGGCAACCTGCGCGGACTCTCGCAAACAGCTTGGCAGGTACAGGTGGCAAGTTCACCGCAAAACCTCGCGGCAGGCTTGGCTGATGTATGGGACAGCGGCCGTGTTGCCGGTCAGCCGTCGGCGGCAGTTGTTAGGCCGATCAAGGCGCTTGCATCGCGTGAACGATATTTTTGGCGTGTTCGCGTGTGGGATCAGGCCGGCCAGCTCTCGCCTTGGGGTACCGAATCGCCGGCAGGCGGAGAACCGGCCTATTGGACGATGGGGCTGCTTAATCCTGCCGATTGGCAAGCTCAATGGGTCACCGATGCGACGCTTGCAACACCGGCAAATTATCCTCGTGTGCCGCAGCATTGTTACCGCGCCGAGATGGCCGAACATGCCGATGCCGCTAAATGGATCGTCATAGACCTCGGCAAGGTCCAATCAATAGATACCGTTGTCCTCCAGCCGGCGCGCCCGCCGGGCCTGAGCCCCGACTACGCAAGCTTTTTGTATCCGCTGCAATTAAAGATTCAAACAGCACTCCGAGCGGATTTAAGCGATGCTGTGCTCGTGGTAGATCACACCCACCGCGACATCGCCAGCCCCCGACCACCAGCCATGAATCCACCGCGATTTGGTTTTTCGCCGGTGCGAGCCAGGTTTTTAAAAGTTATCGTAACCAAGCTGCCCTACTGGGAAGGCCGCTGGTACACCTTTGCACTCGGTCGTATCGAAATTTTTAATGGAGCCAAAGAACTTGCCACCAATTGCAATGTAACTTGCTCTGACTCGGTTGAAACCGCCACCGTTTCACAGAAGTATCTCACCCATAACGGCCCAGCCATCGCTTGGTGCCCACCGCCGCCGGCGCTGATTGCAGAGCCGCCGCCGCTGCCCGGAGGCAATGGCTCTTTCAGCGATGCCTATACTCCCTTTCAGGAGCGAACCGTCCGGCAAATTGCGCCCGAGCAAACCCTCTCGCGGGTAGCGCTGCTGCGCCGCGAGTTTACTCTCGACGAGCGCCCAAGCCGCGCCATGCTGTATGTAACCGCCCGTGGATTTTACGACCTGAGCATCAATGGTCGCTCCGCCTCCAACGCCGTGCTGGCGCCGGGCTTCACCGAGTTTAACAAGCGCATCTGCTACGACGCTTTTGATGTTACCTCCCTGCTTCAATCGGGAAAAAATGCCCTCGCATGCCGACTTGGTTACGGCTGGTACGCAGGCCACATGAATCTCTGGGATATGTGCTATATCTATGGCTATGTGCCCAAGCTGCTGGTTCAGCTTGAGCTGCAATATGCCGATGGCAGAACGCAAATTATCGCCGGCGACCAAAGCTGGCGAAGCACCATTGAGGGCCCGATCCGCTACAGCGACCCGCTGGCTGGCGAGTTTCAGGACTGGCGGCTTGCACAACCCGGCTGGGATACCCCCGGCTTTGACGCCACCTCTTGGACGCCCGCCTTTACCATTGCTCGTGACAGCACCCCCATCACATGGCACCGCACGCAGCATGTCACGCGCAACCTTAAGCTCCGACCGGTGAGCCATCGCCAGGTTTCACCGGGAGTATTTGTTTTTGATTTTGGTCAGGAGTTTTCCGGTTGGTGCCAGCTCACCACCGATGGGCCAGCCGGAACGCATATCACACTCCGGCATGCTGAATGCCTTAACCCAGATGGGTCTATCTCGGTACGCAATCTATGGGAAACGCTTCAGCGGGATGATTACATTTTGGATGGCAAAGGTCCACGCACGCTTGAGCCGCACTTTACCTGGCACGGCTTCCGTTATGTTGAAGTGCGCGGGCTTGCACATGCACCCAATGCACAGACCTTAATCGGTCAGAGCGTGCGCGCTGCTATAGCGTCCACAAGCGAGTTTGAATGCTCCAACCCTCTGTATAACAAACTCATGCGAGCTACACGGTGGACGCAGTGGAACATGCTCTTTGATGTTCCCACCGGCTGTGCGGCTCGGGCTGAACGTCTGGCGTGGTTGGGCGACGTGCGCGATTGCGTAAACACCGCCATGCTTAACATGGACGCGGCGGCATTCTTCGGCAAGTACACAGCGGATATTCGTGATTCACAAACACCACAGGGACGCTTTTGTGATATTACGCCCCATGCCCAGTTGCGCGATACCGAAATGGTCGCCGGATCGCCCGGTTGGGCAGACTGCGGTATGAGTCTTCCCTGGGATCTTTACCTGCATACCGGCGATGTGCGCATTGTTGAGAGGCACTTTGCCGCCGCGCGGCGTTGGGTTGACTGGGTTGCCGGCAATAATCCGGGCCACCTCTGGGCTTATCAGCGTGGCAATGATTGGGGCGACTGGCTAAGCGCCGGCAAACCTGTAACACCTAAAGAGCTGGCCGCAACGGCATACTTCGCCCGTTCTGCCGACATCATGAGCCGAATGGCTGGGGTGCTTGGCAAACAGCATGATCAGCAGCACTATGCCACACTGTTTTCAGATATTCGCCGCGCATTTACCAAGGCCTATGTGTCCGCCGACGGAACCATTCAAGGCGATGCCCAGGGTTCCTATGCCCTGGCGATTGCGTTTGGCTTGCTTGATGAACCGCTTGCCTCCAAGGCTTTTCAAAAGCTTCTGGCGGCTGTACAACGGGCCAATGGCCACCTGACAACCGGGTTTTTGAGTACTCGCGCGCTCATGCAGTCGCTGTCGCAATTTGGCGGCCATGACGTTGCCGCCCGCATGGTCAATCAAACCACCCTCCCCTCATGGGGATACATGGTGGATACCATTGGCACGACGTTCTGGGAATCGTTTGACGCCTACGAAAAAGGTAAACCCGTTGTCCTATCGCTGAATCATTGGCCGTGGAGTTCCATCGGCGAGTGGCTTTGGAGCTTTGTGGCCGGCATTACACTCGATGAAAGACAACCGGGAGGCGGAGCCGTTATCATTCAGCCGCGGCCGGTTGCGCAAGTCAACTGGTGCCGGGGCAGTATTACAACAGCACGCGGGCCGGTACAAGTTCAATGGCAGCGTCTTACCGATACATTTAAGATAGATGTTGCCATTCCACACAATAGCGAGGCAACTATTAAACTTCCCAGCCCGCCAAACTGGTCGGTCTTGGAGAATGGAACTCCCGTCGCCCACCATCCAGACATTACGCCACTAAACGGCAACAACCAAGAGCACATTCTATTGGTACCAAGCGGGAGATACGCCTTAGAGTGCAGGCCATGAACGATGCTCGCCCGACGCCATCACCGCCCGGGCGGCAGTTCACCTTGTTGGTGGTACCATCCATGAATGGCCTCAGCTACGGCGGGCTAGCCTGAATGAAAATGAATGCTCCTGCAGGCACGAACCCGCCATTTACGATCTGTTGGCACGAGCGGAGCATAAAAGCTCACACCCACCCGGCAAATTGGGGCCTCGTTTGCCCCGCACCTTATTGCATCTCAACTGGCACGCTTTTCGCACATCGGCGATATCGGTATACTCTTTGGAGTATTTAGGAGTTGCCGCACCATGAAGTTTGTGGTTGAAAGCTGTGAAAACGGCCAAGTAACGCTGAAAGTTCCGGGCCAGAATTATCGCAACGCGTTTGCCTATGCTGGTGATGCCCTCGCGCCAGGCAGCCGCGTCAACGGCACCATCAGTTGCAGTGCATACAAGGCCGAGGCCGTAAGCGATGGCGGCAATTATGTTGAACCGTTGCTGGGTCGGCCGCGCCGCATGCAAGGCCGCGTGCTCGAGCAGCACCTGGCTGACAATGCCCTAACGGTAGAGGTGGGTTATCCCGTGCGGGTAAGGTTGCCGTCTCATCAGGCGGCTGCGGCGTTTGCCGTCGGCTCGCGCATCGGCTGGGACAACGTCGCCATCCCCACGTTTAACCCTGCCGGGATCGCGCCCGCGGCGGCAGTGGCGACACACTAAGGAAACCGCCGATATAATAAAACCGCTATTATCGCGGGCGTAGCTCAATGGCAGAGCGCCAGCCTTCCAAGCTGGCTGTTGAGGGTTCGAGTCCCTTCGCCCGCTTTTACCGCAGCAACCGCGGCATGGCAATAAAGATAAATAGAACCATGGATGGTTCTTGCCTGCCCAGAGCCTCGTACCGGCTTGACCGAGGATTGTCATGAGTCGCCCGCAATTTCTGCCACGATTCATCGCATTGCCGCTGATATTCAGCGCCGGCTTTGCAAGCTGGTGCATTTTGCTCGCCTCGGTTGGAGCCATCGGCATTGTGGTGCTCGCCCCGCAAATGCAGCGTGTCTACGAAGCCCGAAAGCAGCGCGACAGCCTGGCGGCATCACTCGCTCTTCTAAACGAAAAAATCGCCCTGCAGGACAAGTTTATTTCCATGGCAAAAACCAATCCGCGGCTGCAGCAGCGCCTGGCCGATCGCCAAATGAATGTAATTAGTCCAACGGAAAAAGTGCTGCCCTTGCCGGGCCTGCCGGCGCCCACCGACGTACAAAGCCTGATAGATGAACATCTCAAGCCGATCCATCCGGTTGCAACCACTCCACCACCCTGGTTCATGCAGTTGGCCATGGAACCGGCAGTGCGCGGGGTGCTGATTTTGGGAGCGCTGGTTGGCATGGCGCTGTCATTTTTGGTGCAAATACGCCGCGTACACGATTGACCTCGCTCATCGGACCCGAAATGCACATGTGCATCTATAGCGCCCAACAGCGGGCGCGGCGTATGGAAGCCGCGGATGCTTCGTGCATCAGCAGACCATTACCGCATATCTGGCGGCAGGCGCCTTTTAGTCCAAATTCATGGTCAGCAGAAATTCGCGGTTGGTGCCCTTCTTTTCAAGGCGATTTTTCAGCAGTTCCACCGCCTCGATAGGATTCATGTCGGAGAGCACCTTACGCAGCCGGTAAACAAGCTCCAACTCGCGCTTGTCGAGCAGCAACTCTTCTTTACGCGTGCCACTGGCGGAAATATTAATCGCCGGATAGGTACGGCGCTCCACAAGACGACGGTCGAGGTGCAGTTCGCTGTTGCCGGTGCCTTTGAACTCTTCGAAGATCACTTCATCCATCTTCGAGCCGGTATCCACCAGCGCCGTGCCAATAATGGTGAGCGAACCACCTTCTTCAATATTGCGGGCAGCGCCAAAGAATCGCTTGGGCTTCTGAAGGGCGTTGGCGTCCACGCCGCCGGTCAGAATTTTGCCCGAGTGCGGCACTTCCGTGTTGTAAGCGCGGGCCAGGCGGGTGATGGAGTCGAGCAATATCACCACATCACGGCCGTATTCCACAAGCCGTTTGGCTTTTTCAATCACCATTTCGGCGACGCTTACATGGCGGCTGGCGGGTTCGTCAAACGTGGAACTCACGACTTCCGCCTGGGTGGCTCGCTGCATTTCGGTAACTTCTTCAGGCCGCTCGTCAATGAGCAGAATGATCAGATAAACTTCCGGATGGTTGTGCGAGATGGCGTTGGCAATCTTCTGCAGCAGCACAGTTTTGCCGGTGCGCGGCGGCGCAACAATCAGCATGCGCTGCCCCTTGCCGATGGGGGTTACGATGTCCACAATGCGCATGTTGATTTCTTCTGGAGTGGTTTCCAGAAACAATCGCTTGTTGGGATGCAGCGGGGTAAGGTCTTCAAAGTTGACCTTTTCCGTCAGCAACTGCGGTGCCTCAAAGTTGATGGCTTCCACGCGCAACAGGGCAAAGTAACGCTCCGACTCCTTCGGCGGCCGAATCTGGCCGGTGATAATGTTGCCATTGCGCAGGCCGAAGCGGCGAATCTGCGACGGCGAAACGTAAATGTCATCGGGACAGGGGAGATAGTTATATTCGGGCGAGCGTAAAAATCCGAAGCCATCAGGCAGAATTTCCAGAACGCCTTCGCCCACCATCATGCCGGTGTCGGATATGCGCTTCTTAAGTATCTTGAAAATGAGGTCCTGCTTCTTCAGACCGATGTATTCGGGAATTTCCTCGGTTTTGCAAATCTCATGCAGCTCGTTGACGCTCATCTTCTGCAGGTCCAGCAGGTGAAGTTCGCTGCGTTTAACCTGCTCGTATTTTTCGTGCGTTTCTTCATCGTAAAGTTCGTCTTCATCGGTGTTGGGTCCGGCACCAACAATCGCCGAACCAATAATGGCAGCACCATCCACGGCGGCAATAGTTTGGATGGGTGGTGCGGCTTCAGCGACTTTTTCAGCGCTGGTTTTTTCAGCGGCGGGCGGAGTCTCGGCGACGGGTTCGGTGATGGGTGCTGCGGCTTCAACCACTGGTGCCTCTTCAACGGCGGCGGCGGCTGAACTCGACGATTTACGCGACTTGCTGGTGCGTGCCATGGTGTGTTAATCCTTCTGCGGGCGGGTGGGGTAGGCAATGTTTCAGCCCGGTTGCCCCGCCCTGGTGTGTCTGTCGCCTTTTCATAAGCGATCTTGTTCGGCGGGCGACAATCGCCGAACCTGACGACCTAAACTCAATTCTAAAAATACGCTTGGCGTATGGGCCGCATACAAGCGGCAAGGCAAAACTCCATGAGGAAAAGGGGTAAA
The DNA here is from genome assembly GCA_013044165.1 of Phycisphaerales bacterium. Taxonomy (GTDB): domain Bacteria; phylum Planctomycetota; class Phycisphaerae; order WQYP01; family WQYP01; genus JABEVB01. Next base: position 11,101 of record JABEVB010000047.1, read on the forward strand.
TCGGGGATGACGCTAAAGTACTTACCTTCTCTATAGATTATCGGCCAAATCAGGCCAAAAAACTTAGCAAAACCGCCAACCGCTTCATTAAACCTTTAAAATCCTGGAAAGCACCCTGCGGACTTGGCTTAGACGAGCGGCTTTATCGCCCTCGTTATTTATTACATCATCCGATATTTCCTTCTTCTTGTCCAGTGAGGCCTGACGCTCTTCTCGTATTTTCAGTTCGTCGGCAGTCCAACCACGGGCAGCCTGCACACGGGCCAGCCGCGACTCAAATGGCGTATTTACGAATATAATCGTATCACATTGCTTGTAAAGACCTGTTTCTACCAATAACGGCGTGTCCCAAACCACCGCTTGCACCGCCGGACTCTGCCGATACGCTGCCATCAAATCACGCCGTATTTCATCCACCTTGGGGTGCACCAGCCGATTCAAGCGATCCAACTCCACCGGATTGTTGAACGTACGCCGGGCCACAGCGCGGCGATCTACGCGCCCATCGGCAGCCAGGATTTCATCGCCCCACCATTGCCGCAGCGTGGCCTTAACCGCCGGCTGCTCCAGCACTTCGTGCGCAATGCGGTCGCTGCGAATCACCAGACAACCCAGCGATTCAAAATCATCGGCCACCGCGCTTTTACCGCTGCCAATGCCGCCCACCAGGCCAATTACAGGTTTTGGATAATCTTTCATGGGTCTAACCGATGGGCGCCATTAACGCCGTGCAAACACATCGCGGCGGCAGCTTTACCACCGCCCGGGCGCTGATGCTGCGCAAAATACATCTCAACAAGGCACCCCACGGCACCGACACATGCCGCGGGCAACTCGAAATTAAGCACCGGCACCGGCACCGGCAAGCTCGACCGGAGTCGAACGGCCCTGCTCCGCCCCGCCGGCATCCGTGCCGGCAGCGGCTGTGGTATCGCTCGCGACAGCTGCTGGGGCTTGCCCAGCCGGCCTGCGCTCCGAAACTTTGCCGTCAAACCGCACAGCCACGCGTTTGCTTACGCCCTGCTCCTGCATCGTAATGCCGTAGAGCAAATTTGCCGCAGCCATCATCCGCTTGTTGTGCGTGATGATAATGAACTGGCTGTGCTGCAAAAAGTCCTCAACGATGGCGGCAAAGCGGCCTGTGTTGGCCTCGTCGAGCGCGGCGTCCACTTCGTCAAGCACACAGAACGGAGACGGCTTGCTCTTGAAAATAGCCATCACCAGCGCTACCGCAGCCATGGTCTTTTCACCGCCTGAAAGCAAACTGATGGACTGGAGCTCTTTGCCGGGCGGGCGGGCAAGAATGTCTATGCCCGATTCCAGCACATCCTCGGGCGTTTCTAAAATGATGTCGGCCCGGCCGCCGCCAAAAAGCCGGCGGAACATTTCGCCGAATTCGCGGCGAATCGTTTCAAAGGTTTCGGTAAAGCGCTGCCGCGAATCGTCGTTGATTTTATTGATAAGGTCTTCCAACTGCCGTTTGGCGTCCACAATGTCGCCAATTTGCGCCGCCAGAAATTTTTGTCGCTCTTCAAGCTGCGCCAGCTCGTTGATCGCCTCAAGGTTGACGCTGCCGAGGCGGGCGATTTTGCCTTTAAGATCGGTCATTTCGGCGGCAATGGCGGACCAATCCTGCTCAACCGGCTCGTAGCCGGCGTGCGCCTCTACCAGGTTGACCTGCAACTCCTCGCCGGTGCGTTCCACCAGCGTTTCCAGCCTCACGCTCACCTCATTTTCCGCCAGCGAATACTGGTGGTCCTGCTCGGCAAGCTCGGCGGCCTGTCGCTCCTGATGGGCCAGTTGTGTCGCCGCTTCGGTGGACTGCCGCTTGATGTCCGCAAGCCGTTGGGCCTGCGCGGCCGCCGCCTGTTGGGCCTCGGTCGAGCTTTGCGCCAACTCTACTGCCTTCAAAGCCGATGCTTCGGCCTGCCGCAGCGATTCCGATTGCTTGTCGCGGGCCAACGTGATGTCGCTTTCAACGGCTGCTGAATCGCTTTGTACATTTCGCAACGACTGCTGCTGCGCCAGCAGCTCGCGCGAGACGGCATTACGCTGTTCCTGCAATTGACCCAAGGCTATGCGCAGCTTGGTGGCTTCTTCGCTTAGTTCCTTGGCTTGCGCCTGGCTTTGCTGCAGCGATGCAACAAGCTCGGCAGCCCGCTGCTCGGCCTGCTGCGCCGACGCCTCAAGCTCCGCCACGCGGGCGGCAAGTTCGTTGCGACGGGCGGCCGCCTGATCCGCCTGCAAAAGCAGGTTCTGCATCTCCGCCTCAAGCAGCGGCAACTGCGATCGCAGCTTCTGAAGCTGCTGCTGATTTTGGGCAAGCTCCGCCTGCACCCGGGCCGTATCGCTCTGGCTTTGATAAATACGATCACGCAACTGCTGCTGCTGACGGTTAAGTTCCTGCGACTGCTGATCGCACAATTGCGCCTGCCCGCTCAATGTTTCGATCTCGGCTTCAACCTCATGAAGTTCCATCGCGAGGCGGGCGAGTTCGCTGCGGCGACGGACAGCGCCGCTTTTACGCGACATATCGCCAGCCACAATCAACCCGTCGGAGCCAACCACTTCGCCGCTGCGCGTCACAAAACGACGTCGCGGGCCAACAGCGCCGGCCAGTTCCAACGCCTGAGCTAGTGTCTCCACCACATACGTTTCGCCCAGCACATACTCAACAACAGACCGCGATGTTTCTTCAAACTGCACCAGGTCCACAGCACGCACGCAGTTGACGGGGGCGCTGGCCGACTCGCCGCCGACAGCACCCAGCCGGTCGGCCACCAAAACGCTTACACGCCCGGCCACCGTACGCCAAGCCTCAGCCTCCGCCATCATGGCAGCCGCACTTTCAACAACCAAAGTCTGCTGTAAATCGCCAAGCGCCGCCTCAATGACGCCCGCGTGCTCCAATTGTGTATTAATCAAATCGCCGACAATGCCGCGAACGGCCGCAAAGCGTTCGCCGCTCTCCCGGGCCTTTAGCACCTGCCGCACGCCGTCGGCAACACCCTCGCGCCGCGACTCAAGGTCCTGCAGAAGCGATTGGCGGCTCTTAAGCCCGCTGCGAGCTTCGCGCTTTTCCGCCAGTTGCGCGGAAAGCTCCGAATATTTCTGCGAGGTGCTCTGCTGGCGGGCGATCACCGTCGTCATTTCGGCGGTTAAACCAGCCACCGCCGCAGCCAGTTCAGCTCGATGCGATTCCAGTGATTGCGCCTTGGCCTCCCCCTGACCAAGCTGTCCATCAAGCTCTTGCCGCTGCGACCGAAGGCGCTCCGCCTGGCGACGGGCATTTTCTTCTGCCGTGGCCAATCCGCTGGTTTCGCTGTTAATGCGGGCGCTCTGACGCATAAAGTCAACCGCCTGACTTTTGGCTTCGTCAAGCGAACGATTAATACCCGCAATGGCCACTGCGGCGGTCTCCTGCCTCTTAACCGCCTCGAGCACCAGTTGCTCCTGCCGCAGCAACTGCTCGTCAAGCTGAGCCAGCAACTCAACATGGCGGGCGGCTTGGGCCTCTAGCTCCGCAAACCGCTCGGCCAGTTCACCTCGGCGTCGCTGGAGCAATTCCACCTGCTGGCCGGTTTGCTCCGCCTGACGACGGGCAAACTGCTCCTGCTGAAGCGTGGATTGTCGCTGATTTTCCAGCGTCATGGCCTGACGCTCGGCCTGCCGGGCCGATTCCTGCACGCCATCCATCTCAAGCTGTAAATCTTGTTGAAGCTGCCGTGCCTGCTCAAGCTTGCGCCGCACCTCGGCGAGGCCGTCAGCCAGTTCGCCACGCTGCGTGGTCAGCTCTGTGAGCTTAAGGTGAAGCTGATGGTACTCATGCAGGCTATGGGCTTTGCGGAGTTCGGTCAGGCGGGCGGAATACTCCTGATAACTGCGGGCTCGGCCCGCCTGCTGTTTCACGCTACGGAGCTGCTTTTCTACTTCATCAAGCACAAGCTGGGTTTGAGCGAGGTTTTGATCGGTTCTTTCCAGCTTGCGAAGCGCCTCCTTCTTACGCGCCTTAAAGCGAGATATGCCGGCTGCTTCTTCAAATATTTCGCGCCGGTCATAGCTGTTGGCGTCTAAAAAGGCCGACACCTGCCCCTGGCCTATCATCGAGTACGCATCCACACCAATGCCGGTATCCATAAACATTTCGCGTATGTCGCGCAGCCGCGAGGGCTGGTTGTTGACAAGGTATTCCGATGTGGAGTCGCGATACAGCCGCCGCGTTATTTTGACGTGGTTGGCATCCACCGGCAGGCGACGATCATCGTTGGTGAAATTGAGCGAGACCTCGGCCATTCCCATCGGCTTGCGACCGCTCGATCCGTTGAAAATCACATCCAGCATCCCATCGCCACGCAGGCTTTTGGCCGACATCTCCCCGAGCACCCACTTGATGGCGTCCACAACATTCGACTTACCGCACCCGTTGGGGCCGACAATGCCCGTAATGCCATCATCAAATTTCAGTTCAGTAGGGTCGGCAAAGGATTTGAAACCAGCCAATTCAAGTGAAGAAAGCTTCATATAGATGCGACCTCCATGTCACGACTTTTTACGCCGGGACGTTCACCTCAACGAACAGTTGACGTTATACGCTAACATACCCGATACGGCGTAGCAACCGCAAATTTGAGCGAATTTCCAGCGAAGGCCGGCGACCTCGCAGCAGCCAAACGGGCGGGGCCTGCGTTTGGTTTTTGCCCGCCGATAAATACCTTGGTACACTAACCCCTCCAAGGAGCCTGCGGTGGGCGCAGCCCACCACAAAAGCCGGCAATACAACTTGTACAGGAGCATGTCTCGTTATGGTAAGTACGCCTCTACCTGAGCAAATTTGCAGCATCGAACCCGCGCACTGGGCCGGGCCATTTTCACCCGAGCAGCAGACACAGGCTACCACCGCCCTCGAGGATGGTCGCGTGGTGTACCTGCCAACACTTGATTTTGCATTTTCCGATGATGAAAAACAATACCTCACGCCCGCATGGAGCAACGGTGCAGCCAAAAACATCAGTTACGATGCCCGCACCGGCAACATCAAGGGTATGAAGGGCGACGCTGCGGCCCAGCAGGGCCTCGCCAGGCTGCTGCAGCGCTATGCCGACAGCACCCTCTCGCTCATGCAGAGCCTGTTTCCAGCATATAAGGACGCTCTCATTCGCGCCCGCACCAGCTTTCGGCCCGTGCAAATTGCCGGACGCTCCAGCTCACCCAAAAAGGACGACACACGGCTGCATCCCGATGCGTTCCCAACCCGCCCCACGGCAGGCAAACGCATTATTCGCGTATTTGCCAATGTAAATCCGCATGGTCAGGGACGCGATTGGCGCATCGGAGAGCCTTTTGCCGACTTTGCTCGCAAAATGCTGCCGCGCATCAAGCCGCCGGTGCCGCTAAGCCGCGAGTTTTTATACCTCTTTCGTGTAACCCGCACTCCGCGGACTGCTTACGATCACTACATGCTCGGCCTGCACGACACCGGCAAACTCGATGAGGCATATCAAAAAACCGCCACCAGAGCATCCTTCAGTTTTCCGCCGCACTGCACCTGGATTTGCTTTAGTGATGAGGTGCTCCACGCGGTAGATGCCGGCCAGTATTTAATGGAGCAAACCTACATGCTGCCGCACACGGCCATGGCGCATCCCGAAAAATCGCCCGCCAAAAAACTCGAAGAAATTTTAGGCCGCAAGCTCCTGTAGATGAGTCCGATGGCGACAGCCAACTTTTGAAATTTCAGATTAGCGCTTTGGCCCAGCCGATGCGTTGCAGCAAGTTTTTCTGACCGCGCCGTGCCGATATCTGCCCTTGAAATGCCACGCGATCCAAACCCACAACTCCCGTCTTTCTGCCCGCAGGCTGCGCTGCCACAACCTTGATTTATCCGCCGTAAATGGTAGCCAGCACCACCAAAACCACGCCAACCACCAGACTCGCGGCAATCCATTGCCGGAGCCGACGCTGCCGCCTGTTAAAGGCCTCAACCGCCTTCGGGTCGCGCGCCAGCCGCCGCAACAGCGCCACACGATCGCTTATGCTCGGATGCATCCAGCCTTTGCGGTCGCGCGGCCGATGCGTCAGTCCCACCACGGCCAATAAGGCTTGGGCAAAGCGTTCAGCGCCGGCAACCAGCGGCGGCAACCGTGGCGGAGGAGCCGCCTCGGCAACCTCCAGGCCCAGGTAATCAGCCTGGTCGTCCAAGTCGTTTGATTCCTGTGACTTGTCAACCGCGGCTACAACCGCAGCCACTGCGGACGTCACTTCAGTCGCGCCGCCCCCTGCCACTGCCACCAATGGTTGCGGCCGAGCCGCCATACACTGTGCCGCATACCAATCAGCCTGATGTTCACACAAGCGACTGATAAGCGGAAATACCAGAATTAAAAACACCGCCACGAGTGCATAGTTAGTAATTTGCCAGAATGTGTCATACCGGGGCCACAGAGACATACCCGCCGACGCCACTGCCGCTGCCGCAAAGCCCCCGGCTGCAAATGCCGCCAAGTACCACCACAAGTGGCGATGATGCCCATGACCAACCTCATGGGCAAAGACGGCCTGAATCTGGTTGTCATCAAGCCGGGCAAGCAGGGCATCGGTTATTAGAAAATAGCGTGCCATCGGAACAGGCCCCAAAATCGCCGCATTTACCACCCGATGGTAGGTATGCCACACGCGAATATCGGTAAACCGAACCCCACCGGCTGCGGCCATGGTTTCCAAACGGCTCCGCAGCGGTTCAACCGTAAGTTTGCTGGTGCTCCATACCCACACCACCAGCCGGCCGGCAAGCAGCAGCACCGCCAGCGTAACAGCCAAACCGGCACCATACGCCAAACTGCCCCAACCCCAATGGCGAAGAAGTGTTTCGGTTAAGCGCCGCAGCGCCAAAGCCAACAGCAATACCAGAGGCAAGTACATTCCATGGCGTAATTGCATCAGCACATAGGCCCAGCGCGGTGGCATCGGAGCGAACTTGCGGCCTTCCAGAGCCGCGGCGAGGGCCTCCTGGTCAGCCGTCAGAGATTCAAGCGGATATTCCAGCAACCAAAAGCCAATCCATGCACCCACCACCGGCAACATCCAGATCACCTCGGCCAGCGGAGCCAGCAAACCTTGAAAGTGCCACCGGTCATGCACCAGCTCGCCCCAACCAAAATTAAACAGGCACAGCGCCAAAAGCACCAAAGACAGCGACCTCAATTTGCGCAGCTTCCGCCCGAATTGGTATAGAAGTTCCGAGGCTGAATCTACTGGCCCAGCCGCCAGCAACCGCCCCCGATGGCGATACGCCGCCAGTACCAGCAGGGCCTGCATGCCCAGCACCACCGCCAACACCGCCCCCGGCGACAAACGAAAAAAACTCGCATCGCCCAGGTATGAGTAAGACCCGACAATTAAAATCAATAGCAATGGCAAAAGCGGTGGCAGCATCGGAGAGGTATATTACACGCTAGATGCCGCCCGGCGAAGCGCACGGCCCCGCTTTGGCTTTTCGACCGCCTGCCCCACCCTGAAAGCCCCGAATCCGCGGCGATTGTACAAGTGCCGGATGCGGCTAAAATAGGCGGCTTTCGTGAAAGGCGTGAGCATGACACAGGCAATTAAACTCGCGGTATCAGGAGCGGGCGGACGCATGGGCAACCGAATCATGGCTCTCGCCGCCGCCCAGCCAGCACAATTCCGTCTCGTAGCGGCCCTCGAGCGGGCGGATTCTCCATGGACTGGCAAGGATGTTGGCTCCCTCGTTGGCCTCTCGCCTGCAGGCGTGGCCATCACCGCCACATTGCCCGAGACGGATCACGATACCCCCACTGTGCTTATAGATTTTTCAGCCCCGGAGGCCACACGCCAGCTCATTGCCGTGTGCCGCCAGAAGCATGTTGGCATGGTCATCGGCACCACCGGCCTTGCAGAGGCCGACCAGCTTCTCATCCGCGAAGCCGCCAGGGACATCCCCATTCTTCAGGCCGCCAACACCAGTTTGGGGGTTAACCTCCTGCTGAACGTTGCCGCCGAGATGGCCCGCAAACTGGGCGACGCCTACGATATCGAAATCGTCGAAGCGCATCACAACCAGAAAAAAGACGCTCCCTCCGGCACGGCCCTGGCGCTGGCCGAGAGCATCTGCACCGCCACCAACCGTAACTTGTCCGCAGCGTTGGAGCATGGTCGCCATGGCCAGGACGCCAAGCGACGGCCAGGCTCCATCGGCATGCACGCATTGCGCATGGGCGATGTCGTCGGCGAGCACACCGTTTACTTTGCCACCGGCGGCGAACGCATCGAAATTCGCCATGTTGCCACCACGCGCGACACCTTTGCGATGGGCGCATTGCGGGCAGCGGCCTTTATCGCCGGTAGCAAACCTGGCCGCTATTCGATGGCTGACGTGCTCGGCATTTCATGATATAGTTTTAGTGTGTTGGCCCGGCACTCGCCCGGCCACGCTCGACATGGATGTCAAGATTTGCGGAGTGCATCGAATGGATTCGCTTATTGTTGAAGGCTCCACCCGACTGCGCGGTAAAACGCGCATCAACGGTTCCAAAAATTCCGCCCTGCCCATTATGGCCGGCGCACTGCTCGCCAGCGGCCCTTCCATTATTGATGATGTGCCCAATCTTTCCGATATTCAGCACCAAATGGCTTTGCTGACGGAATTAGGAGCCACAGTTCAGCGAAGCCCCGATGGCTCCCTGCACATTGAGGTCAAAGACGAAACCAACTCGCACGCCCGCTACGACCTGGTGCGAAAAATGCGAGCCAGCATCTGCGTACTTGGCCCGCTTTTGGCCAAACGCGGCGAAGCAAGAGTTTCCATGCCGGGCGGCTGTGCCATTGGCGATCGCCCTGTAGACATCCACCTGCGCGGCTTGGCCAAGCTCGGTGCTAAAATCAAACTTGAGGGCGGCGACATCGTCGTGACCGCCCAACGCCTGCGCGGCACTGATATCTTTCTTGGCGGCAACTTCGGCTCAACTGTTCTGGGGACCGCCAACGTAATGTCCGCGGCAACCCTTGCCGAGGGAACCACCATCATCGAATCGGCCGCCTGCGAACCCGAAGTAATGGACCTGGCCGAATACCTCAACGCCATGGGCGCTCGCATCAGCGGCCATGGCACCCCACGAATTACCATAGAGGGCGTCAACGAGCTTAAAGGTTGTCGGCACCGCGTTATCTTCGACCGCATTGAGGCCGGAACTTTTATGGTTGCCGCCGCCATCACCAATGGCGAAATCGAGCTTGAAAACGTCCGACTGCGCGACCTGATGGCCACGGTGGATAAGCTCCGCGCCATTGGCGTCATTGTTGAAGCCAGCAACGGTGGCTGCACGGTGGCGCGCAGTCAGCGGCTTCACGCCACCACCATTACCACCCAGCCGCATCCCGGCTTCCCCACCGATCTGCAGGCCCAATTTATGGCACTTTTGGCCATTGCCGACGGCAACAGCATCATCACCGAAAAAATATTCCCCGACCGCTTTTTACATGTCGCCGAACTCGCCCGCATGGGCGCCAAGGTGCACCGCGAAGGCGCAACGGTCATCATTGAAGGAACCGATCAGTTGGTCGGCGCGCCGGTTATGGCCAGCGACTTGCGGGCGTCCGCCGCGCTGGTACTCGCCGGTCTTGCCGCCGAGGGCAGCACCACCGTAAATCGCGTCTACCATATAGACCGCGGCTACGAACGCATCGAAGAGCGCCTCAACAGACTCGGCGCCCGCATTCAGCGGGTAGATCAGCGCGAACTCGAAAATGCCTGATCGGTGAATTCAACACGCGAATAACTCTGCCGGCGACATCCAAGCTTCGCATGCTCTCTACGCCAGGCCGCATCATCCGGCCCGATACGCCTGCATCACGCCAAACCATCACCTGCGCCCATCAGGCCCAAAGGCCTCACGCCCGCATGGTTGGGGCAATGTCGGTAATGCTCCGAATTTGCACCAGCCGCTCAAACTGCGGCAGCGTCATGGGTTGTGTTGGCGTTACATGGATCGCTTGACCGATACCCGGCGTTAAATGCACAAAATTATCAGAGTATTGGGCATCCACACCCTTGAGGTTCAGCCAGGTCCAAGGAGCAGGCTTGTCGGTCTCCAGCAGTACGGCAAAAGTGCCCGCAGCTTGCGCATATGTTGCGCTGATGCGCGGCTGCGGCAACCGGAGTTCCAGGGGCCGACCAAAAAACAGCATATTCGACGCCACCGGCTTGGCTCCAATGCGCACCGACGGCCAAACCAGCAGGTCGGCGACGCCATGCTTTTCCAGCAGATGCGATAAGTGCAGCGTACGCGCCAGGCGGCTCGTGCGGGCCGTAATCGCCTCGCTGCCACTGCTGCGGTGCAGAACGTTGCCCTGTGCATCCGTTACGTCAATCAGCAATTCACCCGCGGCGCTGCGCATGCGGTCGCTGATAACGTAAATGTGCGCATCGCCGGTTTTGGCATTCATGTCCCCAGTCACCAGAACCGGAGCAAAAAACCGTCGGCTGCAGAACTGTAGCGCCTTCCAACGGTGGTACCAATCTATCATGGCCCATGTTGGCCCCGGCCAGCAATCGTTGTATTGCCAAATCGTGGCGGCCATGGAGTGCGGCATGTCCCGCCGCCAAAACTCCACGCCATAGCCGACGCCATAGGCCTGCATAACTTGCGTCAGCCAAAGCGTATCGTCAAAACTATCCGGGGATTTACCGAAGTATTCATGGACATATTTCATAATAATGCCAATGCCGTGGCGGCTGCCATCTAATTCATGATAGCGCATCACAGGTGAGTGAACGCTGCTGCGATCAGCGGCATCGGTATAAACATCCACCGTTTTAGGTACCGGAAAGCTCTGCACGCCAAACTCTGTAACAAAGCCATGCATATTTTTGAATGTTTCAAACGGAGCCTTGCCGTGCCATACCCACCAGTAGTGTATGTCGCCGCTATGCCAGGCGCCGCTGCCTTTTTCGTAAAATGCTCCGGGCACCAGGCTGGTAACAAGGCTGCCGATTACATCGCCAAATAGATAGTTGTATCCCTTGAAGTGCCTGATCTCATTGTTGCCGCTCCATATCGCAAGGCTTGGATGATGGCGCACCCGAATAACATTGTCTTGAACCTCCGCACGCACATTGGCAATAAAGTTTTTATCCAGCACAGGGTACACGGCATTGGCAAACTTG